>CAYPAG010000021.1:6403-13296 GCA_964408645.1 uncultured Pelolinea sp. | reverse complement strand
ATCTGGAGCGGATTCAATACCGTGGATATGCTCGACCGCATCAAGATGCTGGCTTACCGGCTGCGCTACAAGCGCGACGATGAGATTGAGATGCTGCTGAACCTCGCCACGAATGTTGGCGCTGGTGTGCTTGGGGATCGGAATTACGGCTTTGAAGTGGGCAGACAGGCGGACTTCGTCGTTTTACCCGGTACGAACCTTAAAGAGCTGGTGATCGATCAACCCAAACGAACTTATGTTTTCAAACATGGCGTGCTGGTTGCCGCGGATGGTGAGTGCCTGATCCCGGACGATGTCTTGGATGAAAGTTAGGTGCGTATGGGCGCAGGACCCGCGGTTTCATCCATACCACGATGAAGAGTGGGGAGTCCCTGTTCATGACGACCGAAAACATTTCGAATTCCTCCTGCTGGAAGGCGCTCAAGCCGGATTAAGCTGGGCAACCATTCTCAACCGGCGGGAGGGATATCGTAAAGCATTTGAAGATTTTGACCCGCGTAAGGTCGCGTTGTTTGATGACGATAGACTGATGCAGCTGATGCAGGACTGCACGATCATCCGCAACAAGCTGAAGATCAACTCGGCAGTCAACAATGCCCGGCGATTTCTGGAGATCCAAAGAGAATTCGGCAGCTTCGACGAGTTCATTTGGTCATTTGTCGGAAACAAGCCGATACAGAATCATTGGCAAAGCGTTTCTCAAATTCCCGCCAGAACAGACGCATCCGAAAGGATCAGCAAGGAATTAAAAGGCAGAGGTTTTACTTTTGTCGGGCCGACCATCATCTATGCGTTGATGCAGGCTGTGGGGCTGGTGAATGACCATGAGACCGGCTGTTTTAGATACGAGGAAGTACGGGATCTTGCATGATTGTTGGGGATCATAAGACATTACGCTTTTCCGAAGGATTAACCGATGGTATCGAAAAAGTAATTGACTATTGATCAGGTCATCATATAAAATGGCCGAGATGCTTCAGGCTTCGCCTTCAGCATGACAAGTATTATTGTTTTCTCAACAAATTCAAGCACGAAAACTTCGTCTGAATTGTTATTCTGCTCAACCCTAAGGGCGCAAAACACCATATGGGTGTTTGCAGAGAGCGCTCCGCGTAATTTGCGCTCTTTGAGTCGAGTGAATGCAGTGAGTGCGAAGCCTCCCAGTAGGGGGAGGGAGCCGTCCCCTTTAGGGGAGGAGTCCCGGCTGAATTTGATTTGTCCTTTATCAATAAGGATCTGATTTTCAAATCCCTCCGAACCGCAAGTTGATTCTGAGCGATAATCGTATAAAATGTTGATGGGCAGTTGAAAAAGAAATAAATCCTGGAGAAAAACCATGACGCAAAAAACTCAGGTTTACGTTGGCACATACACCCATCCGATTAAATTTGGCACAGGCCAGATCCTTGACAGCAAAGGGAAGGGCATTTATCGGCTTGAACTTGACCTTGAAAGCGGCAACTTGGAAATTACGGGTGTTTCCAGCGGGATCATCAATCCTTCTTACCTGGTGATTGACCAATCAAAAAGGTTTTTATACGCGGTAAATGAACTGAAAGAATACGAGGGTAAGGCTTCCGGCTCAGTGAGCGCGTTCAAGATCTCGGAGGCTGACGGCACATTGAAATTGATCAACATGCAGCCAACCAACGGCACAGACCCCTGCCATGTGATCCTCAGCCCGGAGGGGAAGCATCTGTTTGTTTCCAACTACATGAGCGGCAGCGTCGCGGTTTACCCCATCCAGGAGGACGGCGCCATAGGTGAAATGTGCCAGTTCTTCCAGCATGAGGGCTCCAGTGTCAATCCCGCCCGGCAGACCGGGCCGCACGCGCACGCATTGGTCTTTTCGCCGGATGGGCGGTTCGCTTTCGTTCCGGACCTGGGCATTGATCGGTTGATGATCTACCAAATGACCGGCGGTGATGAACCCCTGCGACCCGCAGCGACGTCATATTTTCAAACCCGGCCAGGCGCTGGTCCGCGGCATTGCGTTTTCAGCCAGGATGGACAATACTGCTACTTGATCAACGAGTTGAACAGTACCATTTCTGTGCTCGCTTATGACCGCGCCAACGGCAGTTTTTCGGAAGTTCAGGTGGCATCCTCGCTGCCTGAAGGTCTCAACATGCCTGGCAACACCTGCGCTGATATCCACCTCGCGCCGGACGGCAACTACCTTTACGGCTCGAATCGCGGAAATAATAGTCTGGTTGTCTATCGCGTGGAGAAGGAAACGGGAAAACTTACCTATATCGATTGCCAGCCCTGCGGCGGCGAAATCCCGCGCAACTTCGCGATCGATCCATCCGGGCGCTACTTGCTCTGCGCCAACCAGGATAGTGATAATATTGTGACGTTCGGGATCGACAAGGATTCTGGAAGGTTGACCAAACTAACCGAGATCACGGTGCACACGCCGGTTTGTGTGAAAATGATCGCGTAATTTTCGCGATAACGCAAGCCAAGCATTTTTATTGAGCTGCCCTTTCAATGTGAAGGGCGGCTTTAATGAGCGGAAAAAGTCGGCTAGCAGATATCTGGTGGCATGGATTCTTTTAGCCCAGGTAATGCAAGCGTGCATATTAAATTAAATGGAGATATGGAATTGGAAAAAATAGACAAGCTGAAGTTGGTGATGTGGGACCTGGATGGGACCATCGTGGATTCACGGAGGCAGCATCACGAGGCCTCAAAAGAAGTACTTAAACAGCATGGATTTGAGCTGCCCAAGGACCACTTAAAAACAGTTTTTGGCCAAACAGCTAACGAGATATTTGGAGGAATATTTGGCGATTCAGTCAGTGACATTAAATTGAAAGAAATCATTGATGAAAGAGATTCCAAATATCGAGAACTGATAAAGGTAGAAGCAAAATTTTTGCCCGGGGTAGAAAATTGGATTAAGGATCTTTATGAGATGGGTATCACCCAAGTCGTTGCGTCCTCAACCGCATACGAGAATATTACAACCATTCTTGAGACCCTCAAGGCACAAGATTATTTTTCGGAAATTTACAGTGGGGCAAATTTACCGAGCAAGCCAGATCCTGCAGTGTTTCTATTAGCCCTGGAATCACAGGGGACAGATAAAGAGAATTGTCTGGTGTTCGAGGATTCTCCGCACGGCATTCATGCGGCAAAATCCATTGGACTGAAATGTATCGCCTCGGCGATCACATTCCCGCATAATAAACTCACGGAAGCCGATCTGGTGGTTGAGACTTTCGAACAACTTCAGTGGAAAGACATCCATAATTTATTTGCGTAATACCCGAATTGGTATCGCGGAAGAAAATCGGATAAGCATAAAAAATATCCGGAGGCATGAATGATCCCCCGGATATTTTTTCTTTTAAGATAAACCTAAGGTTTTGATAATATGCAAGGATTTGCTTAAAATTTTCCAGCATCCACATCATGCATAAATCGGGTCAGGCCTTCGAAATACACCTTTTGGTCGTCGTACATCGCCATGTGAGCGCCATTGGCGCAGAAGTGGTAGCGCCCCTTGGGCATTTCCTTGGCCATCCATTCCATGTGCACCGGGTCCATGGTGTCATGACCCGCGCCGATCACCAACGCCGGCACCTCGATCTTGTGCAGGTCTTTGGTGCGGTCCCATTCCAGCAGTTTGCCGCTGGCGCCTAATTCTGAAGGTCCCTGCATGGGGATGTAGATATCATTGTTGACATGAGCGAACGCCCGGTTGACCGGGTCAGGCCACTGGTCGGCGGGGATGCGCATGACGTGTTCTTCGTAGTGGTGAGGGACGAGCAATTCCATGTAACGCGGATTGGCATAGTCCTTGGCGTCTTCATAGCCCTTGACCTCCGCCAGCACCTGGGGATCCATGGCGGGCATGATGACGTTATGCGCGTAGTCATTATACGCGGGAATGCTGGCCATCATGTTGGAGATGACCATGCCTTTCAGGTTTTCCTGGTATTTGAGGGCGTATTCCATCAGGAGCAGACCGCCCCAGGAATGCCCGAGCATAAAGAAGTTGTCCTTGTTTAACCCCAGCGCCTTGCGCACCTGTTCCACCTCTTCCACATAGCGGGGCAGGTCAACCAGGTCGGGATCATTGGGGTTATCGCTGTAGAACGAACCCAGCTGGTCGTAGTAGTAATATTCCACGCCAGCCGCGGGCAGGAAGCTGTCGCAGCATTCGAAATATTCATGTGTCATGCCCGGGCCGCCATGCAGCAGCAGCAGTTTGATGGCCGGGTTGTTACCCACGCGCTTGGTCCATACCTTGAAAGTCCCTTTAGGTGTTTCAACCGGGATCATCTTCACGCCTCCGCTCAGCGCATCCTCCCGGTTGGAATAATCAAGGTAATCGGTGGGGAAACTGGTTTTTTCTTGCATTCAAATCCTCCATCAAAAAAATTTGAAAATAGTTGCCAGGCGGCGAGGTCGTCAACCGCCCGGCAGTTCGGAGTAATAACCGGTGTTTTACCAGAGCGGCCGGCGGTACTTTTCCGGCAACGCGGCCATCACGATGGTGGAAACAACGGCGGTGAGCAGCGCTTCAGGGATCGCGCCGACTTCCACAATACCCAACAGATTGAAGAAGGAACCGTTCGCGGGATCGGGGAAGAAGACCATGATGCCGGCCACGATGAGGGGTACGATGACAAAGAAATAATAGACCAGGACCTGGGCTGCCCACAAGGCAAGGGAAACGACCTTGTTGTCCTTGAAACGCCATGAGGCATTCTTGTATACCAAGCCATTGAAGACGCCACCGAGCATGTGGGCGATCATGGATACGATCTGGATGCTTGGGTCGGCTACGCCCGCGAGCAAACCGACAACGACGCCGCCGATCGGACCGGTGAGTGACGCGCCGATGGTGGTGAAGAGTTCGCGCGGATCGGTGACCACCACAGTGCCCGGAATGGGGATGGTGATACCGGCCAAAACGATGGCAAGCGCGACACCGCCAAAGGCGGCCGCGACGCCTACCTGCCGTGCGGATAATAAGGGCTTTTTAGTGCTTTCAACTGTTGCGTTCATGAGACTTCTCCTAATTAATGATGATTTTTTAAAATAAATTTTGAAACTTCAAAACCAAAAGCGCTGATAACATCACCTCCTTTTATTTTTAGGTCAGAGGGCTGACCATTTTTTATTCTTATCATTAGAGCCATAATTCCATTTATTTATAAAAAAACCACCCGCTTCGGTTTCGGGTGGTTTTGTCCTGACTTGGTTTCTGGTGCTTCTTTTTTTACTTGACCATCCTTAACCGAGATTTGCCCTCCGGCAGAATAATGCCAAGGGCGAGAATAAGGATGGTAATGGCGATGCTGTTGATTGTCATGTTGTCTCAGTGATCTTTATCACGTTAGCCGCTGATTATACATGCTTTTTTAAATAGGTCAACCATTTTTTCCAATTGGATTAATTTTTGAAGAGTATTCAAGTGAAGCAATCCTTGTGTTAGCAAATCGGTGGCATCTTTATTGCATCTATTTAATCACAAGGAACCGATCCGTATGAATTTAAGCGACCCGTTATCCAAGCAAGCCGCCCCGCGCATCATCGGCGTGGATCTTTCACACTGGCAGGGTAGTATTGACTTTGCCAAGCTGGCATACCACAATATTCGCTTTGCCATTTTCAAGGCAGGCGAAATCCCGACCGGTTCAAAAACCGAATTCACCGATCCCAAATATGCCCGCAATATGAGTGAAGCCAGGAACAATGGCATCATCACCGGCGCGTATTATTTCTTCCACCCGGCCATCGGCGCCAGCCGGCAAGCCCGCCACTTTGACGCGGTGATGGATAATTTCGGCCGGCCTGACCTGCCGCCCGTCATTGACGTGGAAAGCACCGACAACATGGAACCCGCCAAGGTCGCGGCAGTGCTGAAAGCCACGATTGACGCGCTGGTGGCGCGCGGCTATCGGCTGCCCATCATCTACAGCCGCTGGGGATTTCTGGTCAATCAAGTCGGCGAACCCTTCTGGCTGAAGGATCACTATCTCTGGCTGGCACAATACAACACCACCCTGACCAACAAACCGCGTGATATGAGCAAGGTAATCATCTGGCAGTACACGGACAAACTGCGCCTGGCGGGCATCGGCGTCAATATTGACGGCAATTACTGGCTTAAATCAGAAGCAGAACTTAATGCGCTGGTTGACCGGCCTGTGATCGAGCAGGAACCGCAACCTGAGCCCATCGAAGTCATTGATGATACCCAACCTGAACCGGTTGAAGAGACGCCGGCAACACCTGTGGATGAGGTTGTTGATGAAATTGAGGATTCATTACCCGATCCTGTTTCCCAGCCCGGAACGGCTGAACCGATAGAAATCCCAGTGACAGAACCAGAACCGGCGATTGAGCCGCTGCCCGAGCCAGCATCCCCGCCAAGCCCCGCGCCGCAAGGTTTCTGGGAGGCGCTGGCGTGTTTCATTCACGCGCTTCTGGCTGCCTTTAGCCACCCGCGTGATTCATAAAGTGGGATTATTTTCTTATTAACGCAATAAAACCGCCGAGATAACTCAACTTGGGTTGCGCTTGTCTCCAAACGCGCTAACCGAAATGGCTGATTAAATCAGATAAAGCACCGAGAAAAAGTGGAAGGCGCTGCCGAGCATGACGAACACATGCCAGATGGCGTGGCTGAAAGGCAGCTGCTTCCAGCGGTAGAAGATCACACCCGCGCTGTAAAGCAGGCCGCCGATCAGCAGGAACCACACCGATAGCGCTCCCATCTGACGGAAGGTATTCAGGAAGATCAGCGCGCCCATCCACCCCAGCAGCAGGTAGAGCCATACGGGTGGTTTTTCAAAGCGCGATTTGAGCGCCAGCTTGAGCACCAGCACCAGCAGGGAGACGCCCCACACCACGCCGAACATGGTCCATCCCAG
>CAYPAG010000021.1:0-6393 GCA_964408645.1 uncultured Pelolinea sp. | reverse complement strand
GTAAGGGGTGTAGGTGCCCGCGATCAGGATCAGGATGGCGGAGTGGTCAATACGCTGCAGGAAAGCCTTGACCGGGCGGTTGGCCAGGCAGTGATAGACGGTGGAGGACAGATAGAGGATCACCAGGGAGATGCCAAACACCAGGAAACTTGCCAGGTGCCAGCCATTGCCCTGCCGCAGCGCGCGGATGATGAGGATGACCAACCCGGCGATGCTCAGCCCGGCGCCGATGCCGTGCGTGATGCTGTTGGCCAGGATCTGGCCGAGGGTGGCAGCAGGGGCGTTTTTGTCGGGGGTGTATGCCATGCGATGACCAATCAATTATTTTTAAACCTCATTGGATTATATCTTTATTCCATTTTTAAAGATTGCATAAACACAATTGAATAAAATTGAAATCACAGGTTAAAATAAAAATGCAATTAATTTTACTTCATGAAGGATCTTCTCATGCAATATCGTTCATTCGGCAAACTCGACTGGCAGCCCTCCGCTCTCGGTTTCGGCTGCATGCGCCTGCCGGTCATCGGCGGCGACTCCACTCACATTGACCAGGACCAGGTGACAGAGATGGTGCGCAGCGCGGTGGACGCGGGTGTCAACTATTTCGACACCGCCTATGTGTACCATGGCGGCAACAGCGAGGTCGCGCTGGGGATCGCCCTGCAGGGCGGCTACCGCGAAAAGGTGCGCATCGCCAGCAAGCTGCCCGTCTTCAAGGTCGAAAAGACGGCGGATTTCGACCGCATGCTGGACGAAGAACTCACCCGCCTGCAGACGAACGTGATCGATTTCTACCTGCTGCACTCGCTCGACGCGGGCAAGTGGCAGAAGCTGCTTGACCTCAAGTTAATTGAAGAAGCCGAGAAAGCGCTGGCGGACGGGCGCATCCGGCACCTGGGCTTTTCGTTTCACGATTCCCTGCCGGTGTTCAAACAGATCGTTGACGGGTACGACGCCTGGACCTTCTGCCAGATCCAGTACAACTTCATGGATGTGGACTTCCAGGCCGGTCGCGCCGGGCTGCATTACGCCGCGGATAAAGGGCTGGCGGTGGTGATCATGGAGCCGCTGCGCGGCGGCAAACTGGCGGGCGAGATCCTCGCGGCCAAAGCCCTGTGGGACCGCGCGGCGGTCAAGCGCACGCCGGTGGATTGGGCGCTGCAGTGGCTGTGGAGCCAGCCGGAAGTGTCGCTGGTGCTGAGCGGCATGAGCAACCTGCAGCAGGTGAAGGAGAATATTGTTTCGGCCGCGAATTCGCGCGTTGGGCTTTTAACAGAGGAAGAAAACAGACTGGTTGAAAGCGTTCGCGGGGCGCTGCTCGGACTGAGCCCGATTGACTGCACGCGCTGTGAGTACTGCCTGCCCTGCCCGCACGGCGTCAACATCCCGCGTGTCTTCGATTATTACAACCGCGCCGCGATTTACAATGACCTGGAGGGGACGCGTTCAGGCTACCGCATGATGGTGGATGACGCCCAGAAGGCCTCCAACTGCATTCAGTGCGAGGAATGCCTGCCCAAGTGCCCGCAGTACCTCCCCATCAGCGACTGGATGCCGGTCATTGACGGGGTGATGATGAACGGCGACCCCTACCGCACGACGCCGGATTAATCAAATTTCGGCAGCTGTTTATTCTTTTGCCGACCTGCCCGCGCGCGCTGACAGCAACTCATGCGCGCGCTCCAGATCGGTGACTGTGAGCAGCAGTTCTTCAGTCTGGCAGTCGATGCGCGCGACCAATTCACCATACGTATGCGGGATGCCTGCGCGCTGGAACACCTCACGCCCGAGCTCGCTCATCACCTCACCATGCACGCTGCCCGCGTCCAGGCGCGCGATCAGCATGGCGGCTGCTTTCCCGATGACCTTGTCACGCACTTCGGCTTTGGACATGTCCATTGGCTGGCATGTTAAAAACTCCTCCAGCTCAAACAGCGGAAATAGCCATTTACCGCTGCTTTGGAAGACCAGTTTTTTATTTAAGAATACTTTCAGCGTTGAGCTATCCATTGAAAGGTCAATTTTACCTTTAGGATAAGAATAAGTTTGTGCCGATAACCTTTTTTCATCTTTATCCATAAATATCAGGTCAGTAAGGTGTTGGAACATACGAATATAAAATGAAAAATTGAAACGGGCGCACAGCCGTGCGCCCCTACCAAGCCCATATTTTAAAGTCCAAAACTGTAACCAATCCTCTCTCTTACCTTAAAAAATCGCAACTACTGCTGATTTCCTTAACTTGTTTGCCAGACGGGCGTAGAATAAAACATCCTACATTGAAGCAAGAGGGAAATCGTGAAACATACCAAACTTATTTTTAATGCCTTTTTACTTGCCTCGCTGCTGGCATTGACCGCCTGCGGCGGCGCGCCGGCTGTGGAGGAACCCGTAACTGTTCCGGAGACAACAGAAGTTGAAGAAGAACAGCAAGTGGTTGAGCCAACACCCACGCAGGAACCTGTGGAAATACCCTGCATGATCGCGTTCGATTCAGAAAGCGATGGCAATCGAGATATCTTCGTAATGATGCCCGACGGAAGCAGCATGACAAACCTGACCAATCATGGCGCGAACGACTTCGATCCTGTTTGGTCTCCCGATGGCAGCGCGATCGCCTTCCTCTCGGATCGCGGCAACGAACAAGGCGAGGGACGCTATGTCTTCCTGATGAAAGCCGATGGCAGCGACGTGAAACAACTATCCTCGATGCCCAACAGTGCTTATCCGGATTGGTCGCCCCTAGGCAGCCAGGTCGCGTTCAGCCACAATGATGATATTTTCGTGATCAATGTCGACGGCAGCGGCGAAATGAACCTGACCGAAAGCGAGGAGCAGGATGGGCAGCCCAAGTTCTCTCCTGACGGACAACAGATTGCCTGGATCAGCCGAATTGGTGATAACTCATTTATCTATGTGATGGACGTGGACGGCGGCAATCCACAGCAGATTACCACAGGCGGAGAAATCTACGATCTGGAATGGACCGTAGATGGGCGCATCTTCACCCATTGGGCTCACCCCGAGGGTGTTTGCGGGAATTGTGTTGTCAGCGCTGATGGCAGCGAAGTAATTGATGCAGGCGGCAAGGGGACGATCCAGGAGTTTCTGCCTTTCTGGACGCTGGATGGCCAGCGGGTGGAAATGGTTTCGGGGCAAGTCCCGGATGTGGGCGGCGAGGATGATGAGATTTTCCTGGTGGGAGATATTTTTCCTGATATTTTTTTCAACCTGACGAATAATGATGTACAGGACGGTAATCCTGACGCTCCAGCCCACTGCGGACCTGCTGGCATTGCCCTTGCGCCTGCTGCACAGCAAGATCAGCCGAAAGCAGCGCAGCCACCCGGCCCCAGTGATGACATGGTGATCGGTTACGCGATCAGTAATGACAACCCGCGAAAAGAAGAGCAGATCCTCAAAGCTTGCGCAGAGCTGCAAATCAACTGCGTCCGTGGCGAGAATGTGACTCAATTGGTCGATCAGAAGGTGAGCGCGATCATTTATGTCACCAATCGTTGGGATGTGAGTGGTTCATTCCCTGAGTTATGGGCTGCCAGGGGAGTTTTCATGCCATTATATATCGTGGATGCTGAAACTCACATAGAGGGTGCTTATAATCTTTCGATTGAATCGGATTCTGTTCATCAAGGTTTGGAATGGATGTTCACCCAGATGGGCGGTGAGGGCGAGATGATCTATTACAACGTCGGGCAGAACAGTTTCCACCAGGAATTGATTGATGCCGAACTGGAAAAATTTCCTGGCATCCGTGCTACTTCAGTACCTGCTGACTTTAACACAGAAAATTATTCTGATCAAAGCATTTCCCAAATGGTGCGTGAAAACAAAAATCTGGAAGCGATCTGGTCGAACGGGGACTTGAACGCCATTTTCTGGGGGATTAAGAACGCGGGCGAGGAGTATCAGCTCCCGTTTTTCCTTTGTCCAAACAGGGAGGATTTCCTAAAGTCATGGAAAGAAATATCTGACCTTGATCCAAGGTTTAGCGGGTTCAGCACCATCGCGCCAGGAGGGGCAGCTTATGAGAGTGTTTATGTTGCTTACTATTCGTTGAACGGCGCCAAGATCAACCCGGAGATGTTGACCGGGGCATTTGGCAATTCGCTCAGGTATGATTACCCGGTGATCACCAATGAGAATTTGGCGGAGTGGTTAGGTAAACTGGATACCCTGCAGCGCGGCGATTGGGATATGCTGGAACTGCCAGCCATGACGCCTGAGGAAATTCGCGCGCGTTGGTTTTTGGATTGAAAACTGAACTAGCTCCTCAATTATATTAGAAAGGGGCGCACAGCCGTGTGCCCCTACCAAGCCCATATTTTAAAGTCCAAAACTGTAATTAATCCTCTCTCTTGCCTTGAAAAATTGCAGTTGCTGCCATTTTGCTTAACTTATTTGCCAGACGGTCGTAGAATAAAACATCCTACATTGAAGCAAGAGGGAAATCGTGAAACATACCAAACTTATTTTTAATGCCTTTTTACTTGCCTCGCTGCTGGCATTGACCGCCTGCGGCGGAACGCCGGATGTGGAGGAATCTGAAGCAGTCCCTGCGTCAACTGAACCTGCAGAAGAAGCTCCTGCAGTTGAGCCAACCCCCACGCAGGAACCTGTGGAAATACCCTGCACGATCGCGTTTGATTCAGATCGGGACGGCAACCGAGAGATCTACGTGATGGGTCCGGATGGCAGCAATCCAACGAATCTGACCAATGAACCCGCAGATGACCGCGATCCTGCCTGGAATCCACAAGGCACCCAGATCGCCTTCGTCTCCAACCGCGAGACGGAAGAAGGCCCCGGTCAATTTATTTTTGTGATGAATGCCGATGGGAGCGGCCTGCGCCAAATCACCGGCAACGGCGCCGATCTGCCGGACTGGTCACCTGATGGCGGCTGGATCACATATTCAGCTTTTAACGATATTTTTATCATTCCTGTAGATGGCAGCGCGGCGCCGATCAACCTGACCAACAGCCCCGATGTCAATGATTTTTCACCCATCTGGTCGCTGGACGGCAGCCAAATTGCCTGGCTGTCAGGGGCTGCAAACGATCCCAACGCGTATCTCGATATCATGAATATTGATGGCAGTAGTGCCCGGCAGCTGACCACCACGGGCAATGTGTCCAATATCCAGTGGACAGTGGATGGGCAGATTTTCCTGAGTTGGGATGGCTCGGAGCATGGCTGCTGCAATTTTGTCATGAATCCAGATGGATCCGGGATCACATCGGTAGGCGGGAAAGGCGAGATTCAGCGCTTTTTGCCCTTCTGGACGCTGGAAGGCCAGCGGGTGGAAATAGTTTCGGGGAAAGTCCCGGATTTGGGCGGCGAGGATGATGAGATTTTCCTGGTGGGCGAGATATTTCCCGATATTTTTTTCAACCTGACGAATAATGATGTACAGGACAGTAATCCAGACGCTCCGGCTCTCTGCGGTCCCGTGGATGTTGCCCAAAAACCTGCTGCCCAGCAAGACCAGCAACCACAGGAAGAACAGCCTGTTCAGGCTAAACCGCAAAAAGACCCACAAGATCTTGTCATTGGTTTTGCTGACTACAAGGGGATTACTCCCAAGCGGTTGGAAAATTTCTATGCTGCCTGCGAAGAATTAGGCATCCAATGCGTGGAAGGCGATGGATATGATCTGATCGCGCAGGGCGTTGATGCGATTGTGGCAAACACTGATCAGTTTGCCGTCGCCGGCCTGCACCCATTGGTCATGGATGCCCGGGACAAGGGTATCCTGGTGTTCGTGCTGGACGCGGAATCCACTTCGGATGGCGCTTACAGCGTCACCATCAGCCAGAGCGAATGGGCCAAAACCGGTCTGGGCTGGATTCTGGAGAGCATGGGCGGACATGGAGAATTTGCTTACTTTAACCGTCACCCGGAATTAGCCTACACAGCGGTGATCGCGGATATGCTTTCGAGCTATCCTGACGTCAAAGTGGTGGCAGAGTTTGACGGAAATTATGAAGGGATGGACGATCACCAGCGCATGGAAGCGGATATCGCCAATATGGCCAACGAGCATCCAGATCTTATGGGCATTTGGACAAATGAGTTAATGATGAATGTGCTGTGGGGATTGAAAGGATCACAACGCCCGATCAGCGATTGGCCGCGGTTTTTGTGTGAACCTTCCAACTCCGGGTTGTCCATCTGGATGCAAATTCAGTCTGAGGATGATTCATTTGAATGCCTCGCGCTGCTCAATCCGGACGGGATCGCCTACGACGCGGTTTATGTCGCTTATTACCTGCTGACCGGTGAGCAATTAAAAGATAACGCGTTGGAAGGTCTTAATGGGGCGACTTTTTATGTCCCGCTGCCATTTGTTAATAACGAGAATCTTGCGGA
>CAYPAG010000020.1:8160-19054 GCA_964408645.1 uncultured Pelolinea sp. | reverse complement strand
AGGTATTCACTCAAAAGACTTTCAAAAAATGACCGAATAATCGAAAAATCAAGCGTGAAGCGTTTTCCGCCTACTTTATCCAATACCAAGTAAAGATCAAGAAACCACAATCCAATTGGTAAAAGTCCAAAAATTGTAAAACCTAATCCTTTAAAAAATCTTCTCCTGGATTTTGATTTGTCGAAAAGGATGATCAAAAATCCGGCACTCACTACGAGAACAATACCCGCGTATCGAGTGAGAGGGAGTAAAAATGTTACGATCAATAAAAGGAAGAAATAACCTATTGATTGAGAATTTAGATATTTCCATAGCAAATAAATCTGCATGCACATCAAGAGAATGAACAACGGTTCAGACATTAATCCGCTAAAAGCATCCACCATCACCGGTGAAAAAACCATGAAAACAGAAGCAATTATGGCAGACAAGAAGTCATGGGTGGTAGAAAAAACAAGTAAACCCACCAGAAAGATTGATGCCGTAAAAGAGATAATATCGATCCAACGGGAAGTTTGAATGAAATTGCCATCCGTTCCGGTGAGAATGCTCAATATCACCGGATACAGGGGGGCAAATTCGGTCATTCGTGTGATGGAACCATTTGAGTTGATAATCACCAACCCGTTTCCGCTATCGAAATTTCTGGCTGCCGATAAATACGCAGCGGAATCACTAAAAGCCCAAGGGCTCCAGTTTGTTGACTGATAGATAAAATACCCGCCGATGACAGCAATCATGGCAAGCAATACATAAACAAGAAATACCAGGTTACTTTTTTCAGTCAACAAATTTTTATTTTATTTCTTCTGCAAGTGCTTTTGCCCAGCTCTCAATCTTTTCCCAATCGCGGAAATCACTTTTCCCATAGTCCTGGTCCATCTTTTGTTTCATGGAATCAATGATCTTCTTAAGAAGAAAGTTGAGCTTTTCATAATCTCTTCCGGAGGTTTTCACAGCACCGCCAAACAGCCCGATGGAAATCGGCTGCACCTGCGGATATTTATCCGTAACTTTTTTCAACCAGCCCATGGTCTCCTGGCGGTTTTCGCCTTTATCTTCCATCATATTTGCGCAAACGACAAAATAAGCCACTGGCAGAGAGATCATCTCTTTACTGAATTTAGAGAGAAATTTCTTAAACGCGCCAACAGGAAGTGTTGCGTGGATGGAAGAACCTAAAACGATCGATTGATAACCAGCAATATTTTTGACTTGCTTGGCGGGTAAAATGTCCACATCAAAATTACTAGCCCTTAACACTTCGCTAATCCGCTCAGCGACTTCACGGGTTGCGCCTGACCAGGTTGCATATGCCACTAAAACTTTTTTCATTTCTCTCCTGTCGTTTAATTCGAATCGCAATCAAAATGGTCTAATCGGATTATATTTATCCTTATGTTAGAATTGCCTTCGTTTGTATTATAAATTACCCATCAAAAAATTTAGGAAGAAGCAAAATGCCCAAATCAATTACAGAACAGGATGTTCTGAATCAGTTAAAAACCGTCATGGATCCTGAACTTCACAAAGATCTGGTTTCATTGGGGATGATCAAGAATATAAAGGTCAGCGAGACGAATGATGTAGAGTTCACAATCGAACTGACCACTCCCGCATGCCCGCTGCGCAATCGAATAGAAACTGATGCACGTGAAGCAGTCATGAGAATTGAGGGTATTAACCAGGTGAAGATCAACATGTCTGCCCGGGTAGCACAGAATCAACAGTTGAAAGAAAAAGTTGAAATTTCGGTGAAAAATATCGTTGCGGTTTCCTCCGGGAAGGGAGGGGTTGGGAAATCAACTGTCGCAGTAAATCTCGCTGTCGCGCTAGCCAATACTGGCGCAAAGGTGGGGTTGATGGACGCCGATTTTTACGGTCCTAATGTACCAACGATGATGGGGGTCAGTGAAATCCCCGGTCCGCAAAACAACAAACTCATTCCAGCCATTGCGCATGGCGTAAAGGTGATGTCCATTGGATTTCTGGTTAAACCGGGCCAGCCATTGATCTGGCGCGGGCCTTTACTTCACTCGACTATCCGCCAATTCCTTGTTGACGTTGAATGGGGAGAACTCGACTATCTGGTAGTTGACATGCCCCCCGGCACCGGGGACGTTCAGCTCAGCTTGGCACAGCACATTCCGGTCACCTGCGGATTAATTGTGACCATGCCTCAAAAAGTGTCTCTAGATGACGCCAGCCGCGGCATTGAAATGTTTCAGAAATTAAACATACCGATAGCAGGCGTAATAGAAAATATGGGACCGATGACCCTTCCTGATGGATCAACATTGGATATTTTTGGTGAGGGTGGAGGGGAGCAAATGGCAGGCGCTTATGGAATCAATTTCCTCGGCCGTATCGCGATTGACCCGGAAATCCGTAAGTACGGAGATTCAGGTGTGCCTATCGTCAAACAGTCTCCGGATTCAAAACCCGCGATGCAGTTCAACGCGATTGCATGTGAGTTGGCTTCATATATTTCACGCCTAAACATGCAATAAAATTATCTATATGGATACACACACTGAAATCCAACCGAGAATTGTAGGAATTAAATTCTCAAAAATCGGCAAAAATTATTATTTTGATGCATCAAAACTTGATGAACCGAAGATTGGTGATTCAATCGTCGTGGAAACCAGCCGGGGATGGCAGATCGGTGAATTGGCCGAAATTATCACAGATCCTGATGTATTAAAGAACGCAAGTTACAAACCAATTGATCGTTTAGCCACTCCAGAAGATCTTCAAAAACGGGATGATCTGCTTGCTAAAGCGGACAATGCCCTGAAAACCTGCATAAAAGAGGTGAGACAGCAAAGACTGGATGGAGTGAAAATTATTTCTTCAGAATTTAGTTTTGACGAGAAAATCATTTCATTCCTTTTCTCCGATGAAAAGGAAGATCAGCCAAACTTTAACCAAGTCAAGAAAGCGATCTCCAAAGATTTTCCTAACACACGTATTGATTTTCACAAGGTTGGACCCCGTGATATGGCCAAGTATTTTGGCGGGTTGGGCGCTTGTGGATTGGAAACGCGCTGCTGCACAAAATTCCTGACTAACTTTGAGTCAATATCCATCCGGATGGCTAAAAAACAGGGAATATCACTCACACCATCTGACATTACAGGGATGTGCGATCGTCTGCGCTGCTGCTTGAATTATGAATTCTGCACCTATGTTGAAGCGATGAAAAACATGCCGCGTAAGAACAAAATGGTCCAGACTCCACGCGGCGTAGGCAAGATCACTGATGTTGCTCCCCTTCGAAACAGTGTTTATGTTTATATTGAAGAGGTTGGAATCAAGGAATTTGGTGTCGATGAAATCCAGGATTATTCAGGCCCGGTGGTAGACAAACCCAAAATGCCAGTTGTTGAAAATCCAAATGAAAATACGCCGAAACCTGCACAACAGAACCGAAAACGAAGATTTCGCAGTAATAAAAACAACCGGAGCAGTTAACCATGCCATTTTGGGATTCCAAGCAAAAAGTGCTCGTGGTATTAGCCCATCCTGATGACCCCGAGTTTTTTTGCGGGGGAACGCTCACCAAGTGGGCAAATGAAGGTCACGAAATCGCCTATTGCCTGCTGACCAAAGGTGATAAAGGCGTTAACGACCACTTTAAAGGCTCCGAAGATATCAGGCAACTGCGCATAGATGAGCAATATCGAGCAGCAGCAGTGATCGGCGCAAAGAATATTACCTTTCTTGATTATGAGGATGGTTACCTGACACCCAATTTGGATATTCGCAAGGATGTCGCGCGTGTCATTCGGCAGGAGCGGCCGAACATTGTTGTAACCTGTGATCCAACGAACTATTACCTTAGAGATTCTTACATCAATCACCCGGATCATCGCGCCGCGGGACAGGTGGTGATTGACGCTGTTTTTCCAGCTGCGCAAAATGAGCTATTCTTCCCTGAATTAATCAAGGAAGAGAACCTCGCACCGCATCATGTCAAAGAAGTTTGGATTTCGCTGCCCAAAGAGCCGAATATCTTCATTGATATCACCGATACTTGGGATAATAAGATTAAAGCATTGATGGAGCATGCCTCTCAAATAGGGGAGAAAGAAAAATTCCTTAAGCGCATGCGCGCCAGGCGGACTGAAGATTCGAGCGATGAAAACCCGCGATTTGAAGAAATCTTTCGCCGAATTGTATTTAATTAAAAATAAATTTTTCTGACATTATTTCAAGGAATACCTGTAAGATGGATTATCCAGGTATTTTTGAAATTGGCCGTCATCACTCTAATTAAATGACCCATGGCGAATTTATAACCGATACAACAATCATCCAATTGATGGTGAGCTTTCCGAATTATCTCTTCAACAGGAAGAACTCTTTCTTTATCTCATGTTGATATTACCTGAAGACAGAATTTTCGTTTGAAGGATGAATATATGTTGGGGGAATAATGGTTTTTCATAAGTTAATTTTGTTCTTGTTAATGATGACTTAATACTTCGATTTCTGGAGTGTTCAATTTATAATAGTATTAATCAGATTAATACAAATTATGAGTAACTCGATCAATTTTTCGGATAAACAGAAGGCATTTCTAGATTACTTAATTTCATTTGGCAAGAGGAACCGCAAAAGCATTCCGCCAATACAGGACATCAGCCTGGAATTAGGAATGAGCCCGGCTTCCCTGCGCGAACAAATGGAACTGGCGAAAAACCTTGGTTTTATATCAACACAGCCCAAAAAAGGAGTTGAACTCCTTCCGTACAAGTTCACCCCAGCGGCTTCGAAAAGCTTATATTACGCGGTGAACCTTGATTATGATTACTTTTTTCAGTTTTCAGCCATTCGCAGCCATCTCGAAAAGGCGTATTTTCTTGAATCCGTCAGCCTTCTTTCAAATGATGATCTGCTCGCAATAAATAATCTTGTTAAATCGGCTTTCCAGAAACTTAACGGCAATCCTGTTCAAATCCCACATGAAGAACACCGGAATTATCACCTGGCTTTCTACGCTCACCAAAAAAATATTTTTCTAACAGGTATTCTTGAAGCGTATTGGGATGTGTATGAGCATATGGGATTGAGCTTATATTCAGATCTTGCTTATTTGAAGAATGTATGGACTTACCACAAGAAAATCGCGGAATTATGCCTGGAAAAAAATTATCAGGAAGCGTATCAATTGTTGGGCAAACACATGGAATTTATCTATGAACGCGAAAATCACTGGCAGGAATGATATGGACGTGAATTTAAAAATCAATGATTTTTCCATCACATTTGCCACAGTCAATGGTTCTGGCAGCGCTACAGCGAACAACACCATCCTGAGAGCTATCTTTAAAATGGGTATCCCGGTATCTGCCAGGAATATCTTTCCTTCCAATATTCAGGGGATGCCTACTTGGTACTCCATGCGAGTTTCAAAGGATGGATACATGGGGAGGGTGGAAGGGGATGATATTCTCATCGCAATGAACCGCGAAAGCATTAAGGGCGACATGGAGAACCTTAATCCTTTTGGATTGGTTCTCCATAACCAAACTATCAATCCGGGTGAAATGGATAAAACCATTACTGCTTACGCGATGCCGGTGGATGATTTGGTCAAATCATGCGGTTTTGCTTCGAGTTTAAACGTCTACCTGGCAAATATGATTTACACAGGCGTTCTGGCTTACCTGATAGGCATTGACATGCCACAGCTTGAGGAAGCGCTGGATTATCATTTTGGCGGTAAGCGTAGCGCGATAGATCCCAACCTCTGCGCGATCAACAAAGCATACGCATGGGCTCAAGAAACCATTAGCATGCCATTCCATCTGCGCCTGGAACCGATGAAAGCGAACGATGAAAAGATTTTGTTGGATGGCAACACTGCAGCCGCACTAGGCGCGCACTACGGCGGGCTGCAATTCGCCGCTTGGTATCCGATCACTCCTGCGACCAGTCTGGCTGAAACGATCAATGAATATATTCCAAGTTTGCGCACAGACCGCGAAACAGGCAACAATTCCTGCGTAGTCGTACAGGCAGAGGATGAATTGGCCGCGATTGGCATGGTGGTTGGCGCTGGCTGGGCGGGTCTAAGAGCAATGACCTCAACCTCTGGTCCGGGAATGTGCTTGATGTCAGAATTCCTGGGTCTTGCCTATTTCACAGAAGTTCCGCTGGTGGTGTGGGATGTCCAACGAGTTGGCCCAAGCACTGGTATGCCGACTCATACCTCTCAATCAGATCTGACATTTTCTTACTTTATGAGCCACGGCGATAAGGATTTTGTGATCCTGATTCCGGCGAATATGAACGAATGTTTTGAATTTGGATGGAAAGCGCTGGATATCGCCGAAGAGCTGCAAACTCCGGTAATCGTCCTGAGCGATTTGGAACTGGGCATGAATATCTGGGCTGCAGACAAGTTGGAATATCCTGATGTATCAATGAAACGTGGAAAAACACTCTGGGAGAATGACCTGGCGCAGTTTGCCAAAAAACATAACCGCGAATGGGGCAGGTATTCGGATGTTGATGGTGATGGAATTACGTATCGCACACTCCCAGGGAATATGAATGAAAAAGCAGCTTATTTTACCCGCGGAACCAGCCATGATGACTTTGCGCACTACAGCGAAAAACCAGAGGATTGGGAAAAGAATTTACTTAGATTAAGAAAGAAATTCGAAAAAGCGAAATTATTAGTCCCAAACCCTGAAATTCAAGGACGAAATTTAGAAGATGCGATCATATCCTATGGTTCAACTGATATGGCAATCAGCGAAACAATTGATAATCTTAAGTCTAAAGAAATCAATATCGATTATCTCAGAATTAAAGCGTTACCGTTCAATCTGGAAATTGAGAGATTTATCCAAGCACATAAAAGAATTTTCGTGGTTGAGAATAACCGCGATGGCCAAATGAAGCAGATTCTTTGTATCAATTACCCCAATCAGGCGGAGAAATTTATCTCTATTTCTAAATCTGATGGTATGGCGTTGAGCGCGAAGTGGATAAGTACGCAGATTTTCGCTTGTATTCACGGAGAAAAGCAAAATGATTAATCCGGGAGTTAGGCAGGAAAAAAACATCAATGAAATCGGTTTGACACGTAGCGACTACACAGGACGCCCATCAACTCTCTGCAAGGGCTGCGGGCATACATCCATTGCCAATATGATCGTAACGGCTTGTTTTGAACTGGATCTGCTGCCAGAGAAAGTAGTTAAATTTAGCGGCATCGGCTGTTCAAGCAAATCAGCCGCGTATTTTCTCGAAAGGTCCTTTGGATTTAACGGGCTGCATGGGCGTATGCCTTCGCTTGCGCAAGGCGCTTTATTCGCGGATCAAAGCCTCATTGGTATCGGTGTAAGCGGGGATGGGGATACAGCGAACATCGGTTTAAGCCAATTCAAGCATCTTTCCCGTAGAAATATGCCTTTTGTTTATATTGTCGAAAATAATGGCGTCTACGGCCTAACCAAGGGGCAATTTTCTGCCACCGCGGAAAAAGGATTAACCCTAAAAAGGCAAGGGGAGAATCCTTACCTGCCCGTGGATATCGCGCTGGAAGCAATTGCAGCCAATGCGTCATTTGTCGCCCGCTCGTTTGCCGGCGATCCCAAGCAAGTCAAAGAGCTCATTAAAGCGGCGATCAGCCATCAAGGCACCGCTATCCTGGATATCATCAGTCCCTGCGTCAGCTTTAATAACCAGGACTTTTCCCTGCATTCCTATTCATGGGGCAAAGGCCATGAAGCGCCACTCCACGAAGTGGAATTTGTACCTCCCAGAGATGAAATCACCATTGATGATTTTGAACGTGGTTCAGTCCGCGAAGTCACCATGCATGACGGTTCCGTGGTACTTTTCAAGAAACTTGAACGAGATTATGACCCGACCAACCGCACTGAAGCCATCCGTATGCTGGAAGAATCTATCCGCCGAAACTGGCTGATCACCGGTCTGATTTACGTGGATCCGAACGCGCCTAATTTATTTGACATGTATAAAACAGGAGCAGTACCCTTAAATAGGCTTCCAGCAGATAAATTGCGTCCGGACAGGAAATCTTTGGATTTGATCAACCAGAGCTTGGCATGATCAGCCTTTAAGACTGCCAATAGTGTGAATTAAGGCTAGATTGGTGGACCGCATAGCACCAATCGGAAATCCGGAGATGAGCACAACTCGTTGACCATCTTCCAATCCCATTTTACCGATAAGGTTTTCCTCAACGTGTTGAATCATATCTTCAAGCGTGTCTGAATATGGAACAAGGTTAGGCATTACACCCCAGAACATGCCCAAACGACGGTAGGTGTGTTCACTTGGGGTGAAAGCGATGATAGGAACTCCAGGCCGGGCTTTTGACTGCAGGATCGCTGAGCGGCCTGACTGCGTAAAAACCGCGACGCATTTAATCTTTCTGTCATGCGCCAATTCGCGCGCCGCGATAGCAATCGCGAAGGCGTCATCCTGGTCTTTGCCGATCGTAGAGCGGTAATAATGACCCCAATCGTCAATATTCTCTTCAGCTTCTTCAATGATCGAGGCCATCATTTGAACGCTTTCCACTGGAAAATTTCCACTGGCGGTTTCACCTGACAACATTAACGCGTCACTACCATCAAACACCGCGTTTGCTACGTCAGACGCTTCCGCGCGAGTCGGCCGTGGATTATTGATCATCGAATCCAGCATTTGCGTAGCGGTAATGACTAGTTTGCCCTTGCGGTTGGCTTCCTGAATGATCGCTTTTTGTGTTATTGGCACCTTGGAGGGCGAGGTCTCAACTGCCAAATCGCCACGCGCAACCATTACACCGTCCGCCACATCCAAAATGGCATCCAAATTTTTAACCGCTTCAGGTAATTCAAGTTTGGCAATAATGGGTAGCGAGTTGTTTTTCTCGGAATGGTGTTGAATAAAACTGCGAATTTCTTCTACATCGGCTGGGGTGCGCACGAAAGAAATCGCGACGACATCAATATTGTTTTCCAGTCCGAAAAGCAGATCTTCCCTATCTTTTTCTGTAAATCCAGGAATATCCAGGCTGGTGCCCGGCAAATTGACGCCTTTATTGGAATAGAGCGTACCACCCAGCATCACTTTAGCGCTAAAACTGCGCTCAAATACTTCGTCGACCTCGAGTTCGAGTTTGCCATCATCCAGAAGGATACGTGCATTGGGCTTTAGACATCGAATGATATCCGGTATCTCAAGAAAGATCTTCTTTATCTCGCCAGGTTCATAATCAATCAAGCGGTTTTCGTCATCAAGAGCCAAAATGAGTTTTTCTCCGGCTTTCAGGTCAACACCGGAATCGGGGAGATCCCCAACGCGTAGTTTCGGTCCTTGAAGATCCTGCAGAATCGTTATCTGCTTGCCATTGGCTTTGGATCGTTCATTGAGAAGGTTAATCAAGCGTTTGTGAGAATCGTGAGTTCCATGTGAAAAATTTAAGCGGGCAACATCTATGCCCGCTTTGATTAATTGGTCAATTCTCTTACTCGTATTACTGCTTGGCCCCAGGGTGGCAACAATTTTAACTTTTCTTTTCATGAAAACCAGTATATCAACGAAAGCTTAACCAGCCAGTACCTTGCGGATTTTAGGCAGTGCCCAGTCAATGGCTTGTTTATCAATGATAAGTGGTGGTGCGAAGCGAATGGTGGTGTCATGCGTTTCTTTTGCCAGAATGCCTTCATTTTGCAGTTTTTCGCAAAACTGCCGAGCGTTGCCCGCAGATTCTTTCACTTCAACACCAATTAACAACCCTTTGGCGCGGATTTCCTTAATATTTTTCTGGGGCATTTCGTATAGCTGCTCGGCGAAATATTCTCCCATGGCAGCCGCATTTTCAACCATTTTTTCGTCAATGAGAACTTTCAATGCAGTACGTGCTACAGCTGCGCCTAGAGGATTACCGCCAAAAGTTGAACCGTGTTCACCGGGAGTGAATAATCCCAAGATATTTTTACTCGATAATACAGCAGAAACAGGATAAAAACCGCCGGCGAGTGCTTTTCCCAGGATCACCACATCGGGTTTCACACCCTCATGATCGCTGGCGAACAATTTACCGGTTCTTCCCAAGCCTGTCTGGATTTCGTCGGTTATTAAAAGTACATTCTCCTGTTTGCAAATTTCAGCAATTTCCCGCAAATATCCATCACGGGGTATGATCACACCGCCTTCTCCCTGAATCGGTTCGAGCATTACAGCGGCGGTATTTTTGTTGATGGCATTTTTTACTGACTCGACGTCTCCGTAGGCGACATTGATAAAACCCGGGGTAAAAGGTCCAAAGTCATCGCGGTATAAGGGTTCTGAGGAGAAGGAAACAATTGTGACCGTCCGCCCATGGAAATTTCCATCTGCGACAATGATTTCTGCTTTCCCTCTTTCAATGCCCTTTACTTGATATGCCCATTTTCGAGCGATCTTTATCGCAGTTTCGACGGCTTCGGCGCCGCTATTCATCGCGATCGCCATTTCATAACCCGTCAGTTCACAAAGTTCCTTATAAAAAAGCGGAAGCTGGTCATTTCGAAAAGCGCGCGATGTTAGTGTCAGCTGGGCTGCTTGGTCAACCAGTGTTTTTAGAATCTTCGGATGTACATGGCCTTGATTTAATGCGCTGTAGGCGCTTAAACAATCCAGGTAACGGTTGCCTTCAACATCATAAACCCACACTCCTTCTCCTCTGGAAATAACCACATCCAGGGGTTTGTAATTATGGGCACCAAAGGTATCTTCCTGATTTATATAATCCTGTGTTTTCATCATATTTCTTATGCAAGTAATTTGACGAGAATCGCTTTTTGAGCATGAAGCCGGTTGTGAGCCTGCGGGAAGATAACGGAGTGGGGGCCATCGGCAACTTCATCCGTGAGCTCAT
>CAYPAG010000020.1:0-8060 GCA_964408645.1 uncultured Pelolinea sp. | reverse complement strand
TCAGGCATGTCGTACCCTTCAGGTGATGCAATGGAAAAATTCATCCCCAATTTCGTGCAGGCATGCATGAGGGAAACAGCAACATTGTTGCCATCTCCAATAAACACAACATTCAAGCCTTTGAATGATTTAAAATGTTCGTAGATGGTCAATACATCTGCCATTGCCTGGCAGGGGTGATTGTAATCACTCAAACCATTGATTACAGGCACATTGGAATATTTTGCCAATTCCAGTACATGCGCATGTTCAAAGACACGCGCCATGATGCCCTGAACGTAACCCGCAAGCACTCTGGCCACATCCGCAATGGATTCCCGCTGCCCAAGGCCTATTTCTGCTGGAGAAATAAAAAGCGCGTCCCCGCCCAGATGGCGCATGGCCATGTCAAAACTAATGCGTGTCCGGAGGCTGGGCTTACTGAAAGTCATTCCTAATACCTTGCCAGCAAGCAGCGGCTTGTTGCCTTTTTCAAAATATTCTTTTTTGAGGTCGACTGCCAGGTCGAGCATCTCTTTTATCTCTTCTGTGGAAAAATCAGCGATCGCCAAAAAATCTTTTTTCATATCACCTCTCCAAAGGGGTATTAGCCCTAAAAGTATAGCATTAGAGCTAAACAATCCCTTAATTTTTTATCAGGATTTTTACAGGATGAAAGTAAATATTATTGCGATCTTCCTGCTGCCAGCTTGACCGCATATCGGTACATGACAGCATCGATAATTGGTGCTAATTGATAAATAATTTTCCCCTGCAATCCAGGAATGATAACAAACCTTTTTTTCTGGATACCCTTGATGATCGTTTTTGCAACTTCTTCCGGGGTCAACAACCCTCCGCCTTCATTTATTTTTTTTGTGATCTCGGGAATTCGCGAACGTTCAAATGCAAGCTGAGGGGTATCAGTATCCGGTGGATACACAACTGAAACTTTTATTCCCAATGGTTCAAGCTCCGCCCGCAGACAATGAGAAAAACCTCTAACGGCAAATTTGGAGGGTGCGTATGCTGTGTATCCGTAAATTCCAAGCAATGCACCAATTGAGGAAATATTCACAATGTGGCCGGATTTCTGACTGATCATCCCTGGTGCAACCAATTTAGTGAGATTTACCGTTCCAAGATAATTGATCTCCATAACATTTTTAAAAATTTCAGAATCCATGTCAAGAAAAAGCCCAGGGTAAGCTACTCCGGCTGAGTTGATGAGGATATTAAACGTTTGTTTGAATTTGTCAATTGCACGCTTTAATTGTTGAAAATCACTGACATCGGCAGCGATATAGTCCACGCGTTGCGCAGGAGATGATTTTTCATCTTCCAATAATCCAACGGCTTCCTCAAGCAGATCTTTTCTGCGAGCCAGCAATGTAAGATTTGCCCCTTTGTTAACCAGCTGCCTGGCGAGTGCGAAGCCGATCCCACTTGAACCACCAGAAATGATGATATTTTTTTCAGTAAAATCCATTATTCTCCTAATGATGGCATGAAGCGCATGAACCTCCGGCACAAGAGCCGCAACCTCCAGTTGAACGAGGCGTCGATTCGAAATTCCCATTTGCGTTGAACGTTGAAAGCATACGTTTGGTTTTCCGGCTGTGGCACTGGGCGCATTCAATGGGTGAATCTGCCTGGTTCATTCCCCGAATTGTCTCAAACTTGTTCTCGCAATCCTGGCAGCGATATTCATAAATAGGCATATGATCATTTCCTCGCGAAATATATAACCCCACTATCTTATCAGCGGTTTATGGTTTTTTCAATCAAGTTGAAAAACGAAAGATGTATAATATGAATATTCAAACTATGAATAATATTGGCGACCTCGAAACATCCTTGCTGGGTTTTTTGCTTGATAAATCCAGGCATGGGTACGAATTGCATCGTTTGGTGACAGATAGAAGAGGATTTGGAGGTGTTTGGAGATTGAAAATCGGGAATCTATATGCCATGTTAAATAAACTGCATGAAGCTGAATTGGTTTCCGTAAAAAATTACCAGTCTGGCAACAGACCTGTTCGTAACGAGTATCAAATTACAGAGAAGGGTGAAGCTATTTTCCACAATTGGATAATATCACCAGTGGTCCACGGGCGTGATTTTCGGCACATTTTCTTTTTAAAGTTTTATTTTGCATTGAGTCAAGGAAAAGAAAAAGCAACTAAATTACTTCTTGCCCAAAAAGCAGAGTGTAAAAAATGGCAGGCAAATTTTTTTACGCAGATTTCTGGTGACACAAACCTTCAGGTGAATTATCAAAAATTAGTCATCCATTACAGAATTCGACAAATAGGTTCTGATCTTGAGTGGCTGGACTGGGCTGAAAAAATCATCACTGAAGAGGAAAAATGAAAAAACTCATAATTATCGCTTTGGTTTTCATCTTGTCACTTTCTGCTTGCTCAATTTTCAAAGAAAATACCGAGACTGTCGAAAATGAGGAAAATGATACAAAGCCACTAGAAATTTCAGATACTCCTACTCAAATGTTTATTGTAGATGCCTTGGGGAGAGAAATTCTATTTGAGGAGTTACCGACCAAAATCGTAATCGCAGGACGTCAAACACCCATGCTGGTTAATTTTATGTATCTTTTCGAAACTGCCCCAGATAAGATTACTGCGATCGAACGTCGTGGACAGTCAGCAGACGATTTCTTGGCGAAGCTTGATTCAGAGATCAGCAATAAATATATTCTTGAACGAGATGCCGGGGTAGAGCAGATTGCGCCACTTAATCCTGATGTGGTCATCCTGAAAACAACCATGCGTGAATCTATTGGAATCGGCCTTGAGGAAGTGGGTATCCCGGTTGTATATATTGAGTTTGAATCGATTGAGCAAACTTTCCGAGATCTATCAACTTTGGCTGCTTTATTAGGTGAACAGAATCGGGGAGTTGAATTAATTAATAAGTATAAACAAATAAAAGCAGAAATTGATGGCTTAGTCAGTCAAGCAACCACAAGCCCAAATGTACTTCTGGGACAGACTGAGGAGCGAGATGGGGGAATCGTATTTAGCGTACCTCCAGAGACATGGCTCCAAACAGCCATGCTCAAGGAACTCGGGGCAAAACCACTTTGGCTCGAATCAAATCAAGGAGGGGGCTGGACGGAAGTAAATATTGAACAAATACTTAACTGGGACCCAGATTACTTCTTCGTGATAAATTACCAGGGAAATGGGCCATCAGTGGTTCAATCCATCCTTAGCGATCCTTTGTGGCAAAGCGTAAACGCGATCGATATGAATCAAACATATCCCTTTGGATATGATTTCCTCAGTTGGGATCAACCCGATCCTCGTTGGATCCTTGGTTATTCATGGCTGGCTTACAAACTTTATCCTGAGCTGGTGACCTCAGAAGCTGTTTATGAAGTTGTTCAAACCTTCTATCGGGATTTTTACGGTTTTGATCAAGCTCAATTTGCTGAAATGATTACGCCCAGGATGATTGATTACTTTGAATAAATCCTTTCAAATCAGCGCTTTATTAATATTGCTGCTGTTGATTACACTAATTGGAGCTGTCTTTATCGGTCGATACAGAATTGATTTTTCCCGGGAAACAATGGCGGCGGATTCCTTTTTTTGGCAGCTCTTCTTTAGGGTGCGTCTCCCCCGGGTCCTTCTCGGGCTTCTTGCAGGGGCGGGCTTGGCAATTTCCGGATTGGCGATGCAGACCATCTTCCGCAACCCCTTGGCTGACTCAGGGATTATTGGCGTCAGCCAAGGCGCAGGTTTTGGCGCGGCACTCGGAATTCTCCTTTTCGGTACCTACCTTCCCTTAGTCCAAATATCAGCCTTTGTGTTCAGCTTGCTCGCTTTGGCCCTCACTATTCTATTGTCTAGTGAAATAGGAAGGGGGAAAATCCTCCCATTGGTTCTGTCGGGTATCGCGGTATCTGCCTTGTTCTCTTCAGGATTAGGTATGATCAAATATCTTGCTGATCCAGTCAATCAGCTGCCGAATATCGTATTTTGGCTTCTTGGAAGTTTAAGCACTACAAATTGGGGAACATTAATCCGCACAAGTCTGTTAATCATTCCGCTGCTCCTTTTTTTCTATGCTTATCGATGGCGTTTAAATATTCATTCACTCGATAAACAAGTGGCTTTTTCATTAGGTATGAAAACTTCCCTTGAAACATATCTAATTCTCACAGGAGCAGTCTTGCTCACGGCTGTCATCATATCGGTGGCAGGAATCGTCAGTTGGGTGGGATTGATCATACCCAATTTCTCTCGCATTATTCTAGGTTCGGATACAAGATTCACCGTTCTAAATACAATGCTCTTGGGCGGAATTTTTATGATTATCTGCGACACACTGGCAAGAAGCTTATTACCGGGTGAGATTCCATTAGGTATTTTTACTGCTTTGCTTGGATCAGTGTTGTTTGTCCTACTATTGACAAGCAGGAAGCTTCACGCATGACAATAAACACGGATTATATCGATATAAACCATCTAAATTTCTCATATCGGAAAGAGGGTTTACCCGTTCTCAGCGATTTTTCCTGCCAGATTCCGGTTGGCAGCAGGGTCGTAATCCTCGGCCTTAATGGTTCAGGTAAATCAACGTTATTAAATCTTATTTTGGGATATCTTGTACCAACAAGTGGTGAAGTTTTTTTTGTTTCAGCAAATGGATCGTCAAGGTTATCTGAAATTAACGGTGCTGTGGGTTACCTGCCGCAAATCGAAAACATCCCTTTTGACTATCGAGTGAATGAATACATCCTACTTGGACGTATCCCATTTATTCAATTTTTTTCAAATCCTGGCGAATCTGATAAAAAATGCGTAATGAGTATCCTCGAGTCGCTTAAAATGTCTGATTTTTACGAGAAACACCTCCGTGAGCTCAGCGGCGGGGAACTGCAGCGTGTTCGCTTAGCCCGTGTTCTCGCCCAAAAGCCAGAAATCATTCTGATGGATGAACCTGCTACTCATTTGGATATCAAAAATAAGCGTTCTCTTTACGAGACTATCAATGATCTTAGTACAAAGGGAACAACATTGATTTTTTCCAGCCACGACCCTTTGGATATCGAAGAGATCAGCGATTTCTGCATTCTTATGAATAAATCATTGCCAGCAAAATTGTTCGAGACGAAAAAAATCAAAAGCACCAGCTTGCTTTCCCAATATTTTGAAATAGACCTTCACACAGGAAAAATCAAATAATGAGTTTTGAAACTCAAATAAGTATCCTAACTGGCGAGAAGGACTCAGGAAAGACATTAGTTTGCGATGCGCTTGTCAAGAAATTTTCAGGCAGCATTCAAAGGATTAGCGGGATCATTTCTTTGGGCCAATACGAAAATGGCAAGAAGATTGCCATATGTGCAATTGATCTTTCAACGGGTATAAGAAAAGTGCTCGCCCATTATTCGCCTGGGTGGGACCCTGATAAACCTCAAAGAGAATGGCGCTTTGATCAAGAAACGCTTAATTGGGGAAACGAAGTTCTCGCAAAAGCAATACCCACTGACTTGCTGTTCATCGATGAGATCGGTTACCTGGAGTTTGAAAAAAATGAAGGGTGGAATAATGCCTTGAAAATTCTTGATTCAGGGAAATTTCACTACGCTGTGATTGTTGTCAGGCCATCGCTTCTCGAGACAGCAAAAAGCCGATACCCCGATGCAGAGGTCCACCAACTCTTTTCAAGAACCGATATTGAAACCACGATTACTCAATTGACCAAGCGCCTTTCAATTCTCCAAGCAAATAAAAAGCCGCGATAGCAAATGCAACGCTAACATTGAAGGATTCTTTTACACCTTTCATTGGAATGCAAACCAGAAGATCACAGAGATCTTGAACAACTGGATCGATTCCCAAGCGTTCGTTTCCCACCACAAGACAGAGGTTTTTATCATTCAAATTTTCATTACATTTCTGCAAAGGTTTCGCCTTATCGGTGCATTCTAATCCGATGATAAAAACACCTTCATCCCGAAGTTGAGATAAAGCTAAAAAGGCATTGTTCTTATGTTCCCAGGAAATATTTTGTTCAGCGCCTAGGCCAGTCTTTGAAAGACGGGGATGATCGGGTGTTGGTGTAATACCAGCCAAGATCATTTCAGTTACTCCCAACCCTTCACAGGTCCGGAATATCGACCCGACATTGTAAACACTGCGAATATTATCCAATAATGCAATCCGGCGACCCCTCCCAGTCATCGGATAAGGTTTATTATTCATCACTGAAAAAATCGTGCTTGTTACTTTCACGACTTCACCGCATAAGGGACAATAATCATTATCTAAATCGATTCGAATGTCTGGGTACCGAAATCGGCAATTGGGATTCGCACATTCTCGAAAAACACCGATAGGAATCTCATTCATCAAAATGAACCCCCAACCTTTTGATGTCACAATCCGTTAAATCCAGTCCGAGTTCTTTGGCAACCTCATCAGGCCTACCGGTCATGGAGGGCTGGGCAGTAAGGCGCATATGTAAAAGGCATGCCACCTCGTCTTCAACAATTCCGATCGACAAAATCAAGGGTCTTAGGTTGTATTGCTTTTTATTTCTTTCACGGATAATTTCAGCACGCGCCAGAAGATCATCGATTAATTCCCTCAGTTGATCACAGTTTATTTGACTTGAAGAACTGATTGTCAATAGATAGTCTGCATAAATGGCTTTGGACGCAACAGATCTCACCTGGCTGTCGATTTGTTCAATCTTATCGATCTCAATGCCTGCGGGTAGAGAATCTCCAAGCTTAGTTCGAATGGTTTCCAACAAGTAATCACCTTTGAAGGAAATATCTATAATCTCATTGGTGGCAGTGAACCCCAGCGGGAGCGGAAATGGAAGGTCAATTTTAGGTTGTGGATGGAAACCCTGTGAGTATTCAACCGACAAATCTGCTCTCCGCAGGGATCTTTGCCAAACTGCCTGAATGTCCAAAGCGCCCGTGAATTTCAACGCCGCTTGTTTGCTGTATCGGATTCGGACTTTCATTAGCTTGGGCTCCTGATTTCACTGCATACAACAGCATATCCCGTTTGAATGCCGCATGCAGAGCAGCCATCACGGCAATCTTTTGTTAGCCCTAACATTTCACTTCGCAGGAACTCGTTATAGAGATATTTCTTTGTCACACCGGGATTAATATGCTCCCATGGTAATACTTCATCTTCGTGTCTCTCATGAAAAACATGATTCTCTGCGTCAAATGCGCATTGATCAAACGCTTCTTGCCAAATCGAAAAATTAAAGAATTCATGCCATGAATCAAACTTGGCGCCTAATTTCCAGGCGGTTTCAATGACATCCGCAAGCCGGCGATCGCCCCTGGAAAGAACCGCCTCAAAAAAAGCCGACTCATAATCCGGCCAATCCACCTTAATGCCTGTTCTTTTGAGTTTATTTAGAATTGCTTGGTATTTATTGGTAATTGGACCTTTTCGTTCAAAAGAGGACCATTGGTAGGCCGTATGAGGCTTTGGAATAAGAGTATTGATGCTGATGTGTAATTTCCCACGCCCTTTTAATATCCTTTTGTTGATTTTGTTCACTTCCAGACAGAGATCCGCGATTTGCTCAGCGTCTTCAACAGTTTCTCCTGGGAAGCCGATCATAAAATATAGTTTGAGATTCCTCCAACCCATCTTGAAAATATGCTCAACCGTGGAGAAAAGATCCTCATCAGATATTGGTTTGTTGATGGCCGAGCGGATTTTTTCTGTCGCTGACTCAGGGGCAATGGTGAAATTCCCTTTACGTTTTTGTTCCATCTCCTGCATCAACTCGTTTGAAAAAGTCTCTATCCGAAGAGAAGGAAGCGAAAACTCAAATGAAAGATCTTTACTCAATGAATTGACGCGGTTCATCAGCGGTTTAATTTGCGAATAATCCGATGTGCTGAGCGAGAGCAGCGAAACTTCTTCGTAACCGGTTTTTCTTACCGCTTGTTCAACCGCTTCCAAAACAGTTTCCAATTTTCTTTCGCGAACGGGTCGTGTGATCATTCCTGCCTGGCAAAAACGGCATCCACGCGAGCAGCCGCGCATGATCTCTACCACCACCCGGTC
>CAYPAG010000019.1:0-19696 GCA_964408645.1 uncultured Pelolinea sp. | reverse complement strand
CCGCGATCAGCAGGGCAGCCAGGCAAGCCAGCGCGAGCACCCCGGCGGTAAAAGCACCCGACTGACGGGCAGTTCTTTCCATGTCGGGTTTCTCCGCGTGTTTGGCGCGCAGGCGCATGCCCATATAGTAACCCCACACTGGACCCAAGAGTAGATTAAAGGCCGGCACACCCATGAAGAATCCAAAAACACTGATGGAGAAAATCATAAAAACCGCAGCCGGCCAACTAATGGATGCCGTCAACGCCTTACGCGTCCAGTGGCGAAGGAAAAGCAGATCCATCAGGATGCCGGCAAACAGACCACCCAGGGCATAATACACGATCTGTTCTTCTTTGACGAATGGGATGCTGATCCACCAACCTGCCAAGCCAAGCACCAACGGCGGGAGCAAGCCAATGATGACAGACAGGAACAAGCGCTCGATCCTGCCCAGCAGGTCGCTCAAGGTGGAAAAACCGGATTTTGTGCTTTTCATTTTTCAATCTTCTCAGGGAATAATCGTTTTAGACAGCAGAAACAAGGCAAAGCCAAGGATGACCACGCCGCTGACGCGGTTGACCCAGGTGAGGATGGAGGGCGTCACGCGGGAGCGCAGCAAGCCCACCGAGCCGCTCAAAATCAGCCACCAGCCAGCGGAACCCAGGAATACGCCCAGGACCAGCAGGAACGCGCTGAAGCGGAAAACCGGCAGCGCTTGGGTACTCATGCCGCTGAAGATGGCCGCGAAGGAGAAGATGGTCATGGGGTTGCTGAGCGTCAGCAGCAGCGTGGAGAAATAATCTCCCGCCACGCTGGTCTTTTCAACGTTCGCTGCCTCAAAAACAGGTTTGCTGGTGAGGGTCTTGATACCCAAATAGAAGAGAAAAGCCCCACCAAGCAATCCCAGCCAAAACTGCTGGCTGATGAGAAAATCCGCGATCAGGGTCAGCCCGGCCGCGGCAATGGTGCCATAGATGGCATCCGCGGAGGCGGCGCCTAATCCGCTGGCCAAGCCAGAGCGGAATCCGCCAGCCATGGAGCGCCGGATGCAGAGCACACCCACCGGACCCACCGGCGCGGCGATGGAAAAGCCCAGCAGCAGGCCTTGAGCGATGATCTTGAGCGAATCACCCCAGACCATCGGTCACCTCCACGCGCTTCTCGAACACCAACCCGTCCTCGCCATTATGGTAATACTTGCTCCAGATGTCGATCTGATGGTAACCCCTCTTTTCATACAGCCGGATCGCCGCCTGATTGCTGCGCCGGACAGTCAGTTTGACCACCGGCATTTTCATCTGCGCTTCGCATGCAGTCAGCAGCGCTTCTGCGATCCCCAAACGCCGATACACAGGGAGAACACCCAGTGTCAGGATCCAGCCCTCCGCGGTCCCCGAATTTACCCTTGAGTAATCGCGGCGCGGATCACCGGCGATGAACCCGGCCATCTCCTCATTGATCACAGCTTTCAACCGGATGATGTCCGGAAAGGTAAGCACGCCGAGCAGTTCGATCATCGGCCAGGCATCCACATCAAAGCACACCTTCTCCAGTCGCTGGAGGGGTTTAAGGTCACGCCAGGTGGCTTTCTCTATGCTGAATGTCGGGGTAGATTCGTTCACAATTTGCTGATTATAACTGCGCGTGAGCGTCCCGCTTGACGACTTCGGCATATATGGCTAAAATCTATGCATATCCTTCGGGGCAGGGTGAGGAAGCTTGGCTTCCGATTCCCGATCGGTGGTGATAACCCACGAGCGCTGAAATGCGCAGATCCGGTGCAATTCCGGGGTCGACGGTATAGTCCGGATAGAAGAAGGTTTTATTGGTCAAAACCCGCGCCCTGGAACCGAAGGCACGGGTATTTTTTATGCAAAGTCATCGAAATAGTCGAATATTGAGCATCCTGGCCGCGATGGTGATATTTTTCGCGGGTTGGCAGGCGCTGGTGGCGCTGCTGAGCATGCCGGCGTTTATCCTGCCCTCGCCGCTGCAGGTGCTTGCCAGGTTCGCCAAGGCGCTCTCGGACGGCACCCTGGCGCGCCACACCGCCGCGACGCTGTTGGAGGTGCTGGCGGGGCTGGGGAGCGGCGTGCTGTTTGCCACCATCCTCGGCTATCTGCTCTCGCGCTCAACCCTGCTCGAAAACGTCCTGCAGCCCTTTCTGGTGGCCAGCCAGGCCATCCCCACCGTCGCCATCGCCCCGCTGTTGGTGATCTGGTTCGGGCCGGGACTGTTTTCCAAGGTGCTGATCTGCGCGCTGATCGTGTTCTTCCCCGTGCTGGTCAACACCGTGGTCGGCCTGCGCAGCGTGCCGGAGAATCTGCGCGACCTGATGCGTTCATTGCGCGCTGACCGCTGGCAAACCTTCCGGCTGCTCGAGCTCCCGGCCGCGCTGCCGGTGCTGCTGGGCGGGCTGCGCATCGGCGCCACGCTTTCGGTGATCGGCGCTGTGGTCGGCGAGTTGGTCGGCGCGGACCGCGGGCTGGGGTTTCTGATCAATGTGGGACGCGGACAATACGACACGGCGCTGGTTTTCGTGGGTGTTTTCACGCTGGTGATCCTGGCGCTGATGCTTTACAGCGCGGTTTTAATTGCCGAGCGGCGTCTGCTGCGCTGGCAGGATGCTCAAATCTAAAGGAGAGATCTTAATGAAAAAACAGTCTTTGGTGATTTTATTCTTGCTTATTTTCTTTGCCGGCTGCGCGCCCAAACCAACAGATACCATCCGCCTGCCGGTCGGTTACATTCCCAATGTCCAGTTCGCGCCTTTGTATGTCGCGCTCGAAAAAGGGTATTTCGCGGATGAAGGGTTAACAGTTGAAATGGATTACAACATGGAGACGGATTCGGTCGCGCTGATTGGAGCGGGCGAGCTGCAGTTCGCGGTGGTGTCCGGCGAGCAGGTGCTGCTCGGGCGGGCGCAGGATCTGCCGGTGGTCTATGTGATGACCTGGTATCAGCAGTTCCCGGTGGGCGTGGTGTCAACCGCAGATAAAGCCATCCAGGCACCTGAAGACCTGCGTGGGCACAGCGTCGGCATCCCGGGGCTGTACGGCGCAAGTTACATCGGCTTTAAGGCGCTGATGAATGCCGGCGGGCTGACCGAAGATGACCTGACCCTCGAATCGATCGGTTTCACCCAGTCCGAGGCGCTGATCGACGGGATGGTGGACGCGGCGGTGGTTTACATCAGCAATGAACCCAACAAGCTGCGGGCGGAAGGCTTTGACGTGAATGTGATCGCGGTGTCCGATCACCTCTCGCTGGTCGCCAACGGGTTGATCACCAACGAAGCGACCATCGCCAGCCAACCGGACCTGGTCAAGCGCATGGTGCGCGCTACATTCAAAGGCATCGCTTACGCGGCAGCGCATCCAGATGAAGCCTTCGCCATCAGTGAAAAATACGTCGAAAACCTGGCCAACCTGAGCGAAGCAGAAAAGGACGTCCAACGCCAGGTGCTGGCTGATTCCATCAAACTTTGGCTGCCGGAGCTGGGTGGGTATTCCGATCCACGGTCGTGGGAGAATATGCAGGATCTGCTGCTGCAGATGGAGCTGCAGGCAAAACCACTCGACCTTTCCGCCGCCTTCAGCAACGATTTCCTGCCGGAGTAAGAAGGGCTAATTTGACCGACCACAACCCCGACGTCATCCTCAATCATGTGGGCATGACCTTTGATGACCAGAGCGGCATCCTGGAGACCTTGAAGGATATCCACACCCGCATCCGGCCGGAGGAGTTCCTGTGCGTGCTGGGGCCATCCGGGTGCGGAAAAACCACCCTGCTGCGCATCCTGGCCGGGCTGGAGCAGCCCACCCAGGGATCGGTGGTCTTCCCGGTTGAAAACCCGCATGTCGGGCTGGTCTTCCAGGAAAGCAACCTGATGCCCTGGCGAACAGTGATGGATAACATCCTGCTGCCGCTCGAATTGCATGGCGAGGATGAGGCGGAAGCCGCGCGCAAAGCCGGGCAGATGATCGAACTGGTCGGTTTGCAGGAATTCAGCGCTGCCTGGCCGGCATCGCTCTCAGGGGGCATGGCCCAGCGGGTGGCCATCGCGCGCGCGCTGATCCAGGACCCGGACATGCTGCTGCTGGATGAACCCTTCGGCGCGCTGGACGCGCTGACGCGCGAGAAGATGGGCATCGAGCTGCTGCGCATCTGGCAGGCGCGGCGCAAAACGGTGGTGATGGTCACCCATTCCATCTCGGAATCGCTGCTGCTGGCTGACCGCGTGCTGGTGCTCAGCCCGCGCCCGGCGGAGATCGTGCTCGATCTCACCGTCACCCTGCCGCGCCCGCGCGGCGAAACCGTGCGCTACTCGCGCGATTTTCAGCTTTTATCGCGCAGGCTGCGCGACGCCATTCAGTAAGTGTGGTTTAATTGCCTGAACATTTTTCACAATCATCTTTCATAGTGGAGCAAGCATGCAATTATTAAAGGAACGCATCATCAAGGAAGGCAAGAATCTCGGCAACGGCATCCTCAAGGTGGACTCATTCGTCAACCACCAGGTCGATCCCATTTTGATGGACGCCTGCGGGCGCGATTTCGCTGAATTCTTCAAGGACTCCGGCGCGCAGCGCGTGCTGACGGCCGAGATCTCGGGCATCGCCCCGGCGCTCATGACCGCCAAGTACCTCAACCTGCCAGTGGTCTACGCGCGCAAGAACAAGCCCATCACCATGCCGGATACGGTCTATCTCACGGTGGCGCCTTCGCACACCAAGGGCGTGATGGCGGAGCTGATCGTCTCGCCCGAATACCTTCCGCGCGGCGAACGCATTCTGATCATTGACGACTTCCTGGCCAGCGGCGCGACCATCATGGGCCTGGTGCGCCTGGTGAAAGCCGCTGGTTCCGAGCTGGTAGGCATCGGCACGCTGATCGAAAAAACCTTCGAGGGCGGGCGTGAGCTGCTGGCGGAGCTGAACGTGCCCGTCCACTCACTGGTGACCATCTCGTCCATGGAGGATGGGAAGTTCGAGTTTGACGAGTAGAAAAATCTAAATAACAAATCTCAAAGTCAACCGTTGGCAGAGTTAATCGAAGCCAACGGTTGCATTTAATAACATATCATTGAAATTGCCGGCAAACCGTCCACTTCGACAAGTTCAGTGAACGGACGTAAGAACATTGATATTAGATCAGACCCTGGGCCATCCCAGCAAGAGATTATCGAGCATTAACTGCAAGCTGGCCTGCGGCAGACGCGCGAAACTGTGCTCAAGCCGGCTGACAAGATCAGCGGCTTGCTGCTGGCTGACCTGTCCCGCCAACCTGCGCAGTTCACCCTCGCGGTCGAGGTTGGTCAGAGGGGTGCCGCTGTTTGAGGCCAGCAGCAGCACATCGCGCCACAGCGACAGCCAGTGGGTGAACGCTTCGCGCAGTTCGGGTTTTACTTCCTCACGATCGCGGCCGCGGGTTTCTTTGTCCGAGTAAGACAGCCGAAATCTTTTACTGCCGGATAAGAGAGAAAAGAAAAGGGCGATCCATTCATCCCGCCGGGACAGCAGGGTTTCATCTTCCACCAGGCGGAAGGCGTAACCCGGACGGCCTCCGGCCACATGCGCGATCAGCCGCGCCTTATCCGGCTCGATACCTTTTTGCCTGATCAATTCCTGTTCCAATTCATCCAGCGGCATGGGGCGCAGGCGCAGCAGCTCGCAGCGCGAGGTGATGGTCGGCAGGAGATTGTCAGGGTCATCCGCGGTGACCAGCAGCAGCACTTTGGGATTCGGTTCTTCGAGCGTCTTTAAAAGGGCATTCTGCGCGCCATCGGTGGCCTCATCAAAGCGCATCAGCAGGGCCACGCGGTAAGCGCTCTCATAGGGCGCCAGCGAGAGCGCGTGCTGCAGTTCGCGCACCTGGTCCACCTTGAGTGATTCGCCCTCGGCTTCGGATTGCACGATGGTTAGGTCAGCCTGCTGCATGCGGTTGATCTGCTGGCAGGAGCGGCATTCACCGCAGGGCACGCCGGGTTCGGGGGGATTGAGGCAGTTGACGGCCTGGGCGAAACGCAGCGCCAAAGTGCGCCGACCAACCCCCCGCGGGCCGGTGAAGAGATAGGCGTGACGCAGGCGCCCCGACGCGATATGCTGCCTGAGCATTTCGGCCGCCCACTCATGACCCAGTGTGTCCCATCCCATGCCTGCCATTGTAGCGTAATGGCGCGTTCCTGGCAATCATCACTTGCGCATTAAACGGGAAAAAGATAAGATAAGTCATCATCTTATCAAGGAGCATGAATGACTGAGATTTTGGAGCGCTTTCTGCGCTACGCGAAGATCAACACCCGGTCGGACGAAACCGTCAGCGACCACACGCCCAGCACAGAGGTCCAGTGGGAGCTGGCACGTCTGCTGGAGAAGGAATTAATCACCCTCGGTCTTCAGGATGTTGATGTCAATGAAAAATGTTTTGTGACCGCCACCCTGCCAGCCAACACCGATAAGAAACTGCCGGTGATCGGTTTTTTGGCTCATCTTGACACGAGCCCGGATTTTCCCGCGGAGCATGTTAATCCGCAGATCATTGAGAATTACGACGGCGGCGATATCCCGCTGAAGGGCAAGGAAGGCTTGTCGATTTCGCCCAGAATGTTCCCCGAACTGCTGAACTATAAAGGCAAAACCCTGGTCACCACTGACGGCACCACGCTGCTTGGCGCGGATGACAAAGCCGGCATCGCCGCCATCATGGACGCGCTGGCTTACATGGTCAGCCACCCCGAGTTCAAGCACGGCACCGTGAAAGTGGCTTTCACCCCGGACGAGGAAACTTCTTATGGCATTGAACACTTTGATGTAGAGAAGTTTGCGGCTGACTTTGCTTACACGTTGGACGGTGGGCGCGAGGGCGAGTTGGAATATGAAAACTTTAATGCTGCGCGCGCCCAAGTCACCGTGCACGGTAAATCGGTCCATCCGGGTTCTGCGAAAAATATCATGGTCAATGCCATGCTGGTATTTTTTGAATTTAACGCAATGCTCCCGGCTGTGCAGCGGCCCGAACATACCGAAGGGCGCGAGGGTTTTTACCACCTGGTCAAGATGGGAGAGGGCAGCGTGGAGCAAGCGGAGGGTTTTTATATCCTGCGCGACCACGATGCGGACAAATTCGAGCAAAAGATCCAACTGGTCGAGAACGCGGTTGATTATTTGAACAAGAAATACGGTGAGGGAACGGTTACGCTGAAGATCAATCGTCAATACCGCAACATGCGTGAAATGCTCGAGCCGGTCTTTCATGTGGTCGATACCGCCGAGCAGGCGATGCGCGAACTGGGCATCACCCCCATCTGCAACCCGATACGCGGCGGCACCGACGGGGCGCGTTTGTCTTACAAAGGCTTACCGACACCCAACCTGTTTACTGGCGGGGAAAATTACCATGGACCATACGAATACCTGGTGGTGGAAACCCTGGAAAAGGCGTCCAAGGTGATTTTGAAGATCATCGAGCTTTATACAAAAAAATAACCATTCAATACTCGTTGAGACACGGCATACCGTGTCTCAACATAATTTTTCAAAAAATCCACCACAATACTGTAAACGAAGTACACGATCACTCCCAAAAGGCGCTCATTCTTCGAAGCTCTCCGTCTTGCGGAGAGAGAAGACACCTGCAACACGCCAGCTTCATGCCGGAAATGTGAAGGGTGTTGACCGCCTTTTTTTCTGACGCGCAATCCCCGAGTCCCGATTGTCTTGATGATGGCATGTTAAGTCGACCAATAAGTTTTCCGCTTGGTCAATGATTTAAACATCCCGGGTTGGCCGAAAATGACATCGGGGTTTCCTTTCAATCAAACACTTAAAAAATCTGTGATTATCCTTCTTAATCTGCGTTCATCTGTGGTGATTGAATACCTTTAGGGTAAAATCATCACCTGCACCCTTATGGAAATTCTGCGCCGATTGAACCCCCAACAACATGAAGCCGTGACCTCCGACGCCCGTCAGATACTGGTGCTGGCCGGGCCGGGCTCCGGTAAAACGCGCGTACTCACCCAGCGCATCGCTTATCTGATCCATGAGCGCAAGGTCAATCCTGGCGCCATCCTGGCGGTCACTTTCACCAACAAGGCCGCTCGCGAGATGCGCGCCCGCCTCGAGAACATGCTTGGGCCGGCGGTGAACGCTGTCTGGCTGGGCACCTTCCATGCCATCTGCGCGCGCATCCTGCGCCGCGAAGCCACGCGGCTGCCCTTCGACAGCAATTTCGTCATCATGGACGCGGACGACCAGACCTCCATCGTCAAGCGCATTCTAAAGGATCTCAATATTGACGAGAAACTTTACAGCCCTACCAGCATTCACAACCAGATCTCCAACGCCAAGAACGCGCTGACCGGCCCGGATAACTACAGCTCACGCACCTACCGCGAAGAGGTAACCAAACGCGTGTTCGAGCAGTACGAAAAGGCGCTGCGCGCCTCTAACGCGGTGGATTTCGACGACCTGCTGATGTGGTCGGTGCGCCTGTTCGAAGAAAATCCCGACCTGCGCGAGGCTTACGGGCAGCGCTTTGAACATGTGCTGGTGGATGAGTTTCAGGACACCAATGAAGCGCAATACGCGCTGCTCAAACACCTTTCCTCGGTCCATCACGCGCTGTTCGTGGTGGGCGATGAAGACCAGTCCATCTACCGCTGGCGCGGCGCGGATTATCGCAATGTGCTGCGCTTCCAGAGTGATTATCCCAAAGCCATCAAGCTGCTGCTGGAGCAAAACTACCGCTCCACGCAAAATGTGCTGAATGCCGCGCAAGCCGTGATCAACCAGAACACCGCCCGCACACGCAAAAATTTGTTTTCCGAGCGCGGCAGCGGCGCGCTGGTCTCGCTGTATGACGCGGTGGATGACCACGCCGAAGCCGCCTATGTGGTGGAGGACATCATGGACCGCATCGCCGGCGGAGAAAAAGCCGGCGGGATCGCGGTGATGTACCGCACCAACGCCCAATCGCGCCTGCTGGAAGAAGCTTTCCTGCGGGCGGGTATCCCCTACAAGCTGGTCGGCGCCCAGCGCTTTTATGGGCGGCGTGAGGTGAAGGACCTGATCGCCATGCTGCGGCTGATTCACAACCCATACGACTCGGTCAGCCTGTCGCGCGTGATCAATGTTCCGCCGCGCGGCATCGGCAGCAAAACCCTGACCAATCTAAACATGCTGGCGCAGGAGAACGGAATATTCCCGACGGATATCCTGCTCTCGCTGGGCAGCGAAGGCGACCAATCCCCCTATTGGTCGCGCGGCACCCTGGCGCTGGCGGATTTCGGTGCGCTGCTGGTCACCTGGCAGAGCTTCAGCCAGACGCATACTCTGCCCGAACTGTTCGATCTCATTCTTCAGAAAACCGGCTACAAGGAGCACCTGGAAGACGGCACCGAGGTCGGCGAGGGGCGCTGGGAAAACGTGCTTGAGCTGCGCCAATTGGCTTTTGAATACGAAGAACGCGGGTTGAACGATTTCCTTGAAAATGTGGCGCTGGTCTCAGACCAGGATACGCTGCCGGACGCGCCTGAAGCGCCCACCCTGCTCACCCTGCACGCGGCCAAGGGACTTGAATTTTCGACAGTGTATATCATCGGGCTGGACGAAGGCCTGCTGCCCCACAGCCGTTCGTTTGAAGACCCGGAGGAAATGGCCGAGGAGCGGCGGCTGTTCTATGTGGGCATCACGCGCGCCAAGAATTTCCTGATTCTCGTGCGCGCCGGACAGCGCAGCAGCTTTGGCCGTTTTGAATACACCCAGGAATCGCGCTTTCTGGAAGACATTCCCGATGAACTGATCCAACGCGGCGGGATGCGCATCGGCGTGCGCAGCGTCAACCCGCTCAGCCAGCCGCGCTGGCAGCCGGGCAATGATCCCTATAAACAAGTAAAAGCCGCACCCAAGGAGCCGCGTTACAAAGCGGGCATGCGGGTGATCCACCCGACCTGGGGGGATGGGCTGGTGGTGGAAACGCGGATATTGGGAAGCGACGAAACTGTGACGGTGATGTTTGAAACCGCCGGACTCAAACGCTTGGCGGCATCTCTGGCGAAGCTGGATATCATTCCCTAAGTGGGTGCGTCAGTGGGGGCAGGCTCCGCTTCTCGCAAGCTAAATGAATTATTAAGTTCGGATAACAGCCCACGGTAGAGCCCGGCATGGTCATCGGTGGTGCGGAAGGTGAGGATATACATCATGTTCCCCCTTACCCAAAAATATGAGGAACCCGATTCGCCCGTTCGCTCCACAGCCCAATTGATGGTAATCCGCCCATCATCCTGCACATCGCCTGAAAGGGTTTCAAGATCCTTATCGATGCTCTCCTTCAGGATCGCGGTTGACGCCTGGCCGATATCGGTGTCCGCCAGCCTCTGCGCGGCATCCAGTGCGATCACATCAATGTTTGCTTCGCTATCGGGGGACGAAATCAATTCAGCCACACCATCTGGATAGGTCTCCTGGTCGCGAGTCACTCCCCAACCCAGCGGGATATACAAATCAAATCCATCGCCCGGCGCAGTGTAGGGTTTACGGAATTTATACAGCAGGTCATCCTTGAGGTAACCGGTCTGTGTGCGAACGCGGTCAATGATCTGCGAAAAGCGGTCTTTATACTCATCCCACACACTTTCATGCGCCTGGAATGAAAGGGCATAAACAGCCCGGTCGCGCTGCAGGAAAAAATCCATCGCGTACCACTGCTGGCCGGCTTTCATGAAAGCAGAGGAAACCACGCTGCGGTCAGGCAGATCCTCCCGTTCGATCAGGCGGTAATCCTCTGTTTTGGCGTAGAGAGAGGATAAAAGGTTATCCTCATATTTTTTGTAGTCTTCGGCCGAGAGCGTGTATCCGGTGGATTCGACCGCGCCTTCAAACCAGGCAGCGCCGTCAATGCGGGAAAACTTAACGTAACCATCTGATTCCGTGGTCAGCTCCCAACCCGTTGGCGGGTAGAAACTCAGCGTGCGCGAGGGATCAGTGTAAAACTGGTCGTCCAGCGTCAAAGGTATGACGGTTGGCGTGGGCGGGACGCTGGTCGGCGCTGGCGTGCCCAAGGTATTGGACTGCGCTTCGCGCGGGGTGGGCGTCTGGTCAAAACCCGGCGCCAATTTCACCTTCGGGCCGCTTTCGCAGGCAGCCAGAAGCAAAACCAAGAGAAAAATCAAAAAAACTCGCTTCTTTTCCGGCATCATTCTCATTTTACACTCATCAATTCCTATGGATATCCAAAAGATTCAACCACCCGATCCAATATCGGTTGATATTCACCTTGATAGGCATCATCCCACAAGACAGTGAAGATATACAGTGAATTGCCCCAGGAGTCAAAAAAGGATATGCCGGAAAGCTGCTTGCTCTCCACATACCAAGCCAGACGCTCGCGCCCATCCGGCAGCGCTTTGTCATGCGACACCCGGAACCCCGATCCATACAGCGCGCGCAAAATCTCCAGTGTTTTGGTTGCCTTGAACTCCTGCTCGATCAACGCGCCATGGCGGTAGATGACTGTTTGAATTGAAGCATGCTGATCAGGGGAGAAAAATTGCTCGATCTGCGCCTGGGAGATACGCGCGGTGTCCAGAAATTTTGTCCAGGAGGTTGGCACCTCGATGGTGAACAAGGAATCCGGGGACGTGTAAAGAAAGGTGGAACCATAAGCCGGCTCTGAAGCCAAAGCCTCGGGGTTAAAGTCAGCGCTCTGCCTGACCTGCTCAAACAAGACCCAATACCGCTCCCATTCCGGCGCGGGCGCGGAAAAACTGAGATGAGCCACCACGCTGTCTGCCCGCTCCAGGTAATCCCAGCCATTGAGACTGGTTTCGCCGGACATCCAGGAGGACGTCACAGAAATGGTCCCATCCCCAACGCTGCGTTCGGTCTCGTTGAAAGCGCGCTGCCCGGCGTGGGTGAAATTAAATTCCGCCTGCGCCACATTGATGAATTCCGGCTGGGAGAGGCGCGCTCCGCTATTGATTAACCGGATACTGACCGCCGCCAATGCGTCCGGCGACTGACAGTCCACGCGGTACCCGGTGCTCTCGCTGCAATTCCAATCCTGCGGGAAGAAAATCTCATAAGCGCTGGAGGGATGCGCGTAGGGTTGAGGGCTGAGCGAAAAACCGGCTGCCGTTGGCGTTATTTCGGTAGTGGGGATTGACTGCTCTTCAGTCATATCAGGTGTCTCTGCAATAGACGTATCTGATTCCAGCGCAGCTGAACAGCCCGCGGCGAACATCAAAAATGCAACGCATCCCAATGCAAAGCGCTTGTTAGCCATATTATTCATTTGGTATTATAAAGTAACAAATTCCGGAGGGAATATGAAGAAAACCTGGCTTTTCTGGTTTCCGCGTCTTTTGGCGTTTCTCTTCATCGGGCTTATCAGCCTGTTTGCTTTTGATGTCTTCGAAGGCGATTCTTCTCTTTGGGGAAAAATTCTCGGTTTTTTGATTCATCTCACACCCACCTATGTGCTGCTGGCCTTGCTTTTCATCGCCTGGAAATGGCCGCTGCCCGGCGGCATCCTGTTTATCCTGGCGGGTGCGGCATATTTCTTTTTCGCCCGCGGGCAGCACTGGAGCGCTTACCTGATCGTGGGCGCCATCCCGGCGTTGATCGGGCTGCTCTTCATTGCAGAGCATTTCATGAACATCAGGCGGCAATCGCTGGTATAATCCCGCTCCTTTTTCTCAGTCAAAATTCATTTCAGGAGAATCCATGGCGTCGTTTTACCTCATCCAACAAGCGGAAAAGCATTTAAAGAAGCTGAGCGTTGATATTTCCACCCGGCAGCTGGGCAGTCCCGGCAACCAGGCGGCAGTCCAGTACTTCGCGCAGGAGATGAAGAAAAATGGGTTTACGGTCGAAAGACAGCCTTTTGCGTGCATCGACATGCGCCAGGGTGAAATCCAACTCAGCGCAAGTGACCGCGCTTTTGAGGCATTCATCAGTCCATACTCGCTCGGATGTCGCATCCGAGCCGAACTGATTCACGCAACCACTGCTGACCAACTGGAACAGCTGGATATCAAAGGCAAACTTCTGCTGCTCTCGGGCGAGATTGCCGTGGAGCAGCTGATGCCAAAAAACTACGTCTTTTACAACCCGGAAAGCCACCAGCGTGTTCACCGGCTGCTGGAGGAAAAGCAGCCCGCGGCGATCATCGCCGCCACCGGGCGCAACCCGGAACTGGCGGGTGGGATGTACCCCTTCCCGTTGTTTGAGGACGGCGACTTTGGTTTCCCGGCTGCCTACATGAAAGATATAGAAGGAGAGGAACTCGCCAAATATACGGGCACTGAAATTCACCTCGAGATGGACGCCGAACGCATCCCCTCCACCGCGGAGAACATCTCCGCGCAGAAAGGCAAACAGGCAGGGCGGATCGTGGTGTGCGCCCACATCGACGCCAAGCACGGCACACCCGGCGCGTTGGATAACGCGGGTGGAACCACCATTTTGATGCTGCTGGCTGAACTGATGGCCACGTATCAGGGCAGTCAGGGCGTGGAGATCCTGGCCATCAACGGCGAGGACAACTACAGCGCTGGTGGCGAGATGGAATATCTACGGCGCCATCAAGGTAACTTTAACCAAATCCGGCTGGATATTAATATTGATGGCGTTGGTTACAAGGAAATACCTACCGGAATTTCATATTATGAATGCCCAGTGGAGGTTAAGAAGCACGCGGAGATGATATTAGCTGATCACCCTGGGATTGTGGAAATGCCGCAGTGGCCGCAGGGCGACCATATGGTGTTCCTAAACCAGGGGGTGCCTGCCATCGCCTTGACCACCGCGGGCTTCAGCGACATCTGGGCAGACATCGCTCATACCGAAAAAGATACCATTGACATCGTCGATTGCGAGAAACTGGCAGACGCCGCTGAATTCATCCACGAACTACTCAGTCGGCTCTAAAAGATGAAAAACCTTTCTGAACTTTTCTACCGTAGATCAACCAGCGCTGCAGCGCTGATCACCCTGCTGGTTTTTTCAGCCTTTATGGTGCTGGTGCTGCCAGGCCAATCCGCTGCGGCGGAAGCCTTCAGCGGCGAGGTGGGTTCGCCTGACCTGTCGCTTTTCTATTCAGCCGGAGACCTTTACCATATGGCGGAATCCTATGGAGTTGCGGGGCGGGCAGAATATATCCGCGCCCGATTCACCTTTGACCTGGTTTTTCCGTTGATCTACGGACTGTTCCTCACGGCCTGTATCAGCTGGCTGCTCAATCGGGCGCTGCCAATGGGCAGCAATTTGCGCCTGCTCAATTTGGCCCCGCTGCTGGGTGTCTTGTTCGATTTCTTGGAGAATGCCAGCGCCGCGCTGGTGATCGGCCGCTTTCCGATTGAGACCCCGGTGATCGCAGCGCTTGCGCCTGCCTTCACCTTGATCAAATGGATCTTCGTCGGCAGCAGCTTCGCTCTGTTATTTATTGCAGCTGCGTTGGCGGTTTTATCAAAGAAACACCGCTAATCCCTTCGTTTAAAACAGCCATCGTATGACAAAAATGTCATACGATGGCTAATGGTTTAAGGGTAGCTAGTAACCCGCTTCCAGCTCCAAAATGGTGCGTTCCATTAGATCCACGCCTGTCTTCAGAGTGTTGGCGTCAAAAGCCAATTTCACGCCAGCCGCTTTAAAGAGATCAGGCAGGGTGGCTGTCCCGCCCAAAGCCAGGGCTTGGCGGTAAAGCCTGACCGCGCCGGATTGATCTTTGATGGCGTTCGCCCAGATCTGCACCGCGCCAAGCAGCGCCAGACCATATTCGATGTAGTAAAAAGGCACGTGGTGGATGTGATTCTTACGCTGCCAGCCGGTCTTCATAATTTCCTCGTAACCTGACCAATCCAGGTGCGGGCGGAATCGGCGTTCGAGCTCGGCCCATTTCTGATCGCACTTGTTCGGATCGCTGCCCTCCTGCGGACGCTCATACACCCAGTGCTGGAACGCGTCCACGATCGCCATGTACGGCCAGAAGACCAGGGAGGATTCGATGTGGTCCACGCGCGCCCGATTGGCGTCGCTGAGAGAATAAAAACCGCCATGGCTTTCATCCAGGTAGGGCGCGGACAGGAACTCCATCCCCATCGAGGCAACCTCCGCAAATTCCATAGGTAAATTATTTTCAGCGAACTGGTGAAAATACGGCAATTTAAAGGATTCATAATTATGGAACGCATGCCCGCCCTCATGCAGGACGGTCTGGACGTCATCATGGATGCCAACCGCGTTCGCAAAGATGAATGACTGTTTCACATGCGAGAACTGCGTGCAATACGCGCCAGCCGCTTTGTTCGGGCGGTTGTCCAAATCCAGCAACCCTTCCTGATCCATTTGGCGTAAATACCCGCCAAACACCGGGTCAACCTGGGTGAAAATGTTGGCAGATTTATCGGTCAATTCGCGCGCGTCTTTGAAAGGATGTAACGCCGGCTTGCCGGACAAGTCAAAAAAGATATCGTAATAGCGCAGACGATTATCACCGATCGCCCGCCTGCGCCGTTCCATCAACCGGTTGACCGCGGGGACAACCGCCTCTTCGATGGCCTGGTGGAATGATTTGCAGTCGTCCGGCGTGTAATCAAAACGCAGCAGCTGTTTCCAACGGTAATCCCGATAACCGGCTTCACCGGCATTGGCCGCGATCTGCCCGCGCAGTTTCATGTACTCCACCCAACCATCGTTGATTGCTTCCCGGTCAGCCAGCTGGCGTTCGGCCAGTTTTTCCCAGCCTGCCCGCCTCGTCTCGCGGTTTGGATCCCACAAAATGGCTTCCATTTGACGGGCGGTTCTTTTTCCCCCTTGCCAATCAATTACCTGAGCGCCCATAATCTTGTCATGTTCGTTGTTCAGTTTTTCCTCGCGGGCCTCGAGCGTGAGATTCTCTTCATTAAATAACTCGGCCTCTGCCTTCATGTTGCGCAGCGAGATGTCCATACCATTCACGCGCAGTCCGCTGGCCAGAAGTTTTTCTTTCAGCTTCTGCTCCGCAGATTTCAATTTCGGGTAGGTGTTCTCCATGAAACCTTCCAATCGTTGAGCGGCTGATTCATCCGCTGTGTTGATCGTTGTGGCCGCGTATAACCGATTGTAGATTTCATCTCCGATCGCGCTGGCATTGGACCATTCCTTCAGCCATGATTCCAAATTCTTCGATGAGACATCTGCTGCCTCAAGTTCGGCAAAGGATGGGGCCAAATCCTCCCATGTCCATGCCATCAATTCTTCGTGCTTGTTTTCCATTAAATACCTCGATTAATTATTTATTCCAGAAACCGAATACCGCCCCGGTAATGCAAAAGCCAATTATAAATTCAAAAGATCAGCGCCTGGTTTAGGCCGCCTTAAGTTCAAGAGAAAATACGCTGCCTTCACCTTCTTTGCTTTTCACCGTGATCTCGGCTTGATTGAGATCAGCCAGCCGTTTGGAGATCGCCAATCCAAGGCCCACCCCGCGCGTTTTGGTGGTGTAGAGCGGTTCAAATAAATTCTTCATATTCTCCCGCGGAATGCCCTGACCAGTATCAATTACACTGATGATTGCTTTCTTCTCTTTTCGGTATGCTTTGACCGTTAGTGTTCCTCCCTCGGGCATCGCCTCCGCAGCGTTTTTAATCAGGTTGAAAAGGATCTGAAAAATCTGCTGCGCGTTTCCAAGCGCTTTGGGTAGATCATCGGGGATATTGATCTCCTGTTGAATGTTTTCGGGAATCTCTGCTTTCTGCAGGATCTGCCTAACCATATCCCGCACTTCGATCATGTCGCTTTTCATCGGTTTGATGCGGGAATAATCCAACAGGTCGGTCACAATCTGAGCCGCATTGCGTGATTCTGTGTCAATCAAGTTGACATATTCCTCAATCTTCGTGTCTCCGCGTGAAAATGCTTTGAGCAGATAAGACGCGTTGCGAATCACCGATAGCGGATTGCGCAGTTCATGCCCGACACTGGCCGCCATTTCACCCAAGGAGGATAATTTTTCAGCCGCGATCAACTGGTTCTGCGCCTCTTTAAGCTCCCTGGTGCGCTCCTCCACCAACTCTTCAAGATTTCTTGAGTATTTCTCCAACTGGCGTTCAGCTTTTTTACGGTCGGTGATATCCTGGACACCCGCCAGTGACCCCATGAAATTTCCTTTACTGTCAAAAATCGGGGCGGCTTCAACGATCACCGATACCCGGCTGCCGTTTTTATGAATGAGTACGGACTCATAGCGCTCTTTGATGCCTTCCATCCGCCGCTGGAAGAACTCATCGTATCGATCGTGCTGCTTTTTCTCCACAAAGTCTTGAAGAGGCCTTCCGACCATTTCACCTTCAGAATATCCCAACATTGCCGCCATGGAAGGATTGACGTAGGTTGTCACCTTGTTTTCATCCACCGACCAGATTCCCTCCTGCAAGGTTTCGACCAACTGCCGGTATTTTCGCTCGCTGTCTGTCAGGCTTTGTTCAACCTTAAGACGCTGCTGCTGGCCGTGCATGAACAGACCGATCAGCATGGTGGTAAAGGAAAAAATGGCAACATAAGGAACGGCGATGGTGTTCCAAATCTCCAGAGCAATGGCCAACGGAAAGGTGAAGAACCATAAAACAAGGCTAACATGAATGATCAATCCCAAAATCAGCAGATTGAGGAAGGTGATCGGGCAATTTCTCTTCTTGACGAAATAACCAAAAGCCAGACCAATGGCGGTGGATATCAAGATGGAACCGATCCCGGTGGTAACGCCAAATCCGCCTAGTGAAAACCGGAAGATCAAAGCGACAAGCGCGGCGATCAGGGTGACGATCGGCGGCTCAAACAGCCCGGCCAAACCGAGAATGATCGAACGGCTGTCAAAAAACGCTCCCTCAACCAGGGTGAATGGCGCAGTCATCACCAGCATGGCAAAAAAACCATACAGAATGCCAATGACCCAATCCTTGAGATGAAATCGTTTAAACCAAAGATAACGGAAGTGACCGCTCAACATGCTCAAAGCCAGGAGCAGCGCGGCGTTGGTGATAAATGGTGTAATGGTCATTTTTCAGCCTTCTTTTTTCTTTTGCCCGCATAAATAGAAATCAAACAACCCATCGCACATTTTTTGTTTTTCGGCAACAAAGATACCTGCGATCAGCAGGTTAAACAGGACAGTTGAAGCAACAAAAGGTATATTCATCTAAAATCACACCCATCCTATTATATAAGCACCAGGGTGGGTTATTCAATTTTTCTACATTTATTACTGGCTAAATGATTTTAATCTTTACATAATCTTTATGTTTACTTATTCAAACCTTCATCCTATCACCTTATGATTTACCCCATACCATTTGAGGTCAGAAAATGAAAAAAATCATCAAAATTACAACTATCTTGTCCATTTCCCTGGCAGCCATTGCATGCAACGGAAATCCTGCGCAAGCCCAAGTTCCCCAGGATCTACCGCAAGCCAGTGTTATCAGAAATGATGTATCCAGCAACGTCGAAACAACTACCGCGTCGAAATATTCAATCGTCAACAGTTCGCTTTCTGATGAGGAAGTGGCGGGGCTGCTTTTCATGCGGGAGGAAGAAAAGCTCGCTCACGACCTTTATGTGAGCTTTTTTGAAATGTGGGGGCTGCCCATCTTCCAAAACATTGCCTCCAGCGAGCAAACCCACATGGATTCAGTCGCCTTTCTGTTGGAAAAATACGGGATCCCCGACCCCGCTGCGGATAATCCTTCAGGCATTTTTTCTGATCCTGCGCTTCAGGCGCTTTATGACCAGCTGCTTGCCCAGGGGCGTCTTTCTATTAGCGACGCGTTAAAAACAGGTGCGGCGGTGGAGGAAATCGACATCCTTGACCTGCGTGAACGCAGCCTCCAAACACAATTGGTGAATGTCCTTCAGGTGTATAACGCTCTTGAAACCGGCTCCCGCAATCACCTTCGCGCGTTTGTCTCGGTATTGGAAAAACAAACCGGCGAAGATTACACACCCGGTTACCTAACGCCTGAGGACTACCTTCAAATTATTTCGAGCGGCGTGGAGAACGCCGGCCAGGGTTCCGGGGGCGGATATGGACAAGGCGGGCCGAATAACAACTGAGCGCCATCAGTTAGAATTAATCCGGAAGGCAAGTGCTTCCGGATTTTTTTTACTTGGGGTGTCCATTTGAAAAAACTGATCGTCAATGCTGATGACCTGGGTTTGACTGAAGGCGTCACAAACGGCATCATTCACGCGGCAGCCAATGGCATCGTCACCTCCACCAGTGCGATGATGAACCACGCAACCATCAGCGCCGACATCACCCGCGCGCGCGAAGCCTGCCCGCAAATGGGCATCGGCGTGCACCTGGTGCTGACCGAAGGCCGTCCCCTGCTCGCGCCGGAGGCTGTGCCTGGTTTGGTCAACGAAAATGGCCTGTTTTACAAATTCAACCGCGAAAGGGAGCGAATCGCCAGATTGGATTTGGGCCAGGTGCGTGCTGAGTGGAGCACCCAGATTGAATCGTTTCTCGGATTAGGGTTTCAGCCCGACCACCTGGACAGCCATCACCACATCTCGTACCATCACCCTGATCTGTTCAAGATCCTGCTGGAACTCGCGCGTGAATATCATCTACCCATCCGTTATCCGCCACCTGAATGCATCGAGATATTGGGAAAAGACGCCATTGACGGCTGGTTGGGGGAATATGGGGTCACTGCCCCATCCAGTTGTCTCAC
>CAYPAG010000018.1:14179-20258 GCA_964408645.1 uncultured Pelolinea sp. | reverse complement strand
AGAATTTCGTTTTGTAAAGAAAACATCTCCTGTTCAGCTTTTTGCGTGTCATGATCATAACCATGAAGATGAAGAATTCCATGAACAACCATCAATGCAAGCTCTTCACTGAAGCTGTGGCCGGCTTGCCTTGCCTGCTTTCGTACTTTAGGAACCGCAATCACCACATCGCCCAGGTAGATTTCACCTGTTTCAGGATCGATGTCTCCGGATGAAAAGGACAAGACGTCAGTTGGTTCATCGATATTTCTGAACTGCCGGTTGAGCTTCTGAATCTGGTCATTACCCTCAAGCGAAATTGTCATTCCCACATCTTTTCCGCCAAGTGCGTCCAGGGTGATGTGTGCCGCGCGATAAAGAAAATCCTCATCAGAGTGTGGAAATAGTCGAGTATTTACCCGGATAGTAACCATTTATTTTGACTCCAGGAGATGATCTGCTGTATCCATTTTCGGGTAAAGGACACGATGATGATAAGTGTTCTGAAGCGTACGGGTAAATGAACGCGCGATGATCCGCAAATCATTCAGGGTCAATTCTGTGTGGTCTAGTTGCCCTTGATTGAGTGCAAATTTAATGTTTTCATTGATAATTCTCTCAATATCGTCTGGCTCAACGGGCAATTCAGCTTTAACACGTGCTTCACAGCCGTCCGCTAACATTAAGAGGGCGGTTTCGCGTGATTGTGGTGACACTCCAGGATAACGAAATAGTTCCTTGTCAATTTTGTCAGGTTTGTCTGTTTTTTCGAGCGCTTTATCATATTGATACCGTGTGATTGAAGTTCCGTGATGCTCATTGATGAAAGCCAGAATCTGTGGAGGTAGGTGATATTTCCTCCCAAGACTCATCCCATCCCTGACGTGCTGGATGATGGTGGAGGAAGCGATCACAGGATCAAGGTTATCGTGCGTGTCGATTTGTGTGGGTGGTTGGTTCTCAATAAAGAAATTTGGATTCTCCACCTTGCCAATATCATGGTAAAGCGCGCCTACGCGGGTTAAAAGCGGATCAGCGTTAATTTCCTTGGCGGCCTGTTCAGCCAGGTTGGCTACTTGAAGACTGTGCTGGTAAGTGCCAGGCGCTTTTTGCAGAAGCTCTTGTAAGAGCGGATGGTCAGGACGGGAAAGGTCCATCAGTTGAAGCGCTGTGGTTTTTCCAAGCATCTGCGCGAGGACATATTGTAAAAGTATTGTGATGCTCACGGAACCCAATCCATTGACAAACGAAGCCCCAATTAGCGTTGTCGCGCCAGCAAGATCCAAAAATGAGGTGAGCAGTCGATATGCAATAATGACCATGCTGCCGCTGACAGCAATCGCGAAACCGGTTAAAAAGAAGATCGTGATACGGCGACCGCGACCAAGAATGAAAATGGCAATGGCTGACGGCAGAAAATAATAGAGGGAAAGGTCAAGAAAGCTCGGTTCATTGAAAGCGACCAGCAAGCTAAGCGAGAGCGCGGCAATCAAACCTGTTTGGTGGCTGATGAGGCTGGAAACAGTTAGACTGAATGCCGCAACTGGAAAAAGGTATGGCAGGATCGTATGATTGGGAATGATAAAGCGGGCAACATATAAAAAGATAATGAAAAGGAGCACAATCGTGGGTAAATGGTAAACCGATTGCCCGGTTGAACGCTTGATTCGGCGAATGTAGAGAAGGTTGAATGTCATCACAACAATAACAACCAACGCCGCAGATAGAAGATCAGTTAAACGATTCTTTCGGGCAGTAAACCCAAATTCCTGTAATGCTTCGTAGGCCAATTGGTCAATTACTTCACCGCTGTTCACAATGATTTCCCCTGACTGGAACTGCCGTGAAACCGGGCTGATGGAGGCGCGCATCTCCTCAATGGCAGCTGCAGTCGCTTCATTGCTGAAGAGACTATTAGCCACGATCAATTGCGAAACCATCGTACCGATGATCTCAGACTCGGTTGAATCAAATTCAAATCCGATCCGGGGTGAAAGATTTCTCCGCGCTGATGACACTTGGTCATCACGGATAGGCGATTTCATCATTTCCTCAAGCAGGAAAAGCGATTCTACTTGAATCGATTCCCAACTCATATCATCGATTCTGACGATATTTTTTACGATCTCTGAGGTCAACTGAAGATCGTTAATGGCTGCCAGATCACGAATTTGATTTGATTCTGTGGCATATGGATCCAGCCGCACCGAATTAATAAAACTTAGGATATTGCGTAGTTTCTCTATTTGCTTGCGGGAGATGGAAGGATCAGCGGGAAGATAAATGGGCGTAACAGATTTCTCGGCATCATCACGCGCTCGTTCGGTTAAAACAGCACTCTCAAATGAAAAACTGCGTGGTGCGCGAATATCCTGAAAGGCGACGTCACCTACATCAAGCAGTGATGGCGTGGGACGCAGAGAGATCGGGAGCACAAGTGCGCCAAAAATTACTATGGCAACAATCAGTATTAATGTAAAGGACGGCAGACTTTTAAGAAATCTAAATTGAAAAATCTGTTTAACCGCGGTCCCGGGTTTTTGGTCAGGCAAGGAGCTCCCTTACTTTTCGGCTAATCCTGTCGTTCGCAGCTTTACCTTGAACGGCTTGAATGGCATTTTTTACAATAAGTCCCATTTCCTTCATCGAAGAAGCTCCGGTATCGGAAATTATTTTTTTAATAATGATAGACAATTCCTCGTCAGACATTTCCTTGGGTAAGTATTCTTTGATGATTGCGATTTCGGCTTGTACAGGCGGGATCATCTCAAGCCGTCCTGCCTTTTCAGCTTCCGCGATGGTTTCTTCGCGAATTTTTATCTCTTTTTGAAGAATCCCGAAAGTGGTTGTGTCATCGAGCTCGCCACCAATTTCAATTTCAACCAATTTAATGGAAGAAATCGCCAGCCGAAGCGCGTTCCGTCTGACTTCATCCTTGGTTTTCATGGATTTCAGTAATTCTTGTTCAAGTAAATTTTTCAAGGACATTGGTCCCTCTCAATTCTAAAATCTATTCTGGTTGTTCTTCCAATTTTAATAACTTTTCAAAGGAAGTAATGGCAACTTCAATCATTTTCTCATCCGGTTCTCTTGTGGTTAGATTCTGAAGCAGCAAATTAGGTGATGTAATGATGCGAATTATTGGATTATCAAGGTGGTCACCCATAAACCGGATGATCTCATACGCAAACATCGCGATCACGGGTACGAACAGAATTCGGCTAAGTATCTTCAACCAAAAAGAAAGCGGACCAAGAAGAGAAAAAACGAGGATTGAAAAAATAACTAATGTCAGCAAGAATGAGGTTCCACAACGTGGATGGGCTAATGGGTATGCCTTGACATTTGAGACTGTAATCTCCACAGAGTTTTCATAAGCATTGATGGTTTTATGTTCAGCCCCATGATAAGCAAAAACACGTGAAATTTCTTTGGACCGGCCAATCGCCCAAATATATCCGATCAGTATGATTAAACGGATGAGTCCTTCCACCAGGTTAGCCGCCAATGATGTCATTGTTATGGCTCTTGAAATCATCTCGGTGATAAAGGTGGGTAGAACAAAAAAAAGCAGGATAGCCATACCTATTGAAAATGCCAATGTCAAAATCAAGGCTGGCCCTTCAATTTTTTCATCCTCTTCTCCAGCCTGGATATTGGCAGATTTTGTGAGGTATTTCATTCCAAGCGAGAGCGAGTCCCAAAGAACAACTAATCCTCTAAGCAAAGGCAACTTGGTTAGCCTGGTCGCGTAAATACCTGTCAATCTTTCGTGTTCTGTAAGGATTTGCCCATCCGGTTGACGGAACGCTGCGACGACGAAGCGTTTGCCACGCATCAGAACGCCTTCTATTAGCGCTTGACCTCCATAATGCGGCATTTTGCTTTCAGATTGAGTGATCATTTATTCGCAGGATTCCGCTATTCGGAAAATAAAATCAATTACAGTGTCGATGCCTTTGTAATAGACTTCAAGATCCAAGTGCTCATTTGGGCTGTGAATGTTATCGCCAGGTAAGCTGAAACCGCTCAAAACGCTTTCAACACCTAATGAATTTTGCATATGGGAGACGATCGGGATACTCCCGCCACCTCGCTCAAAAACAGGGGGTATTCCCCAAATTTTTTCGAAAGATGCAGCCAAACAGCGGGTAGGCAAAAAATCCATATCGGTGATGCTTGCCGGATCGCTAGATAACTGGGTCATTTCCCACTTAATTCCATCCGGCGCATTGTTCGCCAGATATTCATGAAGCTGGATTTTCACTTTTTCCGGTGTTTGATTAGGCACCAAGCGCATCGAAAGCTTGGCAAAGGCTTTGGCGGGTATGACAGTCTTTGGACCTTCGCCAGTATAGCCACCCCAAATACCGTTGACATCCAGGGTTGGCCTGGCGCCTACACGTTCCACTGGGGAAAAACCTTTTTCTCCATGAAGTTTTAATGCGCCTGTCTCCTTCAGATAATAGGCATCGTCCATTCCCAGCTGCGCAAGTTCCATTTTTTCTTGATCACTTAACAAAAGCACATCCTCATAAAATCCGGGCAGCTGAATTACTCCGTCATTGTCTTTCATTCGCGCAATTAGATCGCACAAGACCTGGATCGGGTTATAAACAACGCCGCCAAATACGCCAGAGTGGAGGTCTTGGGCTGGGCCACTGACCTGAATTTCAAAATAAGCCAATCCGCGCAGTCCATATACAATGGTTGGTTTATCCCTGGCGATCATACCAGCATCCAGATTTAGGACAAAGTCGCTTTTGAATAAATCTTTATGGGTGGACAAGAAATTCGCGATGCTCGGGGAACCGATCTCTTCCTCCCCTTCCACCAGGAACTTAAAATTTACCGGAAGTCTTCCTGTGGCTTGAATGGACTCGATCGCGCTCAGTGTAACCATCAGCTGGCCTTTCATGTCTGATGCTCCTCGCGCATACAATTGTCCATCTCTAACCGCTGGCTCAAAAGGAGCGCTATCCCAAAGATTCTCTGGGTCTGCAGGCTGAACGTCATAATGACCGTAAACAAGAATGGTTGGTCTATCTTCACCCGCTTGTGAGAGGTCCGCATAGACAACCGGGTGCTTCTGAGTTTCCAGGATTTGCACCTTACCCGCGCCAATTTTCTTAAAATAATCCGCAAGCCATTGTGCGCCTTTCCTGACATCCACCGCATATGCAGAATCTGATGATATGGTTTTAATTTCCAAAAAATCCGTAAGATTATCAAGAAAATCTTGACGATGACCAGCCGAATATTTCATTGCCGATTGTAAATAATTCTCCATGAATATCTCCTTAAAATTGGATATATTGTAATTCATCCCCATTTTGAATATGAATACGTTATGTTAAAATTTGATCATACAGGTTCAAAGGAGAGGCAATGCTGATTAAGAACGCGAACCTTATCACTTGCGACGATAACAATCGGATCTTGTCCGGGGCTGCGTTGAAGATCGCGCCTGACGGCACCATTGATCGCATTATTGAGCGTTTGGATCCCAATGACCTGGCAGCAGAGACCGACGATATAATCGATGCGCGTAATCAATACGTGATGCCTGGCCAGATTTGCGCGCACACTCATTTTTATGGCGCGTTTTCCCGCGGTATGTATATCCCCGGTGAACCGCCGGATGCGTTTCCAGCAATCCTTGAAAAGTTGTGGTGGAAACTGGATAAATCTCTTGATGACGAGGCAAATTTTTATTCTGCTTTGGTATGCCTGATAGATGCCATTAAACATGGAACAACCACACTCATTGATCATCATGCTTCGCCAACCCGAATTTCTGGTTCACTCGAAATCTTATCCAATGCAATCACCGAAAGCGGGGTGAGGGCTTCTTTATGTTATGAAGTAACCGATCGGGATGGTGAGGAAAAAGCCAACCAGGGATTGGAAGAAAATGTTCGCTTTATTGAAAAAACTGAAAAGGGAAATAAGGAGTTTATCAGCGCGCTCTTTGGTCTACATGCCAGCCTGACATTAAGCGATGCCACCTTGAAAAAAGCCCGTGAATTGTGTCCAAATGAAATCGGATTCCATATCCATGCGGCTGAACACATCGTGGATGAGTACGATAGTTTGAGCA
>CAYPAG010000018.1:5523-14079 GCA_964408645.1 uncultured Pelolinea sp. | reverse complement strand
GGATTCCATATCCATGCGGCTGAACACATCGTGGATGAGTACGATAGTTTGAGCAAATCGGGCAAGAGGGTGATTGAACGGATTAATGATTTCGGTATCCTTGGCCCATCAACATTGGTGGCTCACGGCGTTCATGTAGATGCACGCGAGATTTTCCTTTTAGCTGAATCCGGCACGTGGGTCAGCCACCAACCGCGCTCAAACATGAACAACGCGGTAGGGCTTCCTGAAGTTGAATCGATGCTTCACGCAGGGCTAAACGTCTGTTTAGGCAACGACGGATTTTCCAACACCATGTGGCAGGAATGGAAAGCTGCTTATCTAGGACATAAACTCCTGCACCGTGACCCGCGGCGCATGCAGGCTGATACGATCTATCAAATGGCAGTGGTGAATAACAGAAAACTTGTCAATCAAATATTTAGCGGGCTTGACACCGGGCGCATTAGCCCAGGCGCAAAGGCGGACCTCATTTTTGTAGATTACCAACCTTTCACTGATCTCAATAAGGATAACCTTCCCTGGCATATCATTTTTGGATTTAACGAAAGTATGGTGACCTCAACCATGGTCAATGGCCGCTTCTTAATGCAAGATCGAAAACTTTTAAGCCTGGATGAAAGAACCATCGCCAAGGAAGCTGGAAAAATTTCTAACCTGGTTTGGGAAAAATATCATCAGATGTTTTAACACTGGAGACAGATTGAATAATTACGCAACTAAAACTGAAAAAATCGCTATCATAGGCGGTACGGGTAAAGAAGGTCAAGGTTTAGCCTATCGCTGGGCGAAAGCTGGTTATCCGGTAACCATCGGTTCAAGGAATCATGAGAAAGCGGAAGCAGCAAGAAAGGATGTTGCTGAATTACTCGGCAGTAGTGGAATAAACACTATTGCAATCAGCGCTGACGAAAATATAAAAGCTGTTGCAGCTTGCGATATCGCTGTGCTGACAATCCCTTACGAGTTCCATGATAAAACGTTGATAGATTTGAAAGATGCACTGCAGGGAAAATACCTGGTTGACGTGACTGTCCCTCTGGTACCTCCAAAGGTATCCACCATCACAATACCTCCCGATGGGAGTTTGGCGCTACACACACAAAGACTTTTAGGAGAAGGTGTCAAGGTAATCTCTGCTTTTCAGAATATTTCTTTTGAATTGCTTATAAAAGACGATCCGATCCACTGTGACGTGCTTGTTTGCGGTGTGGATAAAGAAAGCCGCGAGTTAGGCATTCGGTTAGTCAACGATGCAGGCTTGATAGGCTGGGACGCGGGTCCACTTGAGAATTCAATCATCTCCGAAGGGTTAACTTCCGTGCTGATCAGAATTAACAAACAGCACGGCACACACTCAGCCGGGATCAAAATCACAGGGATTCCAACAGAAAAGTAATAATGAGTTCTTTGGTCATCACTCAACTAACGAACATCCCCTTGATCAGCAAAGGGGATGATTTATCACAGATCCTTCATCAATCCGTAAGAGACCTGGGTTTAACGTTTCAAGATGGCGATATCCTTGTCGTCACCTCAAAAATTGTCTCCAAATCCGAAGGCAGAAAAATTCGACTATCAGAAGTAACACCATCCAAACGCGCGTTGGAATTAGGATCGGAAGTGAAACGCGACCCGCGGTTAGTCGAACTGATTCTTTCTGAGAGCCGGGATATCATTCGGGCAACTGAGCAGGCGTTTATTGTGGAACACAAACTCGGATTCATATGCGCAAACGCCGGCATCGACCACTCCAATGTCCAATCAGATAATGAAGGGGAGGATGACTGGCATTTGCTGTTGCCTGAGAATCCCGATCAATCTGCCAGGAGGTTTTCCTCCGATCTAAAAAGAACGACTGGGAAAAAGGTGGGTGTTTTAATAATTGACTCTCAAGGGCGGCCGTGGCGGCGGGGAACCGTTGGGGCTGTAATCGGTACTTCTTTAGTGCCCACTATTGTCGATTTGAGAGGGAAGGAAGATATTTTTGGTTACAAACTCCGAATAACCATTGTCGCCGCTGCAGATGAATTGGCTGCTTCTGCATCCTTGATGATGGGACAGGCGGCAGAACGCGTGCCGGCTGTACATGTTCGGGGATTCCCTTATGATCTCTGCGAATCTACGATAAATGATGTACTTCGGCCAAAAAGTTCTGATTTATTTAGATAAATGAAAATAACAGCTTTAGCAGGTGGTGTCGGTGGCGCAAAATTGGCGCGAGGGTTGGCAGAAATCCTCACACCAGAAGAATTAACTATTATTGTTAATACTGGAGACGATTTTGAGCACTTGGGCTTGAAAATTTCACCTGATCTTGATTCAGTCATTTATCTGCTGGCAGGGATTGCGAATCCTGTCACCGGATGGGGGATAGCTGATGACACATTCACTACTTATGATTCATTAAGCCGTATGGGAGCGCCAGATTGGTTTAGATTGGGTGATATTGATCTGGCAACTCATTTAACCAGAACTTATCTTTATAAGCAGGGAGATTCCCTGACAAAAATAACACGCAATATTTGTGATGCGTTATCAGTGAAACATTTGGTTTTACCAATGACAGATGATCCTGTCGCCACCTGGATCGAAACCGAAGAATCAGGAGATATTCCTTTCCAGGAATATTTTGTGAAAAAGAGGTGTGAACCCAAGATTAAAAGCGTAAGGTTTGCAGGAATTGAAGCCGCGAAACCGGGAGAAAGAGTGCTGGATTCAATCGAGCAATCTGATGCGGTAATAATCTGTCCATCAAATCCGTTCGTTAGTATTGATCCGATTCTTTCTTTGGGTGAGGTTCGTGAATTTGTTGACAGAAAACTCACTGTCTGTGTGTCACCCATCATCGGCGGAAAAGCAGTCAAGGGACCGCTGGCCAAGATGTTTTTGGAAATGGGGTCTCAACCCTCACCCCAATCTGTGGTTGACCATTACGGGGGGTTGGTCGATTGTTTAATTGTTGACAGTTCGGATATTTCAGGGGAAATGTTGAATAATGGCTCAAGTATAATCTTTCATGCAGCGGATATTTTGATTCCAGACAAAAGCAACCAAATACGGCTTGCGTTGGATATTATCAAATTGGTCGAAAAGTATAAATAATGCCACTTTGGGCGCTCATCCCTATTAAACCACTCAGCCGCGGAAAATCCCGGTTGGCTGAGTTGATGTCTGATAAGGAAAGAGAATTCCTCAACCAAAAATTGTTGATTCGCACAATCAATTGTCTACTTGCTGTGCCCCTTATTGATCAAATTGCCGTTATCAGCCATGACCCTGCTGCACTGCACGTATCCAGAGAATTTGGTGTAATGACCATTCAGGAGACGCGCAATATTGACATCAATAATGCGTTGCGAAAAGCAACTCAGGCAATTCAGGCATCAAATGCCAGTCAGCTTCTGATCATCCCTGCCGACCTTCCGCTTGTTTTACCCGGAGACATCACTGAGCTACTATCCAAATCAAAAGGCATTGAAGAGATTATTATTTCACCTGACAGAAGAATGAGCGGCACCAACGCGTTATTCATAAATCCCATTGGGATCTTGGATTACGATTACGAACAATGGTCTTTCCAGAAACACATCGAACAGGCAGAAAGAAAAAAGATCCATGTAGAAATATATAATAATGACAGGATCGCATTTGACTTGGATCTTCCTGAGGACCTTGAATACCTTAGAAATAACAATCTCTTGGAAGAAATCAATATACAAATTGATTCAGATTACAAATGGAGGATAAATGAATAAACGAGTTGCTTTGTATCTTCAGGATGCACATGACCTGCGCGACGGCTTGGACTATGTAAGATACGCAGAGAAAAGGGGATTTGAATCTGTGTGGCAGGCAGAGAGCCGGTTAGTTCGGGATGCCATTGTCCCAATGGCTGCCTATGCGGCTGTTACAGAAAGGATCAAGGTTGGCTCAGGTGTAATCAACAACTGGACGAGAAATATCGGGTTGCTGGCTTCAACGTTCCTTACCCTGGATGACTTAGCGCCTAGCAGGATTATTTGTGGTATCGGCGCATGGTGGGATCCACTGGCAAAAAATGTGGGAATTGACCGCAGCAAGCCATTAACTGCCATGAAGGAAACATTATTAGTCCTCAAACGCCTGCTAGCAATGGAGCGGGTGACATTTCATGGTGAATTTATTCATGTGGATGGGATTGAATTGGATGTCGTTCATGGAAGGAAAGAACCGCGTAACGTCCCGGTCTTCATCGGTGCGACCGGCGACAAGATGATGGAAATGGCGGGGGAGATCGCGGATGGGGTGGTGCTTAATTATTGCGTGCCTCCAGAATACAATATTAAAGCATTGGAAATGCTTGAGAGAGGAGCCAAGACTTCCGGCCGGTCACTCGACAGCATTGATCGTCCGCAGTTGGTGGTTTGTTCTGTTGATGATGATGCTGAAAAAGCCATTGACACAACACGCGAACTGCTAACTCAATATTTAGCCCAACAGCCTCACATCGCTAAAGCTTCAGGCGTCGCTCAAGATGTCGTTGAAAAAATCCAGGCGATTCTGGGTTGGCCAGCCACCCACGAGCAGATTCAGAAAGCCAAACACCTTGTTCCTGAAGAACTGATCCACAGTATCACAGCTTCAGGCACGCCTGAAAATGCACGCAAGAAAGTCCAGGAATATATTGATAATGGCTGCACTTGCCCAATTCTTTATCCGGTGGGCGGGGATGTGCATAAGCTGATTGATACATTTGCCGCAAACTAAGAGAGGAAAATGCGCTTACCTATCTATGTCATAGGACATGTAAATCCTGACACCGACTCGATTGCATCAGCCATCGGATACGCATGGTTAATTAAATCTCGTGATAATTCTGATGTGATCGCGGCCCGGTCAGGTGTGATCAATAAACAATCAGCGTGGGTTTTGGAATATTTGGGAATCGAGGTTCCATACCTTCTTACTGATGCATCCCCCCGGTTTGAATCTGTTGCCCAACACTTTGATACGACAATCCCAAGCGCTCCCTTGAGTGAAGCATGGTCAATCGCGAGCCGAACCGGTGGAATCGCACCTCTGATTAATGAGGACAGGACTCCTTTTGGTATGATCACCGGCGAGTGTATTTTCGATCTGTTAAATCAGCTCGTTGGTCCGAACCCAACTCGCAATGAGATGAAGCTCAATGAAATATTTGATATCCCTTGTGAGCAGGCAGCGGATCAAAGCATTGAAAAATTCAATAAGAATTATCGGATCAGGGATTTGTTAAAAAAGATCCTCAGGGAAGAGCATAACCAATTCTGGGTGGTTAATGATGACGGTACATATTTCGGTGTTGTGCGTCAGCGGGATTTGCTCAATCCACCGCGGATTCGTTTAATTTTGGTTGACCACAATGAGCCGCAACAGGCAGTTTCAGCCCTGGACGAAGCAGAGCTAATCGAGATACTGGACCATCACCGGCTTGGAAACCCACCAACCCACGCGCCGATAAAATTCACCGTCGAACCGGTTGGGAGCACTTCAACCCTTGTTACCGAGCAAATCGTCGAATCAGGATTTGCCCCTCCGCCCGAAATCGCGGGATTGCTATTGGCAGGAGTAATCTCTGATACCTTGAAGATGATCTCTCCAACGACAACAGAAAGAGACAAAGAAGCAGTCAGGCGATTGGCGCGCTGGGCGTTCACCCCAAATTCAAAGCTCAAGAATGAAGACGTGGATTCGTACGCAGAAAAAGTGCTAGCCGCAGGGTCCGGTTTGAGCAGCCGTCCGCCAGAAGAAATCGTCTCCGAAGATTTAAAATCGTACGAGGCGGGAAATTATCATTTCGCAATCTCCCAGGCGGAGGTTAGTGACTCGTATGAGCTGGATAAATACCTTGAACGACTTTCTAATGCGCTTGAGGAACTGCGTGTGCTGCGTGGGCTTGATTTCGCGGTACTGATGATCACAGATGTGGTGCGCGGTTCAAGCCGCTTGATCATTCAAAACCCGCCTGCTATCCTCGAAGATCTTCCTTTCCGCAAGAATACCGACGGCACCTGGAATGCGAAAGATATCGTTTCCAGGAAAAAACAGTTGGTTCCAGCAATACTAAGCCTTTTAGGCGAATAACTTTTTTGGAGGACTGAATGTGGGATTTCTATCACACTGTCGCAAGCATTGATGACGCGTTGGATATCCTGGATAAAAAGAAAGAACGCGCACGGATCATCGCTGGAGGGACCGACCTCATCCTGGAATTAAAAAAGGAAATGCACTCAGAAGTACGAGATCTTATCGATATTAACCGTGTACCGGGATTGGATGAAATTAGAGAAGATGGCGACTACATTCATGTAGGACCGGCTGTCACGCACAACCAGTGTCTGGTATCTGAACCCTTGATTAAGTACGGTTTACCTTTGGTCAAGGCCGCTCAGTCGGTCGGCGCAGCGCAGATTCGGAATGTTGGAACGGTGTATGGTAATCTCATCACAGCCTCACCCGCCAATGACACGATCTCTCCATTGATGGCATTAAATGCCGAACTGGAGCTTAGATCCAAGAATACCACTCGATGGGTTCAGATCGCTGATTTCTACAAAGGTGTCAGAAAAACCGTAATGCGGCATGACGAGATGGTCACTGATTTAAAATTTAAAAAGTTGCCACACTCATCTCGATCAAGCTTTCAAAAATATCTGCTGAGAAATGTGCATGGCATATCAGTCGCCAATTTAACTGTCATTCTGAAATTAAAGAATGAAATAATTGAAGACGCATGCATCACCCTGGGTGCTGTGGCTCCGATCATTGTTCACGCAGAATCTGCGGAAGAATTCCTCAAAGGGAAATCACTTGATCCTGATACGATCAGCCATACCGCAAATTTGGCACTGGAAGCCATCAGACCAATTGACGATGTACGCGGATCGAAGAAATTCAGGGTCCATTTAATTCCTGTTTTGCTTACCCGTGCACTGGAAGAAATTGCCAATGGGCATTGGCAAGACTACGATCATAACCCTGTTTTGCTTTGGGGAAACAGGCCATATAAAAACTATCCGATAAGCAAAACAGTCACACACACGATTGAAGATGTCATCTCCACAAGCATCAATGGTGTGGAAAAAGATCTTTCCCATGGTCAAAGTGGGACATTGATCGATTTGGTTAGAGAACAAGCCGGATTAACTGGCACCAAGCTCGGTTGCGGAGAAGGTGAATGCGGCGCTTGCACGCTTCATTTCAATGGTGTTCCTGTTTACAGCTGCCTTATGCCGGCGCCAAGAGCGCATGACGCCGAGATTGTCACAATTGAAGGGATGTCGGAGGAAGGTCGCCTCCATCCGCTGCAAAAATCGTTCATTGAGGAAGGGGCTGTGCAATGCGGTTATTGCACACCAGGCTTTATCATGTCGGCTGCAAAGCTTCTTGAAGAAAAACCAAATCCATCCGAGAAAGAGATAAAAGAAGGTTTAGCTGGAAATATTTGCCGCTGCACGGGGTATTACAGCATTATTAAAGCAGTGGAAAAAGCAGCCATAGAGATGGCGGGGAGGAAATAATGAACGAAAGTTCACAATCCTGGGTGGGAAAATCGATCAATCGCATCGATAGCCTGGCAAAAGTCACAGGTAAAGCCATGTATCCCGGGGATTTCAATCTCCCTGGTCAGCTTTTTTTGAAAACGGTTTTTGCAGAAAGACCGCATGCCATTGTCAGTTCGATTGATGCCAGCGAATCCTTGAAGATGGAAGGAGTCTTGGATGTTCTAACTGCCAAAGATGTGCCAAATAACCATTATGGATTAATGGTTGCTGATCAGCCAGTACTCTGCGGTCCTGGCTCTAACCATTCAACTGGCGACAGGGTGCGCTTTATCGGAGACCAAGTGGCATTAATCATCGCTGAGAATGAGGAGATTGCAAAAAAAGCAGCCAAATTATTGAAGGTGGATTATGAAAACCTTCCGATTATCGCAGATCCTGACCATGCGTTGGATCCTGAAGCAATTTTCCTCCATCCGGAATTAGGAAAAAATGAATATTGTCATTTCCAGATTCGTCATGGTGACGTAGATTCTGCATTTGAAAAGGCAGATATTATTATTGAAGGAGAATACCACACACCCATTCAGGAACATGCTTATTTGCAGCCAGAAGCAGGTGTAGCTTATTACGACGAAGAAGGCCGCATAAATGTAGTTGTTGGGGGTCAGTGGGCCCATGAGGATAGAGAACAAATTGCCCACGCTCTCAACCTGCCAGAGGACAAAGTACGGGTGATCTATCCCGCGATTGGTGGGGCATTTGGCGGGCGTGAGGACATGTCCGTTCAAATCATTCTTGCCCTGGCAGTCTTGAAATTGAAAGAAAAAGGGATCAACAGGCCGGTAAAAACGATCTGGGACAGGCGTGAGTCGATCATTGGCCATCACAAGAGACATCAATATAAAATAACCACCAAATGGGGAGCTACTAAAGAAGGTAAGATCACCGCGATAAAGGCTGATATCACAGCTGATGGCGGCGCGTATATGTACACTTCAAGCAAGGTGCTTGGAAACGCGACATTAATGGT
>CAYPAG010000018.1:0-5423 GCA_964408645.1 uncultured Pelolinea sp. | reverse complement strand
AATATCGGTTTTTCATTTGGTTCGATTGAGACCTGTTGGGCTGGTATTGAAATTCACGGAGACGGGAAAATTGAAAGAGTCATCCTCAAGCATGCCGGCGCGGAGGTAGGGCAAGGTGCGCACACCGTCTTTGTGCAGATGGCCGCGCACGCATTAAATGTTCCTGTTGAAATCATAGAGTTGGTCTCGTCTGATACCGCTTCTTCAAATTCTTCTGGCAGCGTGTCTGCCTCTCGAATGACTTTCATGGCAGGGAACGCAATTATCGGAGCGGGAAAAGCCGCATTGGAGAAGTGGAATAATGAGGAGCGCCCAGCAATCGCGGAATTCACCTATAGAGCGCCGGCAACAACACCGCTTGATCCTGTTACAGGTGAAAGTATTCCCAATTTCGCCTATGGGTATGTCGCAGAAGCCATTGAAGTTGAAGTTGACAAGGAAACGGGTAAGTTAAACATTATTAAAGTTCATTGCGCGGATGATGTTGGAAAAGCTGTGAATCCGCTTCAAGTCAGGGGACAGATGGAAGGTGCCGTCGTTCAAGCTGCAGGCTATTCGATGCTTGAGAATTTCATCCAGGAAAACGGGCGTGTAAAAACAGATACATTCGCCACGTATTTGATACCAACCATCATGGACATACCAGGCGAAACCAAATCGATCATCCTTGAGGAGAGCAGCGACATTGGTCCATTTGGGGCAAAAGGGATGGGAGAAATGCCATATATTCCCTTCGCACCAGCCTTATCTGCTGCTGTTCACGATGCCACGGGCATCTGGTTTGACGCATTCCCATTGATTGAAGAGCGGGTTCTGAAAGGCTTGGGAAAACTCTGAAAAATCCACCCGCAATTCTACTTGCCGCAGGAAGTTCACAACGGCTCGGGACACCAAAACAGCTTCTGCAAGTAGGCAACCAGACTCTGATTAATCACATGATCCAAACCATCAGGGCGGGTGGTATTGAGGATTTGACTGTCATTCTTGGATATGAGTTCGAAAGAATCAGGGAAGTAATCCATGATAAGTCCGTTCGAATTCTCAAGAATGATTTATGGGAGCAGGGAATCAGCAGTTCGGTCCGCGTAGGTTTGGAAAAAATAGATCCTAAAGCTAATGATGTTGTCATGTTTGTCGTAGACCAGCCATTCTTGTCCCCGGAGCTTATCACTCTATTTATTTCCCATTACATGACGCATCGTCCGGGTATCATGGCAACCCGGGTGGGGGAGCGGCTGTGTCATCCGGTTCTGTTCACGCGGAGATATTTTCCTGAATTGATCGATTTACATGGAGATGCTGGCGGAAAGCAGCTTTTTCAGCGTCACGCGGTTGACTATTTTGATTGGAATGACAAGCGCTTGGTGCTTGATATTGATACGCCAGTTGATTATCAGAAATATCAGGAGTTCTCTGATGATTCGTTGTCTAAAGCAGCTTGATACTGTCTGAGGTATTCAAGCGCTTCTTCTTCATTTTCTTTTCTCACAAAAATTTCCACTTCGCCTAGCGGAGTAGCAGTTAAACCAAACGTCAGCCCCACGCTTTCTTCGAATGAGAACACCTCCAAACCAAACGATTCAAGGTAACCCTTTACAATCTGGGCATCCATGTAACCGGCAGCTTTCCATATTCTAGTTAACATATTCTTATTGTATGCCATTTATCGAGCATGAGGGACACTCCCCCCATTGATCCTAAAAATATCTCAAATACTAATTCTCTGAATTCTCTTTCTTTATCTTCTTTTGCAGTCTATCCAACCTTAGGGTTAGCTCAATGTAATGATCACTAGACCAATCATTTACAGCACCCGCAAGATTCAATGCAGTGTTTGTCCATAAAACGGCGGTTTGATAATCTCGTTTGTGATGTTCATAGTATTTAGCTAACTCAACACAAGCGGTTAAATTTCCATTTTCTGCCAATTGCTCCCAGATCTCACACATCTCAATTAATCTTTCCTGATTTTTAAGTGAGTATGCAAAATTCATCAGAATTTTTTCTTTGAAATGGTTATCAGGGTTGTTTTCAAGCGCATTTTTAAAATATCGATCGGCTTGCTGAAATTTCCTGGAGCGTTTGTAGATCTCCCCAATTGATATATTTTCATTCCCTTCAAAGTCTTCCATAGACAACTTTTGGTTGATCAACAAAAATAAAGCGGCCAGTGACACCACATCAATTTCATTGTGATAAAAAACGCCTTTGAGCGGATCCGCGATGCCATTTTGTACATAATCCTGGTAGATCTGCGGAACCAGCCAGCCTGGGATTTCATCCTCATTTCTTTGAAATTCCAGGATTTTCTGTTCAATATCCGATAATTTTTTCGAATCCAAATCGTATTTCCAAATTCGGCGGGCGGTGTGTAAAAGGTCTATGTGTTTGAATTGTTGAATGGATGGGGGGATACGATTGAGGACAAATCTCGTCCGCAAAACTGGAATATCAAATGATTTGCCATTGTAGCTGACAAGACATTTAAACCTTGTCAACCAATTATCAAGATATGAGAGAAAAAGCGGCTCTTGAGATGGATCCTCAATGAAAACCTGAAGTATTTCAAATCCGTTTTCCCCAAAAAAACAACAGCCAAACAAGAATACTAATGCCCCCGATCCAAGATTTAAAGAGGATGTCTCAGTATCAAGGAATAAGAAATCCGTAAGTTTCAGATCGGTTATTTTTGAGGTCCCCCAGATTTCATCATAATCTTTTGGATCATATTGGGATGCAAGATTAATGCGGCCATGATGGTATCCCGATTGATAAAGCTTCTTACGTAAAAAAATTCTTTGGTTATTCGATTCAAACCATTCTCCCTCTACGATATTATCAACATTCGTTTTAGGTTTGAATTCAACTTCAATATTCGACCCCCGGTCGATATTGAGCCCCAATTCCTGCAATTTCTTTAATAGGTCATTCATTTTTACTTTAATAAATTATTTAGAATCTCGCGTGCGTAATCTTTTCCACCCAATCCATTCTCACCAGCCGGACCAACGCAGGAGGGGCATCCGTCTTCACAAACACACTGATTGATAACCTGGAGACTTTGGCTAAGTGTTTCGTCAATAACTTCGTATAGCTTAGCAGACAGTCCGATCCCACCCGGGAATTGATCGTAGATGGTTATTACTGGTTTCTTGCCTGCCATATCAGATTCAGGATCGCAGAAATAGCTGATATCCCTTGAGTCACATAAAAGTTTTAATGGTGCAAGATTGGCAATTAAATATCCAAGTCCGCTCAACCCACTGCGGACACGCACATTTTGCTCTACCTTTCTGTGGCAACCAGGGCAAAGAGAAACTAAATTTTCTGGTAGATTGGCCATATTCACATCAGTAAAAGTTCTAAACGGTATTTTATGGTGAACATGCATCTGCGGAGAGGGCAGATGCATTCCACAAACCTGGCAGCAGTTGCGATCTCGTTGAAGAACTGAATTACGGATTTCCTGCCATTTCGGCCCATAATCATTTTGGTCATTACGCCAATTCCCTGATTTCCGCAGCAATTCCACTATATGGTCAGGAATTGTCAACCAGATTCCCTTTGTACGAAGGTTATTTTGGGGTAATCCTTCCAGTACATATTCTCCCAAAGGTAAAAGCGTCTCCCACTCAATACGTTTATAGCCTTTCACCTTTTCAGTAACCAAAAGATCACCAAAAGACTTGCATAGGTTGGAACCTTCTTTTTCGAGAATAATATTTTCTACGGTTATAGAGGTTTCAGAACGATGTTCGGTAAAAAATGTACCATCGTGAGGTGACAACCAGGCAGTATTGGATTCAAGATCCAGTTCCTCAACAAGATATTGGCTGCCATCATGAAGGTATACTGCACCAGGATGAACAAATCTCTGCGCACTTTGAAAATCCACCTCACCAATCAAGTGGCTTTTCAACCCATTTCTTACACGGAGGGTTACCGGATTACCGAGAATGTTACGTAAAGAGATTTGCGATGAAGGATAATCCTCAGCAATCCAATAAAATGTTTTATTTCTTTCAATAATGTGCTTAAGGGCAACCATGGCTCTCAAAAAATCAAGAAAATCTTGTTTTGGCAGATTTCCGTATTGTTCATCTGAGGTGATTGGCAGCTCAAACGCTGCGCATTTCAAGTGTTCCAATAAAATTAATGGATTATTAGGATCAATCAAGGCATGTTCAGGTTGTCCTTTAGCAATAAAGTCACAATGGCTAATGACGTATTGGTCGATGGGTGAGGCAGATGCAATCATCACAGAGATGGAAGTTTTGTCGCGGCGGCCAGCCCGACCAGATTGCTGATAAAAAGAAGAAATTGACCCGGGATACCCCATTAAAAGCGTAAGGTCAACCTTGCCCATATCAATACCCATCTCAAGAGCATTAGTTGATACCACAGACCTGATCACTCCTGATCGTAATCCTTGTTCAATTTTCCTGCGTTCGCCGGGTAAATATCCACTCCGGTATCCATGGGATTCCTGGCTTTCTGAACTGAATATCTCGCGCAGGCGTTTAAGTGTGATCTCAACCGTTTTTCTTGTTCTTGAAAAAATAATTGACTGTACGTTGCTTGAGGCAATAAATCTCTCGATCTCCAAGGTTTGGTCAATCAGCCCTTTTCTTAACCCGAGGGATTCATCCACCACTGGTGGATTGATGAAGAAATACTTCCGGCTTTCCTGATAGGAGGTGTCCGAACTGAATTGAGTAAAAGCCTCCCCAGTGAGGTTCGATGAGAAATCACTTGCGTTTGATATGGTTGCGGAGGTAAGAATGTATTGCGGTTTGCTTCCGTAGAACCTCAAAATACGTTTCAGTCTGCGGAGCACATTCGCGAAATGGGAACCGAAAACACCGCGATAAGTGTGCACTTCATCAATGACAATGTATTTTATGTGGCTAAAAAATCTTTCCCAGTTGGTGTGTTGGGGTAAGAGGCCAATATGAAGCATATCGGTATTTGATAATAGAATCCGCGCTGAATTGCGTATAGCTATTCGACCGCCGTGAGGTGTATCACCGTCATATGTGGCCAAAGGAATATTCTTGTATTCTCCAAGTGACTCTGATGAAGAGAATGATTGCAATTTTTTTAATTGATCAAAGGCCAAAGCTTTGGTGGGGAAGAGAAGGAGTGATGTCGAGAGCGGGTCAGCAAGGGCGGTATTCAAACAAGGTACCTGATAACAAAGTGATTTTCCACTGGAGGTGCCAGTGGTTATGAGCACATTTTCACCAGATAATACTGCATTGATCGCTTCCACTTGGTGTTTGAATAATCCTTTTGGGAAAGAAACCTCTAACAATTGATTTAATGGTTTCTCTAATCCAAATGGATAATCGCAAAATACAGGAGCTTGCGCTGATTTGGTCCACGTGCAAGTAACCAAACCTGATTTTTCAAGAAATGCTGCC
>CAYPAG010000017.1:10906-20475 GCA_964408645.1 uncultured Pelolinea sp. | reverse complement strand
GTCAAGATCGAGATCCGCGACCCGCAGCTCAACCCGCGCTTCGTGGCCGGCATGCTGACCGGCGCCAAGGCGCGACCCAGCCCCTATAAGGTGCAGTACCGCCTGCGGCTGGCAGGCATGCGCCCGATCAACTCCACCGTGGACGCGACCAACTACGTGATGCTGGAGACCGGGCAGCCGCTGCACGCCTTCGATTATGACGTGCTGGTCAAGCGCGCCGGCGGCAAAGCACCCACCATCATCACCCGCACCGCCGAGCCCGGCGAGAAACTCACCACGCTGGACGGCGTGGCGCACGAACTGGATGATTTCACCGAGCTGGTGTGCGACACGCAGGGCGCGCTCTCCATCGCCGGCGTGATGGGCGGACTCGAGAGCGAGGTGACCGATCAGACAGAGAACATCCTGCTGGAAGGCGCCAACTGGAACTTCATCAACATCCGCAAGACCATCCAGTCGCAGAAAATGCATAGCGAGGCGGGCTACCGCTTCGCGCGCAATGTCCATCCGGCGCTGGCCGAGCTGGGCGTGCGGCTGTGCCTGCGGCGCATGGCGGAATGGAGCGGCGGGCAGATCGCGGACGGCCTGATCGACAAGTACCCGCTGCCCTACCACGACCCGGTCGTGACGCTCAGCGAAGCGGACGTCGAACGCCTGCTGGGGATCCGCCTGCCGGCCGAAGAGATCGCCGCGCTGCTGACGCGGCTGGAGTATGAATGCACCGTGAACGGCGATTCCGTGGCCGCCAAAGCACCCAGCTACCGCACCGATGTGGCCGAGGGCGTGGTCGGCCAGGCCGACGCGATCGAGGACGTGGCGCGGCTGTACGGCTACGACAAGATCCCCGGCGCGCGCCTGGCGGACGAACTGCCCCCGCAGCGCGGCAACTTCTCCGAAGAGCGCGACCGCGCGCTGCAGGATCTGCTGGCGGCCATGGGGCTGCAGGAGGTGGTCAGCTACCGCCTCACCAGCCCGGAGGCCGAAGCGCGGCTTTACCCCAAGGGCCAAGCGCCCCAGGGATTGGCGTATGTCGAGATGCAGAACCCGATCGCCGAGGAGCGCCGGGTGATGCGCCGCAGCGTGCTGGCCAGCGCCCTGGAAGCCCTGGAGCGCAATATCCGCCACGAGGAGCGCATCGCGCTGTTCGAGGTCGGGCCGGCCTTTCATCCCAGGGACGGGCAGCTGCTGCCGGACGAGCCGCAGAAGCTGGCGCTGGCGCTGAGCGGGCGGCGGCATCCCTCGGCCTGGGACGCGCAGAACGGCAGCCTGCTGGATTACTTCGACCTGAAGGGCGTGGTGGAGGCGCTGCTTGGCGCGCTGCACATCAAGGACGCGCGCTTTGAAGCGGCCGAGCATCCCAGTTTCCACCCGGGCAAGTGCGCGCGGCTGATGGTTGGCGAGACCGAGGTTGGCTGGCTGGGCGAGCTGCACCCGCTGGTGAAGGAAAATTACGATTTTCTGGCGCCGGCTGTGCTGGCCGCCGAGCTGGACGCGGACGCGCTTTACCGCCTGGCGGAGAAGCGCTTCGAATCTGCGCCGGTGCCGGCATACCCGCCGGTGATCGAGGACCTGGCCATGATCGTGGCGGACGAGATGCCCGCGGCGCAGGTGCGCGAGACGATCATGAAGGCGGGCGGCTTCATCCTGAAGGACGCGGAGCTGTTCGATATCTTCCGCGGCGAACAGGTTGGCGCGGGCAGCAAGAGCCTGGCCTACCGGCTGACCTGGCAGGCGCCCAATCGAACCCTGAATGACAAAGAGGTGGGGAAAATGAGGGAGCGGGTTATCCTGACTTTAGAAAAAGAACTTAAAGCAAGGATAAGAAAAGCAGAATAAAGATAGACTGATTCAACGCCTGAACATCGATTACTTGAGGCAATCGAAGTTCAGGCGTCTCCGGCATCATCACCTGATGAAGTTCGAAATACCCTTCATTATCGAGCCTTGATGGCTCGTAATTTCGGGTATCTCCGGCATCATCTCCTGATGACGCCTTCGAAAGCGGAATAGAAACACAGACCGTGTTTTTAAACGAATCCCCTCTTTAATCATAAGGAGGGGATTTTTTAATCCCGGCACTTTCGCTCACTGAGCTTACCTAAGGAGCCGATGTGGGCGGTGGATGATCACTTCCTCTCCCCTTCGAAGGTCTCCATTAGGGGAAGGGGAGAGGAAAGAGGTGAGGGGTTTGGTTCCCTTCGAGATGAAGGCAAAAAACCTGCCTCTTTAACAATCCTTTTCCAGTCAAGGATCACAAGCATAGGGTGCGTTGACTGAGAATTTCTTACTTCTTTTTTTGATATTTACTACGCTGTCAATTTTCCAGTCAACGCACCATAACCCTGGCCGAGATTCTTCGGTCGCTGCGCTCTCTCAGAATGACAGCCTGAGGTGTGTCACCCTGCTCGACCTGAAGGGCGTAACACCCTTTGGGTGTTTGCATAGAGCACTCCGCGCTTTTTGCGTTCTCGCTTGCGCTCTTTGAGTCGAGCCGAGTGAGGGAACCGAAGCATCTCGGCAAGGTTGACACCCTTTAAATATTGTCATTGCGAACCCTGAGCTTGTCGAAGTGGAAGCAATCTCAAGCACTTTAGGAACACTTTTCTTAATAATGATAACTAAAAAAAATGGTTGGATGGCAGGAGATCGCCGCGCCGCGCTCGCGATGACACTCGTTGAGCATTGTCATGCTGAGGGAACCGAAGCATCTCGGCCGGTATTCCGAGGTTCTCAGTGGTTTGGGCCGAGATTCCCATGGCACTTCGAAAACTGGCGCAAGAGCGCAAGTTGGAGATCCCTGGAATGAATAGACAACAGGTCTATATCATTCCAGGGGGTAGCGAAGCGAGGGTGTTCGCCCAGAGGGCTCACACGAAGTGTGCTCTTCGAGCAGAATGACCGCATCCTACATGATGTCGGCATGTCGCCTCCTCATTTCGGGTGTCTCCGTGCATTCCCACTGGAATGCACTACGAAGATCGCCACGCCGCGCTCGCGATGACACTCGTGTTGTATTGTCATTGCGAACCCTGAGCGCCTGCCCTAGTAGTTTTAGGGTGTCGAGGGGAAGCAATCTCAATTGCAATATGAACCCTTTTCTTAATAATGATTGCGACAAAAATAATGGTGTGCCGGCGGGTTCATTTTCATGTATGGGAAAACAGGACATTAGTACATTACAATATTGATTTATATCATATATTGCCCCTTGACAATACTGTGTATTACACTGTATAATACGCAGTATGAACGATCAAACACTTGAAAATGTGGAAAAGCTTAAACAGGAGATGCGGAGAGGGATCATCGTAGTGGCAGTCATGTCCCGCCTCCAGGATTTCCAGTATGGCTATGCCATGCTGAAGAACCTGAACGATAAGGGATTTGAAATCGGCCAGGATACCCTCTACCCCCTTCTGCGGCGGCTGGAAGAGCAGGCCATGCTCGAAAGCGAGTGGCGCACGGACGACGCGCGGCCACGCCGCTACTACCGGTTGAACCAGACCGGCCGCGAGGCGCTGGAGCTCCTCAAGGCCGAATGGAATAATTTAAATGAAATTGTAAGGAGAATAACCAATGAAACTAAGTAAATCCGCAAGTGAATTAATGGAGCGCTACATGCTGGGCATCCGGCGCGCGCTCTCGGGCGACAAGCGCGACGATATCGCCCGCGAGATCGAATCCTCGATCCTCGACCGGCTGGAGGAACGTTTCCCGCAGGCCGCAGAGATCAGCGAACAGGACCTTAAGTCGGTGCTGGAAGAACTGGGCTCGCCCTACAAGCTGGCCGGCGAATTCAGCCCGCAGCGCTACCTGATCGGCCCCAAGTTCTTCACCATCTACACCTTCGTGCTGCGCATCGTGGTGCCGGTCGTGATGGGCGCGCTGACGCTGGCGATCATCATCGGCGCGCTGACCGGCAGCCGCCCCGAAACCGGTTTCCCCTTCTGGGAATACCTGGGCACGCTGTGGAACGGCGCCTTCATGGCGGCCGCCTTCGTCACGCTGGTGTTCGCCATCATGGAACGGGTCAACACGGGCAAGGAGATCGACGAGCTCAAGGAGCTGGAGCAGTTCAAGGTGGAAAACCTGCCCGAGCTTTCGGATGAGAAGAAAGGCCCGAGCCGGGTGGAATCCATCTTTGAGATCGTCTTCGGGCTGCTGGGGTTGGCATTCTTCACCTACCTGCTGAACAACAATGGCGCTTTCCCGGTGTATGTCAATCCGGCGGAGAAGCTGGGGCTGGTGACCATTTTCACCGACAATTTTCTGCGCTTCGTGCCGGCCATGATGGCCCTGGCAGGCATCGACATCGCCCGCAGCGCCACGCTGCTGGCGCAGGACCGCCACAACAGCCTCACCAACTGGTGGCAGATCCTGTCGCAGGTCGCGCATGTGATCCTGACCGGGCTGCTGTTGGGCGCTTTCCCGCTCATCGCGCTGGACTGGATGAAGGACTTCGCGCTCACCACCGGCTGGGATTTCGCGGCCATCGAGCGCGGCGCGAACCTGGGGCTGAAGGTGATCCTGGTGCTGGCCATCATCGGCAGCGTGGTGGAGATCGTCAAATGGACGATCCGCGAGCTGCGGAATCCGGCGAAGTAAGTTCATCCCCCTCACCCCTCCCCTCTCCCCAACAGGGAGAGGGTCTTTTTTTCTACACCCACCACCTCGCTTGCTCGGCGCTATAACCCGACCCCTCAACGCCTCGCTACTCGGCGCTATAGCCCCCACCCTCTCCCTCCGAAAGTCCCCTCTGGGGTATAAGGGAGAGGGGGTTTTTTCTTGCCTCCACGACCCCTCCTCGGGGATACTCTTGCGTCCTAGATAAAAATATTCTTAAATTAAGGAAGGGAGGGGCAACACAAAAGAGCGGCCGTAGCCGCTCTTTTGATTTATATACCGTTCACTGAGTCGCGTGTCCTGAGCTTGTCGAAGGAGTCGAAGTGAACAGTTTAGTCAACTAAATTATGGTTAGTAGAGTTCCAACCCGCCCAGGGTGTTGCCGAAATAATAGGTGTTGGCCAGGGTCAGGAGCGCACGTTCGGCCTTGATGCCGTATTCATCGTTTCCCATCATCACGCTATTCTTGATCAGCACGGCAACGCCGTTGTCCCACAGGTCCACGCCGCTGCCCCCGTTGAGAACGCTCTGCACGTTATCCAGGGTGATCGCACCTTGCGCGTCCACCTTCAAACCGGTATCCCAGTTGAAGCGCAGAATGGTGTTCTTCACCAGGACGGTTTTACCCGCGCCATTTGACTGGATATCCAGGCCATTAATATGGTTGCCTTCAGCCAAGACGCCGTTAATGGAAATTACCCCGCTGGCCGCCACGCCCAACCCATCTTCGATATTCCCGGAAAAGACATTGCTTCCGAGCAAGGTCACATTTCCCAGGGTGCTCAACGAGGCGCCGTTTCGGTTGTTGGCTGACGCGTCCAGGTTGGTGACGCTGATATTGCCAAGCGAGTTGGCTGTCAAGCCGGAGCTCACGTTAAACCACGTCTGGACATTCTTGATGGTGACCGTCTTGGGCGCCAGCGCGCTGTGATTATCCAGATAAAATCCTTCCTGGCCATTACCCATCGCCATCAGGCGGTTATTGAGCGTGATCGTGCCGCCGCTGATGATCTTCACCCCCTGAAAGCCATTCCAGGAAAACCCGCTCAGGCGCGCGTGGTTGTTGCTCAAACTGACATTGCCATTCGGCGCTTCAATTGATACGCCGTTGTAATTGTTGTTGTCCGCGCCCACATTGACCAGGGAGACTGATCCGGTGCCCGAAGAATCCACATTGATATAAAGGCCATCGCCGTTATTCCCATTAAAACTCGAGAAGATCGCCTTGGAGGAACTGACCTTGACACTCATGGGTGTGTAAATAGTAGCGCCGCTGAAAGGATTGTTGTTCAAGGCATCATAGATGTCGCCGCCAAAAGTCAGTTCATACACACCCATGCCCCAATCCGATGCCTGCACCCGCAAGATATATTCCTCATCTAATATCGGGGAGAAGAAGATCACCGCTGAGTCATCCTCATCCGCATCCGCATCCATATCCAGCTGATTCCCTAACGAATCTTCCAAAACAAGCATCGGCCTGAACGCGCTGCTGGTGAGGGTGATGGTGTAGGATTCGCCGGAAACACCATTGAAATGCCAGCGATCCTCATTCTCCCAATAACCGCTCAGACGTTCGCGTACGCCGTTTACGCTGCCGCTTACAGGCATCCAGTTGCTGGTGATGGAATTGTAATTGGAGGTCACACCCAGCAGCGACACCAGCCCGTCTGTGTTAATGAACAAGCCGGTCTGCTCATTATTATAGATCTCCACATCCGCAACGGTGACGCCTTTTTTGGCTGGTCCCCTGTTGAACAGATACATCGCGCCGTTCGGGCCAAAGACAAAGTCGGTCGTGTTTTGGACGATCAGGTTTTTCACGGTGATCGCGCCGTGGCTTTCCACCCACAGCCCGTACCCGGTATTCGTGTCGATCTTGGATGAGACCTTCCCGCCGATGGTCACCGGCGAAGTGCCGTTGAGCGCGTTGAAGATCTTGACACCCCCGGCGTCGTTGCCGTACACGTCCAGGTGCGAGAGGTTGACGCTGCCCTTGGTGCTGATATCCAGGCCGGCGCCATCGTTATTCGAAAAGGCGTTATTGCTGCCCTTGAGCGTCACATTGGCGATGTTCAGGCAGCCGCCAAATCCATCCGTCACGCACGCGTCAATCTGCAGGCCGTGCGCGCTGTTCTCCGCGGTAAAAATATCCTGCATGCTCACACTGCCCGCGGTGTATACGTATATCCCATGGCCTGCTGTATTGAAAATGGATTCAACGCGGGTCAGGGCTACCGGTTTCCCATAGGGCCAGAGGCGGTTGGAAATATAAAGGCCGTGCCCGCCGTTCGACCAGGCATTGACGCCCGTGATCGACACGCTGCCGGTGTTGTAAATGCTCAACCCATTGCCGCTGTTCCCGCCGATAGCGGTGCTCGCGGTTTTGGAGGCGTTCTTGAGGGTGACGTTGGTTGCGCCTGTGATGTAAATTCCCTCGTAAGTACCGCTGTCGTCCGAATCGTTATTTGAGGCGCTTTCGATATTCGCCAGCACCACATTACCAGAAACGTTGATATACAAGCCATTATCGCCGTTGTTGTCGAACCTGCCGCCGGTGATTGTGGCGCTTTTCGCTGTGCTGTTGAAGTTGACGCCGGAGTTCGCGTTACCCGAGGCTTCGCAATACCCCAGGCTGATGTTGCCCTCCGCCCGCGAGAGGATGCCGCTGCCCCCTTCATTGCCATTAAACCCGTTGATCCAGTTCGGCAGCGTCTTGCTGATGGTCAGGTTGCCCGCAGTGATCGCAACCAAACCATCTAAACCGTTCTTGCTGACGTCCAGGTTGGCAAGGGTGATGTTTTTATTGCTCGCCAAATACAGCCCAATGCCATCATTGCTGGAGAAATCGTTAGCCCCGGTAGTTCCCGCGCTGGCCGGGCTGGTGATAGTGATGGTTCCGATGCCATCCGAACCCCAGTTGGTGATTCTCGCTCCATCTCCTTTATTACCGGTACTTTTCACTGAGGTCAGGCTGACATTGCCACGAGAACCAATATCGATTCCGTTCTTGTCATTATCACGGGAAGCGACATTCTGCAGCACAACCGGTGTGGTGCTGTAGTGGAGGAGATAAAGCCCATTGCCATTTTTGGTGCTTTCAACCAAAATATTCTTTAGGGTGATTGCGCCGTTGGTGGTCACCTTAAAACCGCTGATGGCACTCCCAATATTGAGATTATTATTCCGGGCATAGATCGTATCGGCGAAAAAAGCGCCGGTGGCTGTGCCCAACGTAGAATGAGAGAATCCCAGGTCCAGCCCATATAGGCCATTATTATTGGCTTGCACATGCTGCAGGGTGAATGTTTTTATGAAAGGATTGAGGTTGTAGATCCCGCGTTCAGTGTTATCGCTGGCGGTAACCCCCTTGATTGTGATCGTTCCGGCGGATGATTCCACGCGCAGGCCATTGCCCACATTGTCATCAAATGATGAATTGGTGATGGTGATGTTGCCGGTGGTGAAGATGGTGGCGCCATGGCTGGTATTATGGTTGGATCGGACATCCTTCAACGTGGCTGTTCCATGATGATAGGATTCTCGAGCCCCGATCACAATTCCAATGCCCGCAGGGTTGCTCACAACCAGGTCTTCCAGCACGATATTGCCGGGGTTATTTACGATGGAAACTGCGCCGTTGATGGTGAACCCCTTAAGCGTGAAACCGGCTGTCAAGCCATTCAGGGTCACGCTGCCATCAATGGTAGTAAAAGCAGACCCATGTTCGCTTTGCAGCCCTTTTAATCCAGAGAGAATTAAATGAGTGACGCCATCGATATTAACATTTTCGATATAGGGATTACCACTAAAGTCATCTTCAACATAGATAATACCGTCATCCGGAAACTGCTGATTGCTGACGATGTCATTCACTGCATCCATGATAGATGTAAATGATTGTTTTTGACCGCCATAATAGTAATATGGATCTGGCAGCATGAGAACATCAGCCGATTCCTGGCTGGCCATGTCCAGCGGTTCTCCCTGGTCATTCAGCAGGACAATCTTCGGATCCTGCGCGGCGTCCGGCGCTGTTTCGCCTGCTGAAACTTGCGCGACGGGTTCCTGCACATCCCCGGACGGATCTGGCTCCATGCCCTCAACCGGGGCGTCAGCAGGGTCTTCTTCATCCAGTTCTGTTTCCTGATAGTCTGAACCAGGTGTTTTCTCCACACTAGCCGGATCATCGGTAGGCGCTTCTGTCACCGCAGCCGTCCCGCAATCCACACACTCAGGCGCAGCCGCGGGCGGTTCTCCCCCTTCGGCGAAGACCGCGCCGCTCATCAGCAGCAATGAAACCGCTGCCGCAGCACAAGACAACCAAAACAATTTTTTCATCATCTCTCCTTGATGATTGGTTTAGATAATTCTTCCTACGACTTCAAACTTACTGACGGGACCAAGAACCACAAGCCAGGGAAATTTCCGCTTAAATTAAAAAACCCCTCGCGAGGCCTTTAGGTCAGGTTCCTTAGACATAATCCAGCAATTGCAGTGAGCGGGTTCTTTAATCATGTCGCTGTTTAAAGTAGGAAGAATCGTATTGGGTTTGATTTTACTCCCCGGCGCCTATGGTGTCAATGATTTTCTACCATAATTTCTGTGATGATTTTAATGCCATGTGTAAATATATGCATGATTCCTGGATAACGCAATTAAAAAGAGAACCGGCCTTGTGAGCCGGTTCAATTTAAGAAGAAATTATCTCAGGCCGCGCCGAGCGCGCCCTGCATTTGGCGGATGACCATCACCACCTTGCCCATGATGCGCAGCGAAGCGGGGTTATCCACAAAGATTGGCCCCATGCTGGGGTTGGCCGGCTGCAGGCGGATGCCTTTGGGTTCTTTGAAGAAATATTTGAGCGTGGTCTCGTCCTTGTCGTCCAGCCAGACCGCCACCATCTCGCCGTTGCGGGCTTCCTGGGCGCGCTTCATGATGACGAT
>CAYPAG010000017.1:0-10806 GCA_964408645.1 uncultured Pelolinea sp. | reverse complement strand
TTGAGCAGGCAGATGCTGCGTGAAATGTGCTGCTCGCGGGAGATGTAGCCCATGTCCTCCAGCTGCTTAAGGTAGTAATCCACCAGGGAGGTGGACTTGACATTGATGCTTTCGCCGATCTCACGAATGGATGGGGAATACCCATTGGCATCCTGAAATTCGGTCAAAAACTCAATTATTTTTTTGTGGCGTTTACTTAATCCTTCGCTTCTGCGCGCCATGCCGGCCTCCTTCTATAAGGCTCATTATGGGACATTTGTACTATTAATATACACGAACATTAGTTCTGTGTCAAGACATATGTAAATCTGCAAAGAGTAAATATTCAAATAATCCGAGACTCTTCGCTTCGCTCAGAGTGACAAAATACTTTTTGTTTTTAATTTTGACAAGGTAATCATCTAAGGCAACCATTGTGTTTTGTATAATTTAATCAAATTAAATCAGGAGGATAACGATGGGAGAAGCCAAAGTTCGCTGGGCCGGGAGCCGCACCTTCATCGGCACAGATTCCACCTGCCACGCGGTGCTGATGTCGAACGCGGATGACAATGTCGGGATGAAGGCCTCTGAGCTGATGCTGGTGTCGCTGGCCTGCTGCAGTTCGTTTGACGTGGTGGGCATCCTGGAAAAACGGAAGGTGGTTCTGCGCAAGCTGGAGGTGGAGGTGAGCGCCGAGCAGGAAAAAGACCCACCCTGGACTTACACCGACATTCATTTGAAATACATTTTGGCAGGGGACGGGTTGACGCCGCAGTACGCCGAGACCGCCATCCGACTGTCAGAGGAAAAGTACTGCTCGGTGGCTGCCACGCTGAAGGGCAAAGCCAAGATTACCTGGGAATATGTGATTGAGGAGTAGGATTTCCCTTTCTTACCCCCTTTTTGGTTAGCCCCTTTCTACTTAAAAAAAGAGGATTTTACGAATCGTAAGGACTTCTTAAAATCAGGCCGAGATGCTTCGCCTTCGGCTCAGCATGACATATCATTTGGTTGATTTGATTACCGCAATCACAACCCAGAAAATGTAAGATTAAGGAAATATAACGGCTTCTTAATATCAGACCGATATACTTTGCTTTCAGCTCACTTAACTCGACTCAAAGAGCGCAGTCGAGAGCTCAAAAAGCGCGGAGTACTCTCTGCAAACACCCTTTGGGTGTTGCGCCCTTCGGGTCGAACAGTATGACATAATTTCTAATTCATTTGACTAAAGCCAGCGCGACCCAATCCTCGATGCGCTTGGTTTCCCGCAGGGTCAGCCCGTTTTCACGTGCCTTGACGATCACCTCATCCGCCTGATGCGCCAGGATGCCTGAAAGCAGAAGCATACCGCCCGGTTCCACCAGATCAGCCAGTCCTTCATCAAACAACGACATGATCACTGAAGCCAGGATGTTGGCCACCACCAAGGGGGCGGTGGCAATTTCAAAATGGCCAGAGCAGACCAAGGAAACCGAGCCCTTGTCAATGGACACGAATTTGGAGACCCCATTGAGTTCGCAGTTCTCCTGGGTGGATTTCACCGAGGCCGGGTCAATATCCACAGCCAGCACACGGCGCGCGCCCAGCTTAACCGCGGCGGCCGAAAGGATGCCCGAACCGCAGCCGATATCCATGACCGTCAGCCCAGGTTGGACGAATTCTTCAAGGAATTCCAGGCAGAGCTGCGTGGTCGGGTGGGTGCCGGTGCCGAAAGCCATGCCGGGATTGATGCGGATGGGAATGCGGCCGGGATATTCCTTGTCGATCCAGGCAGGCACAATGACCAGGCGCTTGCCGATCATGACCGGCTGATAGTGCTTTTTCCAGGCCTCCATCCAGTCCTGGTCCTTGACCTGCCGGTATTCAGCCGCGGGCAGGGGCTGGATGCGACCCAGGTACCAAAGCGCCTGCTCAAGCTTCAGTTTGCGTTCTTCCGCACTGGCATCCGCGAAGAAATATCCAAAAACCCGCACCTGCGGGTTTAGTTTGGTTAAATCAGACCTGTTATTCGTATCGGCCAGCTGCTCGATCACCACGCCTTCGCGCGTATACCTGCCCAGCACCTCAGCCACGGCTTCGGCTTGTTCAGGCGTTACCGTCATCGCTATCTCGATCCAGGAAGCTTTATCATCCACCGAGCACATCCTTCAAAATATCCAAAAAACTTTTTTCCTGCGGCAGCACTTCGCTGCCCAGCGTCTCCGCCAGCCCCTCAAAATACTTGCGCTGGTCAGCGTTCAGGCGGCTGGGGATTTCCACATTCACCACCACCAGCTGGTCGCCCTTGCCGGACGCGCGCAGATGCGGAATGCCCTTGCTGCGCAGTCTGAACACTTTCCCCGGCTGCGTGCCGGGTGGGATGGTCAGCTTGACATCTCCCTCCAGCGTGGGCACCTTGACCTCCGCGCCTAACGCGGCCTGGGCGACGTTAATATTGAGGTCGAGCAGCACGTCATCATTGCGCCGGCGGAAATATTTATGCGGCTTGACTTTGATCTCGATGTAGAGATTGCCGCGCGGGCCGCCGTTGGATCCCGGCTGGCCTTCGCCCGCCAGGCGGATCTGCGTGCCGTTATCCACACCGGCCGGAACGGGGATGGTTTTGGTCAGTTTTTTGCGTTCAAAACCGCTCCCGCTGCAGGCTTTGCATTTGTGGGTGATCACGCGCCCGCTGCCGTTGCACTGCGGGCAGGTACCCACCTGCACCATGGAACCCAGAAAGGTCTGGCGCACCTGCCGCACTTCCCCGCGCCCCTGACAGGTATTGCAGGTCTCCGGGTTGGTGCCCGGCTCCGCGCCAGTGCCCTTGCAGGTTTCGCACACTTCGTCGCGCGTGATTTCAATATCGCGGTCTATACCAGCGGCTGCCTCTTCAAACTCCATGGTGATGGAGTAATACAGGTCCTCGCCGCGCCGGGGGTTGTTGCGCCGCTGGCGCGAGCTGAAGCCGCCGAATCCACCGAAGAACTGCTCGAAAATCTCGAAAGGATCGACGGTATTCCAGTCCGGCATGCCGCCGGTGCTGCGCAGGCCTTCATGCCCATAGCGGTCGTAGATCGAACGCTTCTGTTCATCGGAAAGCACCATGAAGGCTTCATTAATCTCTTTAAAGCGCTCCTCCGCATCCGGCTCTTTGTTCACATCCGGATGGTACTGGCGCGCCAGTTTTCTGAAGCTGGCCTTAATCTCTTCCACGCTGGCCGTCCGGCTGACGCCCAGCACTTCGTAATAATCGCGTTGCGGCATGCTCTCCTTATATCAGAAAGAGGCGTATCTTCCGAGGCACACAGCCCGAATACGCCTCTTTACATTCACAGAATCAAGCGCTTATTATAAACAATTTAGACGTTCTTAAACTCACCATCCACAATATCTTCATCAGACGGTCCGCCCTGCCCGCCGCCATCGGATGGGCCTGACTGCCCGGCGCCCGGATCTGCCTGGCCGCCGGCTTGCTGTTGCTGCTGCTGGTACATGCTGGCGCCGACTGCCTGAATCGCCTGCCCGAGTTCCTCGGCCTGCTTGCGCAGGGCTGCCGTATCCTCGCTGTTCAGCAATTCACGCAGCTTGGCGACCTTATCTGTAATGTCCTTCTTGGTGTTGTCGTCAATCTTGTCGCCGTTCTCGCGCAGCAGTTTCTCAGCCGTGTACGCCGTGTTGTCCGCGTTGTTGCGCGCTTCGATCAGCTCCTTGCGCTTCTTGTCCTCGTCGGCATGCGCTTCGGCTTCCTTCTTCATCTTCTCAATTTCCTGCTCATTAAGGCCGCTGGAAGCGGTGATGGTGATCTTCTGGCTGCGGCCGGTGGCTTTGTCCGACGCGGTCACATTGAGGATGCCGTTGGCATCAATGTCAAAAGTCACTTCGATCTGCGGCACACCGCGCGGCGCGGGCGGAATGCCATCCAGGATGAACTTACCCAACGATTTGTTATCCACCGCCATCGGGCGCTCGCCCTGCAGGACGTTGATCTCCACCTGGGTCTGGTTGTCGCCAGCGGTTGAGAAGATCTGGCTCTTGCGGGTCGGGATGGTTGTGTTGCGGTCGATGAGGGACGTCGCCACACCACCCAAGGTTTCAATGGAGAGGGTCAGCGGGGTCACGTCGAGCAGCAGGATATCCTTGACATCGCCGCCCAAAACGCCGGCCTGGATGGCCGCGCCCACGCCCACCACCTCATCGGGATTAACACCTTTGTGCGGTTCCTTATTGAACGCCTTGCGCACCACTTCCTGCACGGAAGGCATGCGCGTCATGCCGCCGACCATGACCACTTCATTGACCTCTTCCGGTTTAAGCCCGGCGTCTTTCAACGCCTGCTTGACCGGTTGGATGGTCTTTTCGGTCAAATCATTGGTTAGCTGTTCCAATTTGGCGCGCGATAGCTTCATGACCAGGTGCTTGGGGCCGGTTGCGTCAGCGGTCAGGTAAGGCAGGTTGATCTCGGTCTCCATCACAGTGGAGAGTTCGATCTTGGCCTTCTCGGACGCCTCGCGCAGCCGCTGCAGCGCCTGGCGGTCATTATGCAGGTCAATGCCCTGCTCGCGCTTGAATTCATCGATCAGGAAATCCATCACGCGCTGGTCGTAATCGTCGCCGCCCAGGAAGGTGTCGCCGCTGGTGGATTTCACCTGGAAGACACCGTCGCCGACCTCGAGGATGGAGATATCAAAAGTGCCGCCGCCCAGGTCATAGACCGCGATAACTTCGTTCTTTTTCTTATCCAGGCCATAGGCCAGGGATGAAGCCGTCGGTTCGTTGATGATGCGCAGCACTTCCAATCCGGCGATCTTGCCGGCGTCCTTGGTCGCGTTGCGCTGGGCATCGTTGAAATAAGCGGGCACGGTAATGACCGCCTGGTTGACTGTTTCGCCCAGGTAGGATTCCGCGTCTTTCTTCAGTTTGCCCAAGATCATGGCTGAAATTTCCGGCGGCGAGTATTCCTTGTCGCCCATCATCACGCGCACATCGCCATTAGGCGCTTCCGTGACCTTATACGGCACGCGGCTGATGGTGCGCTGCACTTCAGGATCGCTGAATTTGCGGCCCATGAAACGTTTAATCGAGAACACAGTGTTCTCCGGGTTGACAATCGCCTGGTTGCGGGCCGCGCGGCCGACAATCCGTTCGCCGTTCTTGTTGATGGCCACCACCGAGGGCAGCAGGCGTTCGCCTTCCGCGGTCGGGATCACCATCGGTTCACCGCCGGACATCACTGCCGCGACGGAGTTGGTGGTACCTAAGTCAATTCCTATAATTTTTGCCATTTTGCCTCCAATTTATTTGGCTACCCGTACGCGGGACGGTCTTACGACCCGTTCGCCGATCTTGTAGCCCTGTTGTACGATTTCAATAATTTTTCCGCTTTCAATTTCCGGATGCTCTTCCAGCGAGATCGCTTCGTGCAGGTTGGGATCAAATTCATTATCCTCAGCGGTAATGGGCTCCAGCCCTTCGCTCTTCAGCACGTTTGCCAATTTCTGCTGGATCAACTGGATGCCGTTCGACCAGGGATCGTCCTTGATATGATCCGGCATATTCTTGATCGCCAGGTCGATATCATCATGGACGTCCAGATATTTACGCAGGATATCGATGCGGCTGGTCTGGCGGTGGAACTCCTCATCCCGCGCGGCACGTTTGCGGTAATTGGCAAACTCCGCCCGTTCGCGCTGCCAGCCATCACTGAACTGATCCACCTGGTTCTGCAGTTCATCAATTTTTTCCATCTGCTGCGCGTATTCCTTCAGAGGGATTGTCACCATTTCGGCTTCATCCTGCGCCGGGGATTCACCGCCGGCCGTTGAACTGTTTTCATTTTCCACTTCTGTCTTTTTCTTCTTGTCTTTCTCTGTCATTGATCAATCGCTCCCTTTACCACTGTTCCGAGATAAAGTCACTTAATAAACCCGATAAGTACCTGATCATCGAGATCGAAGGCCCATAAGACATGCGCATGGGGCCAAGTATGCCCAGGGTGCCGGTTGCCACGCCGGGAGAGCCGTACTTCGAAAGGATCACGGAGCATTGCCTCAGATCATCCCAGCGGCCTTCGCCGCCGATGATCACCTGCACCCCGCCGATGGACTCAGGCAAGATGGTGCTTGAAAGCATATCCTGCAGCAGCGATCGTTCGTCCAGCAAACGCAGCGCGCGGCGGGCATCTTCGGCATCGGCGAATTCCGGCTCGGACAGCACGTTGGTGATGCCATCCATGTAAATCTCGCCCGTAAGCAGCCGATCCGAGCGCGTCAGCTCTTCCTCAATCCAATCGATCACCCGGCTTTCCAGCTCAGTCATTGGCCCCTGGAAGGAGCGGATCGCTTTCAGGTTCTTGCCTGAAAACAAATGACTGAACTTGTTGGAAACCGCCGAGAGCGCTTCCTGAGTGACCGGTTCTTCAAGTGTCAGAATATTTTGCCGGATCTGCCCGCCCTCCAGGACCAGAATCGCAAGCAGCTGCCGACCGTGCGTGGCGATCAGCTCCACGTGTTTGATGCGCGTTTCGACCGCCTGGGGCGCGGTGACCAAAGACGCGGCATGCGTCTGGTTGGCCAGCACCGAAGCGGACAACTGCATCCACTGCTTGATGTCGCTGGTCATCTGCGAGAACTGGTGGTTGATGGTGTGCCGCATATTATCCGGCAGCGTGGTCTCGTTCATCAACTGACCGACAAAGAAGCGATAGCCCTCCTCGGTCGGCACTCGGCCGGCAGACGTATGCGGCTGGCGCAGATAACCCGATTCGGTCAAGGCAGCCATCTCGTTGCGCAGCGTGGCCGGGCTGAAATCCAGGCCAAAGCGCTCCACCAGGTAGCGTGAACCGACCGGCTCCGCGGAGCGGATGTACTCATGAATAATGAGCGACAAAATCTTCTTCTGCCTTGAGGTCAGTTTTTCCATTCTTTCTCTTGGAATTAGCACTCTAACATCGAGAGTGCTAATTGCTTGTGATATATGTTACCATGCGCGAAATTGAGCGTCAAGATTTTGGGTTAAATGAGGGGGATTTCTTACGAATTTTTTATAAAATATGGCTTTGCTGCGATTTTAGCCTTTTATATCCTGGCAGACCACCATTGATGAGTAATCCCCGCCGGTAAGGACGCCAGCGGGGATTACTTAATATTTTATTTATGGCACGGCATGCCGTGCCTCTACAGAGAATTTAATTAGGAAAACGTAATACTGCTAACCGCTTTTTGTCGGGATGTATTTCTTCAGCTTGGCAGCCAGGTTGGAGAGCGGCAGGGTTTCGAGCCAGATCTTGCCAGGCCCGCTGAGCGTGGCCAGGAACAGCCCTTCTCCCGCGAACAGCACATTCTTGAGCCCTTTGACCATGCTGATGTCATACTTCACACTCGGCTCAAAGAAAGCAATGTGGCCCGGGTCGATGAGGATCTTCTCGCCCGCTGCCAGTGTCCTCTCCTGCAAAGCGCCAGGTATTTCAAGGAAAACAGTGCCGGGGCCGGTGATCTTCTGCAGGATAAAACCCTCGCCGCCAAACAAACCGGCGCCCAGCTGTTTGCGGAAGTGCATTTCAACTGAAACGCCCTGCTCTGCGCACAGGAAAGTGTCTTTTTGGCAAATAAGCGACTGGCCGGCATCCAGCTTGAACTCCACGATGCGGCCAGGCGCGCCAATGGTGAAGACCACCCAGGCATTATCCGACTGGCTCTCATAGGTGGTCATGAAGAGCGATTCACCTGCCAGCGCCCGACCCAGCCCTTTCATCAAGCCGCCGCGCGTGTTGGAGCTCATGTTCAGCCCCTCGCTCATCCAGGCCATCGCCCCCGCTTCGGTGAAGATGGATTCGCCTTTCTTAAGGCTGATCTCTAAGGTGGGAAATACATCCCCTTGAATTTTGTACTGCATTAAACACCTCGGTTTTCCAGGAAATCCGGGATTTCTTTCCGGTTACGCAGACTATATCATATCCAGGCATAAATAATATAACCGACTTATTAGAAACCTTGATTCTTTGAGAACCGCCTGCAACAGCGTGGGTTAAAATTAAAAAGTCGATAAAACAGGAGATGAAGCCATGCCAAAAACTGAATTTACTTCCAGGCGCGCCTCTGCTTACAAGGATATCCCTGATGAGCAATGGAGCGACTGGCGCTGGCAGCTCAGCCACCGGCTGAACTCGCTGGAAGATTTCGAGCCCATTCTGGAATTGACCGACAGCGAACGAAAAGCGCTCTCTGAAAAAGATCTGTTCCGGGTGGATATCACGCCATACTTTGTCTCCCTGATCAACCCTAAGGATCCCAATGACCCCATCCGGCGGCAGGTGATCCCCACCGCGGCCGAGATGACCAAATTCACCGGCATGATGGAAGACTCGCTTTCCGAGGACGCGCATTCCCCTGTCCCGGGTCTGGTGCACCGCTATCCCGACCGCGTGCTGATGCTGGTCACGACGCAGTGCGCCTCCTACTGCCGCTACTGCACGCGCGCGCGCATCGTGGGAGACCCCAATGCCACATTCTCACGCGACGAAATAGACGCGCAGATCGAATATCTTGAAAGAACCCCGCAGGTGCGCGACGTGCTGCTCTCGGGCGGCGACCCGCTGGTGCTGGCGCCCAAGCTGCTTGAAGAGCTGCTCACCCGCCTGCGCGCTATCCCACATATTGAGATCATCCGCATCGGTTCGCGCGTGCCGGTCTTTATGCCCATGCGCATCACCGACGAATTGTGCGACATGCTGTCCAAATTCCATCCCTTATGGATGAACATCCACGTCAACCACCCCAATGAGATTACCAAGGAACTGGCAACGGCAACTGACAAGTTGACGCGCGCGGGCATCCCGCTGGGCAACCAATCGGTGCTGCTGGCTGGCGTCAATGACTGCGCCCATATCCAGCGCCGGCTGGTTCAGGACCTGGTGCGCATCCGCGTGCGACCGTATTACCTGTATATTTGCGACCTGGTGGAAGGCGGCGGCCATTTCCGCACCCCGGTCTCCAAGGGTATCGAGATTATCGAAGGGCTGCGCGGGCACACCTCCGGCTTCGCCGTGCCCACCTTCGTGGTGGACGCGCCCGGCGGAGGCGGCAAAATCCCAGTGATGCCTAATTACGTGCTGAGCAGCTCGGACCACAACGTGGTGCTGCGCAATTACGAAGGCTTTATCAGCACTTATGAAGAACCGCAGGATTACCAGCCACACAACAAAGAGACCTGCCCCTACTGCCAAGGCAAGCGGTCAGAGGTCGGACAAAGCGGCGTCTTCGGCCTGCTGGACGAGGAGCGCATGACCATCAAGCCCGAGGGGTTTGACCACCTTCACACCCGCGGCGGCGGCCTTCACCGCCTGCGCGAGGACAACAGCAAATGGAAACCGCTGGGCATCGGCGGCGGGGAAGACAAAGAAGAGGATTAAGGGAGCCAATATGCATTACCGACGGCTGGGCAGGACCGGCATCAAGCTGAGTGAGATCTCGCTGGGCGCCTGGGTCACTTTTGGCGCGCAGATCGATGACAAGACCGCCGCGGACCTGATCCGCGAAGCTTACGACGCGGGCGTCAATTTTTTTGATAACGCGGACGTCTATGCCAATGGGCGGGCAGAGGAAGTGATGGGCGAAGCCATCCGCGGCCTGCCGCGCGAAACATTGGTCATTTCCAGCAAGGTTTTCTCGCCCACCTTCGCGGGCGTCAACGGGCGCGGCCTTTCGCGCAAGCATATCACCGAATCCATCAATGCCTCGCTTCTACGGCTGAACCTGGACTATGTGGATATCTATTTCTGCCACCGGCACGACCCGGACACGACTGTGGAAGAGGTGGTGCAGACCATGGACATCCTGGTGCGGCAAGGAAAAGCGCTTTACTGGGGCACCTCCGAATGGGATGTCTTCCACTTGACGCAGGCGATCAGCTTCGCGCGCGACAACGGGTTGATCCCGCCCGCGGTGGAGCAGCCGGTCTACCACCTAATGGCGCGCCCACGGGTCGAGAATGATTTGGCGCCATTGTGCCAGGAGCTTGGGCTGGGTTTGACCACCTACAGCCCGCTCTTTCACGGCATCCTTTCGGGCAAGTACAACAGCGGACTCTCCGAGGGCAGCCGCGCATCACTGGAGGAAATGGGCTGGCTGCGCGACCGCATCACCCCGAGAACCATTGACCAGGTGAAATCCCTCACCGTGATCGCCAACGATTTGGGCGCCACCACGGCACAGCTGGCCATCGCCTGGCTGCTGCGGCGCAAGGAGGTCACCAGCGTGATCACCGGCGCCACGCGTGTGGAGCAACTGGACGAGAACCTGGCTGCAGCGGAGATCGCCGAGAAACTGGATGAGGGCACGCTGGAAGCCATCGAAGTCCTTTTCCCGGCTGAACTCCAATAAACCAACCGAGAAAGATGCCTGATATGAGAGAGAAATTCTTTTTGGGCATCGATACCGGCGCCACCAAAACCCACGCCTTGTTGACGGATGCCGCCGGACACACGCTGGCATTCGAACAGGGTGGGCCGGGCAATCCGCAGTCCATCGGAGGATACCGCGCACTTGAGCGCCTGCTGGCTGACCTGGCACAGCGCGCCTGCCAGGCAGTGGGGATCTCAATCGGAGACATTCACGCTGCCGGGCTGGGGTTAGCCGGATTCGACTGGCCTTCGCAGCATGAGCGCTTTTATCAGACTGCCCGCTCCGCGGGCCTTCCTGAAGCAAGTTACCTGGTCAATGACGCCGCTTTGGGTATTTATGCCGGCACCTCGCGAGGCTGGGGGATCTGCGTCGGGGCGGGTACCAGCTTCAACTGCCGCGGGCTCGGACCTGACGGACGCGAAGCACGCGCCATCGGCGACGG
>CAYPAG010000016.1:17353-20824 GCA_964408645.1 uncultured Pelolinea sp. | reverse complement strand
GGCACCAATGACCTCAGCCAGTACACCATGGCGGCTGACCGGACCAATCCCAATGTGGCGGAGCTCTCCGACGCGTTCTTTCCCGCGGTACTGCGGTTGATCAGAGATGTGATCAAAGCTGCTCATGCTGAGGGCAAGTGGGTGGGAATGTGCGGCGAATTGGCCGGCGAACCCCTGGCCGCGCCAATCCTGCTTGGTTTGGGTTTGGATGAATTCAGTATGAATCCCCCTGTAGTCCCGCTGGTCAAGCAGATCCTGCGCGGCTTGAATGCTGAAGAAATGAAAAAGCTGGCTGAGAAAGCGCTCCTTTTGGAAACCCCAAAAGAAATTAAGGCTTTTGTCAAGGAACAGATCCCGTTTATCGCGGAATTGGTTGGATAAGGATTAACTCATATACATTAAGCGCGGTTTCAACACCGCGCTTTTTTTATCCGTGAATTAAGTTGCTTGGAACGCGCGATCCAAACCATCACGGTATTATTGGAAAAAGGTCGTTCTTACCCGCCGTTGATTGATCGATACTCCCGCAAGCCGTCATGTAAATCCTTTAATGATTTTCTTTTCTAACACTTGTTCTGCTGTCATGATTACAACAAAGGCGCCTGCTCAGGCGCGTCCCAAAGCATCGGGTCGCTATCCAGCATGTTTCTCCATAACTCCCGAGTCAAATTCTCAATAGCAGCCAACCGACGTAAATGTCTGAATTTCAGAAACCGCCATCCGCTTTCCAGAGCGCCAGCCAATCGAGGATCTTCTCTTAATCGGTAGGCGATCAACCGTGAGCGGCTGGCAGGCAAAACAATGACCTTGATGGTTTTGTTTTCATCGGGTGACCTTAATACTAATTGTGAGATATCACAGGATTTTTTGGTGTAGAAAGTGAACATTTCCTCGCCTATTTCGTTTTGCCAATGCATAGAATCATCCCCGGCTGTTTGTATAGCATATCCGAGCCGTCTTCCCAGGTCATACAGCAGAACCAAGGCCTCCTGAATATCGACAGCGCGGGCAGTCTCATCTTCTCCTTGATTTAGATTGATTTTTTCTGGAGCATTTTCGATGTCATTTGTGTAAGAGGCAAGTACAGAGTGGATGAGTTCGGTTGAAGGGGTCAGAATCTCTTTGAATGCCTTGCAAGTCTCGACTTCAGTTTTGTGCAAAGCAGCAGGTTGATGAGATCGAAGCCACTCAACGATGAAATGCTCTACCCTTTCAGCCAGGGGCTGGAGGGTGTGGCGTGTATCCACCAGCCACCAGCGGCTGCCGCCCGATTGGCTTGATTTCTGGGCGGTGGCGAAATGTTCGTCCCGCAAGAGCGCGGCCAGGTTTTCCTGGACCTGCCGGAAGAGCCCCTCATTTACCTCTTCGATCTGGCTGCTGATGGCACCTCGCGATGCCAGTGTGGAAAAACAGTGTATCAGCAGTTCATTGAAGCTGGCTGGTTCTCCTCTTGCATTGAGGTAATCTGAAACAAGTTCTTGAATTTCCGGCGGTTGGATGGCGAGTACCTCTTTTGATTTAATCCATTGTGTTTGAGCCATTTCTTCATCTTCGCGATAGGCGCAGCCATTCAGCTGCAGGTCCGCTGCGCGCATCCCGCAGGTGAATCCAAGGAAAAAATTACTTGTGGTTTCCGGAAAGATACAAAATATGGGTATATCCTCCCTGATCTTTGCTGTGATGGGTTTCATGGTGGCTGAAATTGCCTGCGCGAACCAGTACCAGTCATAACGACGGCGGGCAAGCGCGCTGCGCATCGGCCCGGATCCTTTTCGCCCCCATAGCCACCCCGCCCATAATGCTGAAAGCGTCCAGAACGCCTGATTAGGGCGGGGAATGACGGTGATGGCTCCCCGAATGGCTTGGTCGTTTATAAAGTCCTTCTGGTCTGCCAGCCGCCGCTGGTAAAGGCAGATACCACTGCCCGATTCGGGCATCTGTGGATAGTAAGTCACCGTTTGGTTCCCAAATGAATCCTGCCACATGTCCGCGGCTTTTTCGAGAAACAGCAAAATATTTTTTTCAAAGAATGGCGACGGCACCGTTAACTGCAGATGTCTGTGCTCGCGCTGAGGCCAATGCCACATGGCGTTGCCTTCATCAAAGGCGCTGACCAGGATTGCCTGGAGCAGGCGATGTTCTTTTTTTTCGAGGTGCAGCCGGTCAAGACGGTTGACCAGCAGCATCAAAGTGAAGATCGATCGGGAGGTATAGCAATTTAAAGCGTCTTTGATGCTTTCCTGCTCGTATTCACTGCTGGCGCCTGCGCGCTGAAAAGCGCGCGCTCTCTGCAATCCGATGTTGCCTAATCGCTGCAGGGAGCGGATATCGTATTCACCGACTGGTTTTTCTCCTTGCGTGCCGCATGCCTGACAGTGGTAAACCTTCATGGAAGGGTGATCCGCGTTTTCCACCCAAATGTATCCATCCGGTTGGATTTCTTCACCGCAGTCAAAGCAGCTGCTCGCGTATATAGATCTGAGCTGGTCCTCAAGTGACAGGTTTCCTTGCCGGCTGAGCAGAAGCTTGCTCACGGCGGCGTCGATTTCTTTCCTTGTGGGGTTGCTGGCCATCACTTCGAGCATCAGCCAAATCACGGGATTGTTGCGAGCGAACAAGATCACCCGGCCGGTGCTTGCCGCTTCAAGGGCAAGAAGAGGATTGGCGCCCAGCGGATCGATCACCAAATCACCGGGACTGGTGTTATCCGCCAGCCACGCGGAAACAACCCCTTTGGGGAGCGGAGGGAGAAAGCGGGATAGGGGAGGTTGATGAAATCCGTCTTTGGGCGGCAAAAATGCCAATGCCTGATCAGACATCCTGTTATTCAGTATACAAGAAAAGGTGATTAGTCACATGGGTGTTAAAATGACTGTTATGAGCGATCTCGCCGCAACCTGGAACAAAAAGTTTCCACATAAACAAAAACCTTATCTGATGGCACATCGTGGAAACCGGGTTAAGTTTCCAGAGAATACCATGGCGGCTTTTCGGCAGGCTGTAGAGGACGGTGCTGATATTTTGGAAACCGATCTTCACCTGAGCAGTGACGATCAATTCGTTTGTATCCATGATGCCGCGGTTGACCGCACCATGAACGGGACCGGAGACGTAAAGGACAAAACGCTCGAAGAACTAAAATCCCTGCGGGCATTGGATCAGGAAAAACGCGAGACCATTGAAACCATTCCCACGCTGGCTGAGCTGGCCGAGTTTTTGCCCGGCGACGTCGTTCTGGCGCTTGAACTGAAGACCGATCGTTTCCTTGAAGAAGACGTCAACTTACACCTGCGAGACCTTCTGGCTGCCAAGAATGTGCTCGACAGAACCATTGTTTTGTCTTTCAGCTTGCAGCGGCTTCAGGCCGTGAAACAGGTGATTCCCGCGATGTCGATAGGTTGGATCAGCGCCAGCCGCTTGATACCGGATAAACCGGTTGATCTGATCGGCTCCTTGTGGCCTGCTTTTTAT
>CAYPAG010000016.1:0-17253 GCA_964408645.1 uncultured Pelolinea sp. | reverse complement strand
TTGCCAGATTTCCTTTCGCTTTCCCGCGTGACCTTTTTGGATTTTTGCGGCCTTCAGCGCGGGCGTTCCGCGCCGACAAGTGCAACCTCTACCGAAACCGTTTAGGCCGACTGTTAGGCATCCGGGCGGGTTGGGTTTATCGGATTGAGGGCGGAAAGATTACCCGTTTATTTCAGATCAATGGCGACTGCGCGCTGCACGGTTCGATTTGCGAGGATCCGGAAGGCAACATGTTTTTCGGCGAATATTTCATGAATCCCGAACGCCGCCCGGTCCGTGTCTGGCGTGTGAACGCGGACCTGCAATCCTGGCAGCTTGCCGCCAATCTGGAAGGCGTCCGCCATGTGCATGGCATATATCCTGACCCCTATCATCAGGATGCTTTTTGGGTGACCGTTGGCGATTACGCGGGCGAATGCTTTTTACTGCGAACGACGGATGGATTTAAATCCTTTGAAAAATTTGGGGATGGCAGCCAGAATTGGCGCGCGGTGCGCCTGTTTTTCACCGAATCGCACATCTGCTGGCTGACCGACAGTCATATCGAACAGAACACTGCCTGCCGCATGGATCGGCAAACTGGCCGGCTTGAGATCGGCCAGCCGATTGACGCGTCAGCCTGGTATGGCTGCCAAACAAAGGAAGGCGATTTTCTGTCATTTACGACCATTGAACGCGGACCCGCCATTCAGACCGATACCAGCGCTGTGCTGGCAAGCCGGGACGCATTTCATTGGGAAAAGGTATACGGCTTTAAAAAAGATGACTGGAAACCGGTTCAGGTGTTTAAATACGGGGTCATTTCCTGTCCTTCAGGCGAAATGAGCAGCGAAGCTGTGTATTTAAGCGGCGAAGGGTTGATTGGTTTGGACGGTATCAGTGTCAAAGCACGCTTAAACTGGGATGGTGATTGACCGGTGAAGAATTTCTCGAATTTTCTTTTGGGATTTGTCGATCGACACCTGACCCCATCGGATGTCCGCGAATTCCTGCTCAAGGAATATGAAGTGCTCCGAGATTCTGCTGTTGGCGGGGAGTTGGCGGCATTAACTTCTTTCCTGGCTCACTTGGGCTGGGTTGAGTCAGAATCGGTTACTGAAGAAGATTTAAGTTATTCAGAAAGTGATATTAACGACGCGATCAACTGGATGGAAAGATTGGAAAGCGATAATGTCATCAAAGGTGGCGTGGCAGTTGTTGGGGCGGGCATGAACCTGGATATTCTGGATGCTTTTGATTCGGATATGGAATGGGTTCGCGTCCAGGCACAGCGATTGCTTCAGCATGTGGAAAGCCGGCGGTCAAAATCTCTAACTAATTTCAAAACGGAGATCAATGCCCAGCAAATTTTTGCGGAGAGGACGGCCCTTTCGGTTTTCTTCAGCCGATATGCCCGGAGACACGGCGATCTACGCTTCATCAACACGGCATTCAAGCTTAATGAATGGCTGATGGTTGATTACCGTCGGATTCAAGGACAAGACCTTAAGATTCGTTTTCTGTTGGCTCTGGCTGAACAGGAAAATTCTGCCAAGGAGCTGCTGGCATGATCCGCGTTGTGGTGCTCGCGCCCATTGACAATAGTCTATATGCCCGACTGGTATGCTTCAGGCTTCGGCAGGAAAGCGGCGTGCAGCTGGCAGGCATCCTGGTGCGATCCCCCTGGAATTTGAATCGCATCAGGTCCGAGTTCACCCGCGATGGCACGCGGCTCCTGCGCAAGGTGATGGATAAATGGGTACGCGGAGATCAGCGCTTTTCAGACCAGGCGGGTGATAATTTGATGCGCCTGGCGGAACGTTGGGAACTGCCTTTTAAAACCCTTAAACAATTGGCCGCGGAATACAATATCCCACGCCTGGTGGTCAGCGATCACAACCACCGCCGCAGCGAGGAATTCCTCAACCGTATCGCGCCTGATTTGGCCGTTTTTACGGGGGGCGGCTTGATTCGTCCAAATATCCTCTCAATTCCGTCTCTCGGTATCCTGAATTGCCACACCGGCATTCTTCCCCAGTACCGGGGAATGGATGTGGTTGAATGGACGGCTGCTGAAGGCAGGATGGGCGATGTCGGTTTCGGCGCGACCCTTCATCTGATGGACAAAGGGGTTGATACTGGCCCCATACTAAAAAATGTTGGGCTCGAACCAGGAAATTGGAAGTCTTTCAGCCAAATCCGTGCCGCGCTTGAGGTAAGCATGGTGGAAATGATGCTGGATGGGGTGCGCGGCTTCAGGGATAAAACCATCACTCCTCGACCTCAAAATCCAAATGATGGCCGGCAATATTTTGTGATGCACCCGCGCGTGCGGGCGGCCGCGGAGCTGCAGCTCCTGCGGCAATTGAAAAACGGTTAAGCTATACTCACAAGGGAGGATAGATGAATCTAAATGCTCAATCACTCTTGAAAGATCTTCCAAGTCTGACGAAATCTCTTGATCCGGCTATCGTTTTTCTGTGGCGGATGGGATTGGGCCGCCTGATCAATCTGTGGCCGGAGTTGACCGGTCGTACGATGATCCTTATACACCATGCGCATAACAACAACCGCCTAATCCATACGCCTCTAAATTACAGGGAAATTGATCGCTTGATCTATTGTTGGTCCTTCCCGGGAACTCATTCCGAATGGCATATGGATATTATCGCGAATCCGCAGGTTGAAATCTGGCTTCCGGATGGATGGTATGCCGGTGTGTGCGAAGAGGTCACCACGCCTGAGGAAAAGCTTGAGGTTTTAAAAGCGGGTGGTTTAAGCAGCAGATTCACCGCGTTTGTGTCAGACGCCGAGAAGGTAAACACGGAAGATTTGGCGGGGGAGTGCCGGATGGCGCGAATAACGCGCCAGTCGCCGCGAACCGGAACGGATGGACCTGGTGGGTTGGCTTGGTTATGGCCTCTGTTTGTGGTGTTTCTTTTGGGAATCCGCCCGAAGCGGCGTGGATAAAAGTATCAAAGCAGCTGAAATCTAAATACATCCCTCACTGGCTGAAAATCAACCACACCGACTTGGTCTGCTTTGATCTGCATGGGCAATTTGAGTTCCAGACATTTTTCAAAAATCTTTCCAACCTGACCGATCTCGAAGCCAAGCGCCAGGGTGCAGTGCGGCACCCATTTATCCGGAAGGTACATCTCCCAGGGATTCTTTGATTCAACCTTCATGACATTGTGGAGAGTCTGATGGAAAGCGAGCAGTTCAGCGGTAATTGTTGGTGACGCGAAAACCACCGGTTCCGGGTGGGTGAACAGCCCCAGGTGGGTGATTTGAAATTCAATTGGGTGGGTTTGAGCGGCAACGTTTGATAACTGCGATTCACACGGCTGACAGTTCAATTCATCGAAGATACCCAGCGTTATATGCGGCCGGATCTCTGCTTTCACCAGGTCTGTGGAAAGCCCTTCAAGTGCGAGAGTATTCCAGATTCTCAGGAATTCTTTTTCGTGCTGCTCTTCGAAATACAGGACAACCGCAAACGCCATGATGGATTTCCTAATGGTAATTGAGCGAGCTGCCGCCGATGAATTCGCGGATCACGGAATCCGCGGGGACAAAGGAATCATCCTCGATTGCGATGACCTCGTCCAACATGGCGCGGATCCTGGTCGAGCGTTGGAACGCGTCCGCGCGCAGGGTATCGTTCTCGAATTTCTTCTCCCATTCTTTAAATTGCGAAAACAGCTTGGCTTTATAAATGGAAAGCTCATAGGGCATGGCGCTGTTAATGATGAAATCAGCGTGGTTGTTGTTCGGGATGATGTTGCGGATCTCGCTGGCACGGACATAATGCCAATGAGTCAGGGTTTTTTCAGGGTTGTATGCCCGGTAAGCCGCGTCCCTCAGCATGCGCCGCATTAACCGTATATCTGTCCAACGGATATATTTGTCATAGCTGTCCTTCATTTGCAGCAGCGGTTCAAGATAAAGCTTGAATTTCTTGTTCTCATCAATGGCTTCAGTCATCGGCGGATACAAGCCATGCAGGCTGTCGATCAGGATGATGTCATTGTGGCCTATTTTCATCGGTGTCTGGTTGTCATGCCGCTTGCCATTCTTGAAATCATAAAAAGGAATCTTGACCTCTTCGCCGCGAACAAGCTTGATCAGGTGTTCGTTGATCAAGTCCAGGTCCAGTGCCTGAGGGGTTTCAAAGTCGTAGTCGCCAAACTCGTCCTTGGGGTGTTTTTCCAGATCGTAAAAATAGTTGTCCACATTGAGCGCGACCAGGCTTAATCCCATCTGTTTTAAATGCTCGCCAATTTTGATGGTGGTGGTGGTTTTGCCTGAGGAGGAAGGCCCGGAGATCAGGACGATGCGCAATTCTTCACGCCGTTGACAAATCATATCCGAAGCAAATTTGATATCTTCGAGGTAAAAAAGCTCTGATGCTTCGACCACTTCGTGCAGTTCGTTGTTTTTAATACGCTGGTTGTATTTTTCAATGGTGTGCACATCGTGGCTGGCAGCCCAGTCCAACACCTGCCAGATCTTGGCCCAGGGGATATTTTTGGATATCTCAAAGGTTTGGCTTTCACGCTGTTTCCTCAACCGGGCGCGTTCATCACGGTACAAGATATACGCTTTGGCGACCCTCGCGTGACCGTTCTCGATCAGCATCTTTTCGACCGCGTCCTGGATCTCTTCCACGGTGGGGGTGTGCCCTTCCGGCAATGCGGTTTCCAGGTAGCGCACAACCTTGACTGTCAGATCTTCAGCAATTGCGCGGTTCCGCCCGCCGACTGCAACAGCCGCGCGATAGATGGCGTTGGTGATTCGCTGCGGGGTGAATGGGACTTTTATCCCGTTGCGCTTGATCACAAAATCAAAATGAGCCATTTTTTTCCTCTCTATTGGTTTTTATTATAGCAATAAGAAAAATGGCTGATGATTAGATGGGTATTAATCTACCAAGCAGCAGATAATTAGAAGGTTTTGGTAAAAAACTGCTCTTCCACCGATTGGGGTGTTTCGTTTGAGGCTGCCTGTAAATATGACGCGAACATTGGATAGTGCGCCTTCATTTCCTCAAGGATCCTCAATGCCACGCGACGGATGGCGTAATGCGCGTTAGGCGCGGAACGCAGCTTGGCAAAGTGCAGCGCGCTTCTCAGATTCATCTTCACCAGCACCCGGCGGTTGAATGCGTTGGGAACGATATATGATGCTGCGGCAGGATATTCTTCTGCCAATTTTGAGTAGAGCTCGCAGACTCTTTGCATATCCTCTTCAAAAAGCCCGGCGGCTCCTGACTCCGCCAGAAGTCTTGGCGTCGCGAAACCGTAAAGCGTGGAAAGCGGCTGCGGGGTTTGGGTCATCATGCGATGGCGTTTGAACTCAAAGTAGGCGCCTTGATCCATCAGAATGTCAAAGGTGATGCCGGCGTATTCAAGTTCGCGCAGCGGTATGTCATGATCACCCAGTCTTCCCAGGAGATCGTCCGACAGGCGCGTTTTTTCCGATTCAGGAAGTTCTCTTATGATGTTCAGGCAATTTTCGAAGGTTGACTGTGAGAACCGGTAAAGCAGCGCGGCCAGGACGCGATCCTCGCCCTGCTCATCGCAGTCAGCGCAGTTGAACCATTCCTGCGTCACATCTGCCGGTCGCCCGGCAATTTCCGCGGCAAGCTTAGGATAATCATATTCGAAATGCTTGAGGTAAGCGTTCTCATCGGCATACTTGACCAGGGTCGGCACAATATTCTGAGCTGCTTTTCTGATCTCGCTCCCGTTGGTTCTGACCTCCTGAAGCGGATGGGACAACATCTTGGTGATGGCGTGTTCGAGTGCCCTGGCGTTGATCGTGATACCCACATTGGCTAGCGCGCTGGCTGGCAGGTAATACCGGCAGGAATCCGCGGCAGTAGATCTTAAACGTTGCTGGAAAAATCGCTCACTCTCGCCTTCCTTCGGATGGGTCGTTCTTTCAAGGTAAGCAATGGCTTTCTCAAGCGCGGATTGGTAATGGTCAAAAAGCATCTCGCAAAGCTGGATATATTCCTTCTCCAGCGCGTGGCCCGAAAATTCTTCCGGGAGATAAAATAACTCCCTGCGCCATACCTGGTAGCGGGAGGATTTTTCTGTGTATGAGGCCAGTCGGTTCGATTCCAGGCATTCAACCGCCAGGCGCGAGATGTTTTCGGCGGCGATATGCAGCACCGCGTGCTCCGCGACAGAGGAATGGCCGTAACCAACCACCCATTTTTCATGGAAATCCGCTGATTTTTCGTCGGATAGTTCAGCCGCGATCTCGTCGAAGGATTGCGGTGAGCGCGAGGTTTTCGCGAATGCCACCGCGATGGTCTCGGGGCTGAGGTGCTTGGGATCAAGCAGGTATATTCTTCTCGGCTGGGGCATGGGCTAAGATCTCCTTGGCTTTTTTTATATCGTCACGGATCTGAACCATTAATGCATCGGTTGAATCGAACTTTTCCTCGTCGCGGATGCGTTCCACAAAAAACAGCCGCATCTCCTTGCTGTAAATATCTTCATCAAAATCAAGTAAATGCACCTCGATCGTTTGCAGCGTGGGCTGGTCATAGAAGGTTGGGCGCACACCGATGTTGACCACGCCGGGAAGAAAGCGTTGGCCTACTTTGGACCAGGTGGCATAAATGCCGGCTTTGGGCACCAGTTTTTCAGGCCAGGCGTCAATATTGGCCGTTGGAATCCCGATATGCCGGCCGCGCCCATCCCCATGCACCACTTCGCCATTCAGCTCGTACCACCTGCCCGATAAACGGTTGGCTGCATCCAAATCTCCGTCCAAAAGCAGTTTTCGTATGCGGCTGGAGGATACGGGTTCTTCGTCCGATTTCAGCGGGTCGATTGCTACCACGCAATAGCCAAGTTCTCTTCCAATCTCGGTCAGGCGGTTGAAATCACCTTCGCGGTTTCTACCCAGATGAAAGTCATAGCCGATCAACAGGCAGGAGAACTTCAGGCGGTCATGCAGTATCTTCATGAAGTCAAACGCGGAGAATTGTGAAATATCTCGGCTGAATTGCATGGTCAGCAGGGTGGTGACCCCTAACTGCGAAATATAGCGGTTCTTTTCGACTGGTGTGGTCAAATAAAACGGGTCTTTGAAATCACGCAGGACTTTAACCGGATGAGGAAAAAAGGTGAGAACAACCGCGGGAGCGCTCGATTGGCGGGCGCTTTCTACCAGGGTGCGGATGATCTGCTGATGGCCTTTGTGGACGCCGTCAAATGAGCCGATTGTCAGCCATGCGCCACTGCGAATTGGATCTGCGTTAACCGCGGGCATTTAGGCAAAGAAGACTTTCTTCGGTTTATATTCAGCGGTTTCAGGATCTGCTTCCATCAATGCCACCAATTCGCCTTGTTCAGTGATCGCGCGAACTTGTCCCTCGAGTAGTTCACTTCGCGGGATGCGGTGGCCATGCCGAACGAGGTCCACTTCTTCGTTGTTGAGGGTGATGGAAGGCCACTCAGAGAGCGCTTCCGCGGCAGGGATGAGGTAGCGGAACCAGGTGTTATTCTCAAATGCCTCGCTCAACTTCCTGAGCGGTTGGGCGTCTTTTAAGGTGAAACTGCCGCTCTTGGTGCGCCGCAGGCCGGTCAGGTTTGCACCGCAGCCCAGTTTCTCACCCAGATCGTAAGCCAGCGACCGCACATAGGTGCCGGAGGAGCAGTGTACGTCAACCACCACTTCGGGCAGGTTCCATTCCACCACTTCCAGACTGTGTACATGGGTGGTGCGCGCTTCCAATTCAACTTCCTCGCCTTTTCTCGCCATATCATAGGCGCGGCGTCCTTTGACCTTGATGGCTGAATAGGGCGGAGGCACCTGCTCGATCTCGCCCACAAATCCCTGCAGGGCTTCCTCGAATTGTTCACGGGATACATTGACTTCGGAGGTACCAGTGATCACGCCGTCGCCGTCGTAGGTGTCGGTCTTTTCGCCAAGCTTGATGGTTGCCTGGTAGCGTTTGTCTTCCGCGGAAATATATTCGCTCAATCTCACCGCGGGTCCGACCAGCACAACCAAAACACCTGAAGCCCTCGGGTCAAGGGTGCCCGTGTGTCCTGCGCGTTTGATGTTGGTTCCGCGCCGGATGATCTGCACAACCTGGTGGGATGTCAAGCCAATCGGTTTGTCAACCACCAGAACCCCTGAGGTCATGTTTTGGTCAGGTACTACTCTCTCGTTATCCATTCGCTGTTTCTCCCTTTGAATGCATATCCTTCATGAATTGATTGGTAAATTGTAGAATTGCGGTTTCCACTTCTTCAAGCGTGCCTTCCATTTCCGCGCCTGAAGCCGGTGGATGCCCCCCGCCACCAAAGTGCTGGGCGATCCGGGATACATCATAAGGTGGATTGGATCGCCAGCTTACCTTTACTTTACCACCATTTTGTTCGTTGAATAAAATGGCGACATCGCTGCCCTCAATGGCGGACAGCACATTGGTCAGATCCGCGTCATCGCGGCCAGAGTAACCTGCTTCCGCGCGGTCTTTTAGTGTAATGACTGTCCAGACCAATCCATTCTCCCGCACCAGGCGGCTGAGCGCTTTGCCCCACAGCAGGCTGGCCGGGAAGGACTGTGAAACCAACGCGTGCATGTAGATTTCCGCCAGGTCCGCGCCAATATCCATCAATCTGGCTGCCTGTCTAAGCGTTTGAGGCCGTACGTTGGAGGTGCGGAAACCGATGGTATCTGTTAGGATGCCCATCAACAAGGCACTCGCCGATGCCTCGTCCAGTTCATATCCCCAATGCACCAGGTGCTCAGCCAAAATCTCGGCTGTCGCCGGAACATCCGGAGCTACCAGGTTGACGGAAGCGAATTTTTCATTAGTGATGTGATGATCGATGTTAATATCCACGGCAAGTTCCTTGCCCAGATCGCCAAGTCGTTCCTGGTCGCTGCAATCCAAGGTGATCACCAGATCATGGCCAGCCTTGATTTTTGAGGTGATCAGCTCGCTGCCCGCCAAAAAACGGTATTTGGAGGGAAGGCCATCTTCCAGAACCAACTGGGGAACTTTGCCCGCTTTTTTTAAGGCCAGCCCCAGCCCAATCAATGAACCAATGGCATCGCCATCCGGGCGGATGTGCGACAGGATCAGTGGTTTCCGGCATTCCTGCAGCCGTTGGATGATTTCCGCTTGAATCTCAGGATTCATTGTCCTCGGGCTCGTCAACTTTTGTTTGTTCTTTAAGGTTGTCAATTAACCGTTCCATTCGTTCCGCCCGTTCAGGGGTTGGGTCCCAGAAAAAACGGAGTCGGGGGAAAGTACGCAGTTCGATGCGTTTAGCCAAGGTGCTGCGCAGGAATCCGCTGGCATGCTCCAGGCCCTGCAGTACATCTTTCGATGAAGATTCTCCTCCCAGACCGGAGATGAAGACATTGGCGAATGTTAATTCGCGGTCAACATTAACGTCGGTCACAAAGATGCCATCCAGCCGCGGATCACTGATCTGCCCCATGACGAGCATTTCGGAAATCTCCTGCTTGATCCGGTCGCTGATGCGCCTGACGCGTAATTTTGAAGGCATACTGAAAATCTACCTTTCCACTTCCTCGATCACAATGCTCTCCACCAGATCGCCTTCCACGAAGTCGTTAAATCCTTTGACGCGCAAACCGCATTCAAATCCGGCTTTGACCTCTCGGACATTATCCTTCTCATGTTTCAAGGAAGCCAATTCGCCAGTGAAAAGGATTTCTTCGCCGCGCCGCACACGCGCCATCGCGTTCCGGCGAATCTCGCCATTGGTCACGCGGCATCCGGCGATCGTGCCCACTTTGGTTATCTTGAAGAGCTGCAGCACTTCTGCGCTGCCGACCACCACTTCCTTCTTCTCAGGCTCGAGCATACCCTTGAGGGCTTTCTCGACATCCTCGATCAGGCGGTAAATGATGTCATATACACGGATGGAAACGCCTTCCGCTTCAGCCAATCGCTTGGCGGAGCTGTCAGCGGACACATTGAAACCTAAAATGATCGCCTGCGACGCGGTGGCCAGCATGACATCATTTTCGGTGATGTTGCCCGCTTCAGCATGAAGCACGTTGACCTTCACTTCGCTTTGGTCGATTTCATTGAATGAATTAACGATTGGTTCCAAAGATCCTTGAACATCGGCCTTGAGGATCAGCCGCAGTTCAGCCATCTCGCCCGCTTTTACGCGGTCAAACAGGTCTTCAAGTGTGGCGAGCGATTTGGCGTTCTTGCTGGCGCTGGCTTTAGCACGCCGTTCACTGGCGATTGCCCGCGCTTCACGCTCGGATTCACAAACCTGGAACAAATCGCCGGCTTTGGGGACGTCATTCAAGCCCAGGATAAGCGCCGGGGTGGCCGGGCCAGCTTCTTCGATTTGGTTGCCCTTGAAATCAAACATCGCGCGGATATTCCCGCTGGTCATGCCAACCGCGACCGCGTCACCAGAATGGAGTGTGCCGTTCTGCACCAGAAGTGTCGCGACCACGCCGCGGTTCTTCTCAACTTCAGCTTCGATTACTGTCCCGATCACAGTGCCTTTCGGATTCGCCAGGATCATGCAGTTATCAGCGACCAACAGGATCGCTTCCAGCAGGTCTTCCAGGCCGGTCTTTTTCTTGGCGGAGACAGGCACGATGATGGTATCCCCATCCCACTCGTCTGAAACCAGTCCTGCGTCAGCCAGCTGCTGTTTAACAAAATCGGGGTTTGCGTCGTCCAGGTCAATCTTGTTCAGCGCGACCACGATCGGAACGCGCGCGGCTTTGGCGTGCGCAATTGCTTCGCGCGTTTGCGGCATAACGCCGTCATTGGCAGCAACTACCAAAACAACGATATCCGCGCCTTGCGCGCCGCGTGCCCGCATGGCGGTGAAGGCGGCATGGCCAGGTGTATCCAGGAAGGTGATGGTTTTGTTTTTATGGGAGATTTGATACGCACCAATGTGCTGTGTGATGCCGCCGGTTTCCCCCGCGGCAACTTCGGTGTGCCGAATGGCATCCAGAAGTGTGGTTTTTCCATGGTCAACGTGACCCAGGATCGTGACCACTGGGGCGCGGCTTTCCAGGTTTTTCTCATCTTCTTTTTCGATCATCCGCCGCCACAATGGAACCTCACCGGTCTGCTCTTCTTCCACTTCAAGGATCTCGAGCGAGGTCTCAAACCCCAATTCGGCAGCCACAACAGAGGCAGTGTCGAAATCAATTTGCTGATTGATATTCGCCATCACGCCATTCGCCATTAAAACCTTGATCACCTGAATGGGGCTGGATTCAATTTTTATCGCCAGATCGCGCACCGTGGTGACGCTTGGCAACTCGATTTTCTTGGTTTCTTTCTCGCTCATATTAACCTCCATGATTTGATATCGCTGGTTCCGCCTTTCGGCCGCCGAACAAATTCCCCAGATGAGCGAGCTTGTAAGATCGGGCGATTACATCATTCTTCCATTAGGACGCTTTGTGATCGGGATATCCGGCTCATTCTGACAGCCCTTCCATGATCTGGATAAGCTGCTGCCTGTCTTCCTCGGTCAGTTCAGTTTTTAATGCATTCGCCAGGCTCCCCTTTAGAGCCCGCTCCCAGCATGATTTTTTATCATGCAAATAAGCACCCCTGCCTTTGGCTTTTCCCGTTGGGTCGTGGATGACACCTTCCGGCGTTCGAACGACCCTCATCAGCTCTCTTTTTGAGAGCGTTTCCCGGCAGCCAACGCAGGTGCGCTTCGGGATATGTTTCGTCGGTTTCTGTTGCTTAACCACCGCCTTCTTATTCTTTTGCTTAAACTTCTTCCCATTCGCCGTCACCGCGTTTGTGTTTCTTGCGTGCGATGGTGACGTCCTTGTCAGGATCATATTCGATCTCGCGGAAGCGCGCGACTTTTTTCTTGCCTTTTTTCTTCTTCTTGGTTAATCCCTGACCAGGTTCGCTTTCTTCCTCTTCTTCCTCTTCAACGGCGGGCTCGAAAACTTCCGGTTTGAGCGTAAAGATCTCATCAAATGAGAGCTCCTGCCCGTCTTCAGGCGCAACGGTTAGAGAGGGTTCCTCTATCTCAGTCTGCGCTTCTTCTACAACAGTTTCAGATTCTGCGGGGATTTCTTCCGCTTGCGGCACTTCGATTTCGGATTCGGTTTCCGCTTCCACTATCTCTATAGCCGATTCCAATTCTGCTGCTGGTTCTTCAACAATCTCAGGCACTAAACTGGGCATCTCGCGCTCAAACTCAGCGATGCGCTCAAGCGTTTTAGGGCCAACCCCGGATATTTCGGCTAGAGAATCAGGATTAATTTTGGAAGCGATTACGACCTCACCCGCGTTTTTATAACCGGTTTCGCGCAGCGCTTCGGTGATATTGGAGGGAAGACCAATGGCTTCCAGCTCCACCTGTTCAGCGCCTTTGGGCAGGGAATTGACAACTTCCTTGACCTTTTCCTGATATTGTTCAACCTTTTCCTGCTGCTTGCGCACAGACCGACGTTCAAGACGGTCATTGAATTGCGCTAAAACTTCGTATTCCTCAGCGGTGATTACACGGCCTTCTGACTTGCGCACCATGATCTCTTCCGCCTGGGTAATCGCTGCCTTCTCTTCTTTCGCGATGGCTTTCAGTTCATCGTTGTTGTGAAGCGCGAACAGCCAATCGGAAATGGATTCCGGAAGACTCTTGATGTCAATTCGCCAGCCGGTTAGTTTAGCTGCCAGCCGGGCGTTTTGTCCGTCACGTCCGATGGCAAGACTTAATTGATCTTCGGGAACAACCACCAGGGCGTTTCTCTGGCCTTCGATCGTTTCCCTCAGATAAACGCCGTTCACGCGGGCGGGGCTGATCGCTTTTGAAATGAAGACCGTAGGATCAGAATTCCATTCGATCACGTCAATCTTTTCATCGTGCAGTTCGCGCACAATGGCTTGTATGCGCACACCGCGCTGGCCGACGCAGGCGCCGACAGGGTCAATACCCTGCTGGGCGGCGGAAACCGCCACCTTGGCGCGCTGTCCGGGTTCACGGGCGATTGAGCGGATCTCAACCACGCCATGGTAGATCTCCGGTACTTCGTTTTCCAGCAAGCGCCGCAGGAAATCGCGGTGGGTGCGGGAAAGCACAATTTGCGGGCCGCGCCCGGATTCCTTGATCTCGGCGACTAAACCGCGGACACGGTCGTGCACGCGGAAGTGTTCCTTGGGGATCATTTCTTTGCGCGGCATAGCGCCTTCTGCATTTAATTCGAGCGCGATTGTCAGGCCGGTCGAGTTGGCAGCTTGCACAACGCCGCTGATGATCTCACCCAGCTGTTTTTCGTAGTAAGCGATCTGCGCTTCATTCTCCGCATCGCGGATCTTCTGCTGAATCACCTGGCGCGCGGTTTGCGCAGCCACGCGCCCAAAGTCAGCGGGGGTGCTGTCAACCAGCACGATATCTCCAAGCTGAACATCTGGATGCTCTTTTTGCGCGACTTCAAGGGTAACCTCTGTCAATTCGCTTTCAACGCTTTCAACCACTTCCTTTTCCACCAGGATGGCAAATTCTCCCTTGTCAAGGTTAATCTTGGCACGGATATCCTGCGCGTTGGAAGCGTTGACCGATTTACGGAATGCGGAAACCATGGCCTGCGCCAAAGCTTCAAGGATTGTCTCCTTGGGCAGACCTTTTTCTTCCAGCACTTCGTTGAAAGCCAAAGCTATTTCGTTTTTCATGTCAGCGTTACTCCACTTTTTTTATCACTTCTTGTCCTATACGCAGAAAAGTGGGTAGAGCCCACTTTTCGACGCGATCAATAAAGATGACACTTACGGTAAAAATTCTAACATGTTTTAAGTGGAGATGCAAGAATTGCGCGTAGGGATTAATAAATGTTTTACACAAAAACAACCGAATGGATCAAAGATAAATCACTTACCTTTGGGGGTTTTTAATGGAGCCAGATATTCTTCAATGACTTTCAACTTATTGGCTTCCGCAAAAACGATAAAATCACTGGCCAAATTTGTGAGAGGCAGTGTGCGGTTGGTGCAGAGATACATGGGGCGCGAGAAATCCAGATCTTCAACTTCGACTTCCACGAGCTTGCCGGACGCCAGTTCATTCACGCCGCCCAAACGCGAGATCACAGCGCCGCCGAAACCCGCCATCACTGCGGCTTTGGCTGAGTCCTGAAGGCCTAATTCCATCAGCACTTTAACATCACCTTGTTGGACGCCTTGTTCTTTTAAGGCCTCAAAAAAAGTTTCGCGCACACCTGCGCCTTTTTGCTGAAGGATCAAAGGTATCCTGAGGAATTCCTGGATGGAGATCTTTTTTCGTTTTGTTAAAGGATGTGAGGGATGAAGCACCAATACCATTTGGTCGTCAAAAAATGGCTGAAAATTCAAATGGCTGTCTGGTCGCTGGTTGCCAACAAAACCGATCTCCAAGGCATGGTTAAGCACCTGGTCGATGATCTCATTCGTGTCGCCGGCTTTGAGCGAAACGGATACTTCTGGATGCGCTTGCTTGTACATCCCAAGCAAAATGGGAACAGGGAACTCGCCCGGCCCTGAGCTTGCCCCAAGGATCAGCTCGCCTTCCAAAACGTTGTTCTGCGGGCGCACCTCTTCCAAAGAATGTTCATATAACGCGATGATCTTCAGTGCGTATTCATATAATAGTTTTCCATTTTCGGTGAGGGCTATCCGTCCGCCTTTACGGTGCAGCAGCTGCGTCTGGTATTCCTCTTCAAGTGATTTGATCTGCTGGCTGAGGGCGGGCTGGCTCAGTCCGCATTGCTCCGCGGCTTGTGAAAAACTATGCAAGTCGGCGATCAGGCAAAAAGCTTTCAGATGCTCAATGCGCGCCATCTCTCATTTCCCCAACATCTCCATGTAAAGCGCCCATAATTCTTGATTATTTTTATCGCGGTCATAATGCGCCTGCGCGAATGCCCATCCAGCTTTTCCTGACTTGACTCTTTCATCAGGATTTTCAATCAGCCAGGCGAGCTTTTCCTTGATTGTGTCAATGGTGCATTGCACGATCGGCAGGTCTGGGATCATTTCGCGCACTTCCTCCAGCACAAATCCGCAGACCGGCTTGCCAAAACACATGGCTTCCATCGCCAGCGTGCCGAATCCGCCACTGATTAATTGATCGATCACAATATCAGCTTCTTTTTCAATGAATTCGATCACTTGTGTGTTCGGCACCTTGTGAAACATCCTGTATTCGAATTGATAGCCCTCTTTTTTCAGCTCTTCTATCGCTTTTTCAACATAGGGCGTCCCTTTGGTTTTAAAATTCGTCGGGGCGTGAACGATCACCGGGATATTTTTGGTAACAAAGGTTGGGTGGTAGCCGCTCAGATCCATGCTGGTGTTGATCCACAAATGGTTAACGATTTTTCGTTTGGGAATGGATGTCAGCGCGTGGGCGTAAAGAAACCTGGCGGCCAGACAGCGGTCAAACCACAAGCTTTGCCAGCGCATGCGCAGTTTCTTGATCCACTCATGCCGGTCGAGCGCGTGCTTGGGTGAGCGAAGATGGTAGTAGGGATTTCTCTTCTGTTCGAGGGAGATGATGCGGATGTCGCTGCCCAGATAATCCATCAGGATTTTTTTTCCGAAAAGTTTGAGGATTGGAAGATCCAGGTTTAAGGGCAGAAGGCTTTTACCAAAATAGAAATGAAACAGGTCATAGTCTCTGATCGCCGTGCGAAGAAAACTCAGTTTGCCTAAAAGAGCTGCCAAGGGGTTCTTTTGTTCGAGCCGCAGGTTTTGATGGCTGTTCTGCCGGTTGGTGTGATCGTTATAGACGATAAAATCAGCTTTAACACCTTTAATCTGCCGCTGCCAATCGGCCACAGACCGTCCGATACCGCAAACATTCTCGGGACCGTGATATATTCTCGGCGCTTTTTTTTCTATTTCAGCCAATAAAACCTCTAAAATTGATTTCCTTGATCATCATGAATCAGCGTTTCATAGTACCTTTCATAGGTTAATGTCTGCTGGATCTTGACGTCATTCGGATCGATGTCGATCTGCTCCCCTGTCCACACTTTGACTCCCATCAGGAACTCGTTCACGCTGCCGTGGATGATGCTGGTTGACCAGCGGGGGTTGATCTCGATGATCTTGTTGCCAATATATTGGGCGACAATGTAACCCGTCAGGTCGAGGGCTTCGGCAATGCGCCGATTGTATTCAACGATCTCATCGTTTTTCACGATTCTTCCACGGGTGCTTAGCCCATCCTTGACTGCTTCGCGGGTATGCACGCATGAATAAATCAGTTTCCCGTCTTTCCCAACCAGACTGGCATTCAAATTGTCTTCGCCTTCAAGGAATTCCATCATGATCATTTTTGGGATGGCATTTTTCCGGAAAGCATCACGGACATAATCCGGCGTCACCACCAGGTGATTGAGACGTTTGCTGAAGATCTGTTCTGGTGGGATTGGTTCATCACTTACCTCAATGAAACCGCGCGAACCGGAGGCGACGGCGGGCTTCATGCAAATTCTCACTCCACGCATCTTCACTAATCCGGCTTCAAAATCCTCAAGGGTTTCAACACTGTGGAACAGGGGTAGGGGAATGTCAACTTCTTCCTTGAAGAAATGGAATAATTTGCATTTGTCCACGCCCAATTCCAGCGTTTTTAAATTTGCGGCGGTGGGGGTGCAGCCCAGAGCGAGAAATTTATCGCGGGTGCGTGCTACCTGGAGCGATTCCCACTCTCCAGAACTGACGTAAACATCAACTTTCTCCTGCTTGATGATTCGGATGACCTCATCGAAGTAATTTGCCTCTCTGCGCCAGGGCAGCTGGTAAAAGGCATCCGCGATGTATCGCCCGATGGCATACGGGGTGGCGTCTCCCGCGATGACGCGGTATCCATTGTCTTTGAAAGTTTTTAGAATATAAACAGAACCGCCTGCATTGGAGATGGGAAAGAAGATCGTTTTTGCCATTATTATTCCATTAATAAAAGTTTTGGCAATTCTAATCTGATTTAAATGGCAGTGGTGTAATAACCGCCAGCTCTACCCGCAGCGTTTGCTCTTATAGCTCGGGATGAACCCCGTCTTCCTTCAGTTCTTTTTCGACTTCTTCTTCCAACAAGGACAGGACTTGTTCGCGGTATTCCAAATAATGATCTTCAACATAAGAGCGCGGCCTGGGCAGTTCCACTTTGACGATGCCCTTGATCTTGCCCGGGCGGGCGGTCATCACAATCACCAGGTCCGCCAGAAAAACCGCTTCGATCACGCTGTGGGTGACAAAAACCACGGTCTTTTTGCTCTTTT
>CAYPAG010000015.1:19001-22688 GCA_964408645.1 uncultured Pelolinea sp. | reverse complement strand
GATCACTTGATACCCGACAAAAGGGAAATGGAAAATCTTCTGCAGAAGGCAGGCTTTTCTGAATTTACCATCACCGAACTTCCCGAGTCTTACCTGGCCTCCGCGCGAAAATGATCAAGCGGAAAATTAGCCAGACCAACCATTTCCCCTCGATTGTATAATTTAGTATCCAAATTAATTCACAAATTTTCTGGAGGATCAGCATGAGTATTCTGGTGTTTGGCAGCATCAACATGGACATCACCGCCTATGTGCCGAGGATACCCCGTCCAGGGGAAACGCTTCACGGATTTTCTTACATCACCGTCGCCGGTGGTAAAGGCAACAACCAGGCGGTTTGTTGCGCCCGGTTGGGCGCGCAGACCAAATTTATCGGTCGGGTCGGTAATGACGCGTTCGGCCCAGAGATTCTGGATGTGATCTCGAAAGAAAATATTGATACCTCCCAGATCTTTATTGACAACCAGAATGGCACCGGATTGGCGACCATCACCGTGGATGAAGCCGCGGAAAACGCCATCGTCGTGATCGCGGGTGCCAACATGGCTTTCGATGAAAGCGACATCAAACGAGCCATTTCGGTGATGGATGGTGCCAGTGTGATTCTGCATCAGCTTGAGGTCTCGCACGATATCAACTTCCAGGTGATGCGTGAAGCCAAGCACCGCGGGTTAACTGTCATCCTGGATCCAGCCCCCACCCATTCCATCCCGGAGGATGTATTTCCGCTCATCGATTTCATCACACCCAATGAAACCGAAACCGAGGGAATCGTCGGTATCAAACCAGCCAATCAGGATGAAGCTGCCAAAGCGGCCAAAATTCTCAAAGAAAAAGGCGTCAAAACCGTGATTATCAAAATGGGCGCTAAAGGCGCGTATTACGATGGCCCGCAAGGATCCGGGTTTGTTAAATCATTCAAGGTGAACCCGGTGGACACTGTAGCGGCAGGGGATGCCTTTAACGGCGGGTTAGCTGTGGCGATCTCGGAAGGAAAATCCGTGGAAGAAGCTGTCCGCTGGGGAGCGGCCGCCGGCGCTATCGCGACCACGCGCAAGGGCGCGCTGCCTGCCATGCCCCATCGCCAGGAACTACTTAAACTTATTGAGGAGCAATCATGACGTCCAAATTGATCAAATCACACGCAGTAGTCTGCCTCGATGGCAGCGACCAAATTTATGATAACGGCGCTTATTTAGTGGTTGAAGATAACCGCATCTCCGAGATCGGCCATCAAAAAGATCTTGGAAGCAGCCGCAAGTTTGATGAAACGGTTGACCTGGGTCACCGGTTGGTCATGCCCGGCTTGATCAACGCCCATACGCACTCTCCCATGCCGCTCTTCCGCGGCCATGTGGAAGGTCACACGCTCTTCAATTTGAAGGGCTGGTACAACACCATCCGCGTACTGGAGCTTGAAATGACGCCCGATATGCTGCCGCCCGGCGTGGCGGTATCGTGTGCGGAAATGATCCGCACCGGCACGACCACATTTGTCGACCAATACTTCTGGATGGATCAGATCTATCCGGTGGTGCGCGAGAGCGGCTTGCGGGCTGTCCTGGCATACGGCATCGTTGAACTGGGCGAGGAGGAAGCGCGCAAACGTGAGATCGCAGCCGCCTCCGCGTTCCTTGACGCATTGAAAGACGACCCGCTGCTGGATGGCTGGGTGGGTCCGCACGCCTTCTTTGTGGATAACAGCGAAACAGCCATGCTGATGGAAAAAGAGCTGGCTGAAAAATACAATGCGGGATTCCACATCCACTTCGCCACTGGCCAAAGCGAGAACAAGTACTGCATGGACAAATACGGCCATTCGCCCTTGACACAGCTCAAGGAGATGGGTCTGCTCGATTATCCGATTCTCGCAGCGCATGCGATCGGTATATTAAAGGAAGATTACTCACTGGCAGCCAGCCACCCGTTCACCCCTGTGTTCGCGCCTTCTTCCGGTATGCGCAACGCCGCCGGCTTGGCCCCCCTGCTTGAACTTCGCGAGGCTGGCGTGAATGTGGCGTTGGGAACAGACAACGTGACCAACAACAACAGCTACGACATGTTCAAGGAAATGGCGCTGACCGGCAAGTTGATGGCGCTGCTGCATCTGGACGCGGCAGCCCTCCCGACCCGCTACATCCTCGACATGGCAACCATGAATGGCGCCCGCGCGATCGGTAAACAGAATGAGATCGGTTCTCTCGAGGTGGGCAAGAAAGCGGATCTGATTGCGTTGGATCTGGATGAGACTGGTTGGACGCCTTTTCACGGCCAGGATTACTACACCGCCCTGGTTTATTCGGTCGGCGGTTACCACGTGCGCGACGTCATGGTGGATGGCCGCTGGCTGATGCGCGACAACAGCTTACTCACGGTTGACTATGGCAAAGCCAAACAGGGGCTGGAAGAGCAGCATGACCGCCTGATGGAGAAAGTCAAACATAGCAAACAAGAGCGAATATGAAAAAAATCATCATTGATACGGATTGCGGGGTTGATGACGCCGCGTCCATGCTGCTGGCGTTTGCCAGCCCATTGGCCGAAGTCATAGCTCTGACCTCCGTGCACGGCAACACCTCTGTCGACAACGCTACCGCCAACTGCCTGAAAGTGCTGGACTTGGTGGGCAAAGATGTGCCGGTTTACCCCGGCTGCGCCAGACCTTTGGTGGCTGAACCTCATTACGCGGCGTATGTCCATGGCGAAGATGGGCTTGGCGATGCGGGCGTTCCCACTTCAAAAAGGCAGCCCCAGAAAAAACACGCGGCTCAAGCGCTGGTTGATCTGGCCAATGAGCATCCGGGTGAGATCGATCTGATTGCCATCGGCCCTCTGACCAACCTGGCGGTTGCCCAGCAGCTGGACCCCGAGCTGCCTTCCAAATTCGCCAGTCTCACCATCATGGGCGGCGCAGTTTATGCCAAAGGGAACATCAACATCACAGCTGAATTTAATATTTTTGTGGACGCGGAAGCAGCCCGCTCGGTATTTGAGCGCTGGCCGTTGGTGCGCATCCTTTCTTGGGAAACGACCATGCAGCACTTGTTCACAGAGGAAAATCTTGACCGCTTCTTTTCTCTGGGAACACCCAAGTCAAAATTCATGCATGACACCAACCAGATCATTCTGGGATTCGTCAGGCAAATGTTTAACCAAAAATTTCTTTTCCCTTCCGATGAGTTGGCGGTTGCCTGTGCCATCGACCCAACCTTGATCACCAAAAAAGAAAATCACCATGTTTCGGTTGAAACCGGCGGCATTCAGTCGCGCGGCCTGACTTATGTGGACTGGTGGGATCGCAGCGGCAAACCCGTCAACGCCGAGATCATCCTCGACCTGGATCAGCAGCGTTTTGTTCAGATGATGGAGGATGGGCTTCGCTGAAATGGGTGTCACTTCACCGGAAGAATTATTAAAAATCGCTCAGAGCTATCATACAGAGGCTTTGGAGTTTTTGCGCGATCTCGTCCGCATTCCTTCGGTCAATGGCCGTGATTCCGAAAAGCAAGTGGCTGAAAGGATTCTGGCGGAAGCCCGCCGGCTGGATCTACCCGCCGAGCTCGCTGCCAAAGATCCCAGCCACCCGAATGCCTTGGTCACGCTGGGGAATGGCGAGAAAGGATTCGCCCTGATCGGCCACATGGATACCGTTGCCGAGGGCAAGCATGAAGACTGGCAGCATCCGCC
>CAYPAG010000015.1:0-18901 GCA_964408645.1 uncultured Pelolinea sp. | reverse complement strand
TCTGGGCGACAACGCGGTGATGGGATTGGCTGAAATTCTCCTTGAGCTTGAAAAACTCCAGCTCCCCTTTGACGAGCGTCCGGGTTTTGAGCACCTCGGCAGCACCATCACTCCCGGAACGCTGATCAGCGGCGGCGATTATCCAAGCATTGTGCCCAACAAAGCCTCGGCCATGATCGATATCCGCCTCATGCCAGGCCAATCTGCCGATGACGTGCTGAACCGGATCGATTTAACCATGGATCAGGTTTGCCAAAGGCGGCCGGGCTTGAGCGCAGAGAAAAAAGTAACGGTGAATTTTCCTGGCGCTGCGATCCCGCAAGATCATCCGTTGGTCACGATCGCCCAGGATTTCACGGAGATTTATACCGGCAGGCGCTGGGAGGCCAAAGGCGCGGGACCTGGGAATGAAGGTTATATGCTGATTGGCGCGGGCATCCCCACATTGTGCGGTTTCGGACCCACCGGCGGCAATCCACACGCGCCAGATGAATGGGTGCAGATTGAAAGCCTGTCGAAAACCATTGCTATCTACACAGGCATCATATTGAAATATCTAATCTAATTGGAGGAAAACAAATGGCGCACTTAGCTCGAGACCCTTGGGTGGATGTAAAAACTTTTCATGGCTTTCCTGCCGATCACGTGATCTCCGCCCTGCAAAAAGAAATCCGCCGCGGCCATGAGGAAAACGCGGTGCTTTTGGCTTATGAAATGATCCTCACCAGCCCTGCCATGGAAGATTATTTGTGGTATCGGCTGCGCGTGATCTCCGTGGAAGATATTGGATTCGGTGATGTTAACGCTCCGGTTATTCTTCAGAGTCTCTATGAGATGAATTCTTCCTTTGACCGTTCCGTGGGTGAGCGTAAACTTTTCGCCGTTCACGCGGTGCGCTACCTCTGCCGGTGCCTAAAGGACAGATCGAGCGACGAAATGGTCAACTGGTTGATTCATTCCAGCAATCAAGGTAAAGCGCTGCCGGTCATCCCGGATTATGCCCTGGATATGCACACAGCCGAAGGGCAGGCACGCGGTAAAGGCATACGCCATTTCTTCACGGAAGCATCAAAAATAGAACCTGAATTCGAAAGGCGCGATAAAACCTATCTTCAGCGTATTCTTCAAATGCTGGATGACGGCACTTTGGAAGACTGATCCAGACTATTTGAAAATAAAAACTGACAGGTTCGTAAACCTGTCAGTTTTTAATATTTGAGATTTTTTATGAATCGCTTTTTAGGATTCTGTTATAGAAATCAATCGTCCGTTTGATAAACACCGGTTCGTCCTGCCCAAGTCGTATAAAAGTATGCGGCGCGTCTTCGTAGAAGAAACATTCATGCGCCTTCCCCATTTCCTCAAGCTGGTCGCAGAATCGGTATGACCAGGATACGCTGACTGTCGGATCAGCCGTTCCGTGATGCACACTGTATTCAGCATCGGATGACTCCAGGTCGATCACCTTAAACCCGGCAGTTTCATTCGTATATCGTTGGGTCACGGCTGCATAAAGAACAGCCGCCTTGACCTCAGGCACCAGGCTGATCACCCGCAAGGAGATACCTCCACCCATGCTGTGCCCCCAGATACCCATCCGGCTGAGATCAGCGTTTTCAAAGATGCTGTCAGACTGACCAGATTCTTCGCGGACATGGGCGAGAAGATTCATCACATCGATGGTGTAACCTGAGGCATTATCTCCGCGCACCCGGCCGGGTGAATCGGATGGAGGGTAATTGCGCAAGTTGGGGTGAAGCACAATATACCCTTTTCGCGCGATGGCATCCGCATAGCGGGTGGAATAATCCAAAGTTTCATACTCACTTGCCGGGATATACCCATGTAAAGCGATAACCACCGGGAATGGACCTTTTCCTGTTGGGATATTGACAAACCCGTGAATATTCAATCCATCGCTGTCATAGGTAATGTAATATCGGGTGAATTCCGGTTCATTATGCCAGGGATACTCAACCCGTAATTCGCCCTGCCCATATTCTCGGGCAGCCAGCGCTTCCAGTGAATAAGGGTTCACTGTTTCAACTTCTGTTACGATCTCCGATACCGGCGCCGAACTGACTGCTTCGGTCGGCGCTGTAAGCTGAGGTTCGGATTCGGTGGGGGCTAGGCGCGGCGCGAGCAGAGGTACACTCACGACCGCTATGAGTCCTGCAGCGAAAAGGAACTTGCTTAGTGTTTTCATTTTTTCCTTCCTGATTATCTATCTGCTTTTGAAGCAAGAAATATTAAACGATATTTATCCAATTTCTCTGATTATTCAACCATAAAATTTTTGAAAATAAAAAATTAAATTGATTATTACAAAGTTCTTACACACTTAGAGGCGACCGTATTTTTACTGTAAATATTAGAGCATTAGTAAGGAGAGCTTGATTTACTAATTTTTAGTTTAAACACCAAAGGTCAAAGTAGACAGATGCGAATGATCTACTAAGACCTTAAAAATATTTTTCAGTTCTTTCGATGTCGTAGGCGATAGTTAAAAACTATATACCCAATGTTATCCGAATAATCTTGTTAAATCAGTTTTAGGTACTAGTCCCCAAGGCACGTGCCCACACGTCTGGCGGTCTGCACCCAGATATGTTCCTCGGGAACAGTCTTGCGCTTATTAACCACGGTTTTCAAATCGACTGGCTTGGTGCCCTGACCTTTTATCGCCACCATTACCCCACTGATACCTTCCGCGATCATCGCCGCCGCTGCGCCGCCCAACTGGGAACCCAGCAGCCGGTCACGGGCGGAGGGTGTGCCGCCGCGTTGAACATATCCAAGAATCGTAACGCGCGACTCCAAACCCGTTAATCTCTCAAGGTCAGCCGAGAGGCGCATTGTCCTGCCTGCTTGCGCGGCATAAAACTCTTCCAATGCCAGCCGCGCTTTCTCCTTGTCCTTTTTTTCTTTTGCAGATGATTTTTCCTCTATCAATTTAGATTCATGTCTGCGGTCCGCTTTGGACATGGCCCCTTCAGAGACAGCGACGATGCTGAAATGCTTGCCGCTTTGGCTGCGTTCAAGAATCGCCTGGGCAATGCTTTCAGGTTCATAAGCGATTTCCGGGATCAAAATCACATCCGCACCGCCAGCCACCCCCGCGCCCAAAGCAAGCCAGCCGGCATTGTGCCCCATGATCTCCACGATAATAATGCGATGGTGGCTGTGCGCTGTGCTGTGCAGGCGGTCGATGGCTTCTGTGGCAATGCCCAGCGCCGTGTCAAACCCCAGGGTGGCATCAGTGTTGGCGATATCGTTATCGATCGTCTTTGGCAAGGTGATGATGTTCAGCCCTTTTTCCATCAGACTGTAGGCATTTTTCTGCGTTCCCCCGCCGCCAATACAGACCAGAACATCCAGATGATGTTTCTTATAAGTTTCCATCATCGCTTCACGCATATCCTGGATCTTTCCGCCCACCAGCATCTTCTGCGGTTTATCCCGGCTGGTGCCCAGAATCGTGCCGCCGATCGTCAAAATGCCGGATAACGCGGAATCGTTCAGCACGATATGGCGGTCGTGCAGCAAGCCCCGGAATCCATCATAGAATCCGATCAACTGAAGATCATAGATATACGAAGCCGATTTTCCCAACCCGCGCAACGCCGCATTCAATCCGGGCGTGTCTCCCCCGGCAGTTAGTACGCCAACATTGATGGTCATCTGATTTCCTTTTTTCTTGTATGTTTAAATTATAGAACATTCTATAAGATTCACGCTTATTGCAGACAGAAATTGATAAACGCTGGAAAAAAAACCTGTTTCAATCATTTTTAAATCGCCATCCACATAACATCGTCTTTACATAATTTTTAGGATTTACTAATACATGGAGGATTGATTCTTATTTAGACTTGAATAAGGCAAAACTTAAATATTATTCAGGTTGATCAAAAAAAAGATATGAGGTTAGGTGAAATTAAACTTACAGACTGTGACAATCATCGTGTTGGTTCTTGGACTCGCAACAGCCATTGTCTATGCGAATAGCATGGGGTCAGGAGTCAATCAACGCCGTCCGACTGACCAGGATATCGCGAGTAACGACAATTCCACTCCTTTAACGACACCCTCAGCTCTTGAACTCTCGGCAGATTCGGACGCAGATGAGATTTTCTCCGATGATGAATTGCGGGCCAAGGTATTGCCGGAAAACGACTTGCTGCTGCCAGATCTGGTGCTGGCAGATCCCCGGCGAGTAGTCATACGGTACAGCCCAACTGTCAAGGAACTCCTGTTTGATACCGCTTTTGCCAATCTGGGCGAAGGTGACCTCCATCTTTACAGCACGGAGGAAGAGGACAGGTTTTTGGCTACGCAAATACTGACTTCTCAATCTGGGGATGAATACCACACCAGTGTAGGTGATTTTCAATACAAGGATGAGCATGACCATTGGCACCTGGCCAATTTTGCCAATTATGAGCTCTGGGACACAGACGAATTTGGTGTTCGAGACGAATTGGCCGCGTCATCAGTCAAGATAAGTTTTTGTATTTGGGATTACGGTGTATTCCCTGAAGGCAATTTCAATCCCATTGAACAAGAATTTAACCCTCAGGAAAGACAATATCCCGAGTGTAATTACGACCAGCAGGGATTAACTGTTGGTTGGTATGACCTTTACGATCCATTCACGCCTGGACAAAGCATCAACATTCTTGAAGTACCCGATGGTATTTATATTCTTAGAACGATCATCAATGTCAATCAAGAAGTATTTGAAATCAGCTATGACAACAATGAATCATCCATCTACATAGAGATCATTGGGAACGCAACCAAGATTCTTGACCGCTCGGACGCGATATTCAGCATCCTTCGTGAGGATTAATATTCTTGAATCAGCACACAATTGAGATATTCCATCGAGTTTTTCTGTTTCCTATCTACATACAAATGTTAAAATAGCAAGCAAATCACTTCTGTGGAGGAAAAAATGTCTGATCTACCTGACGGCTTGGATGACAACGCCATGATCGCCGCCGTGGCTTGGGAAATTGTGCATTATTCATATCTTCGCACTGCATACTTCAGCGAACGGCCGGCGGAAGAAGTCTTTGTTAAATTAACCAATGAGTTTAACCGGGCGCGCAATGCCATTTATCATGGCAAACAGCTGGATTACCCTTCAAAGGATTAATTCTCTTTTAAGGGTTTACTCTAATTACTGATAAGGAATTGGTTTAACCGCTTATCAAGATCTTGGTTTTCTGGCGTATTTATAACCAGTAGATATGAGCGGTAACGATCAACCCTACGATCACCGCCAACACCACGCTGTGAGCTAAAACCCTGCGCAGTATCTGGCTTTCATGCCCAAACCAGCGGGTAGAAGTGCTGGCAATCACGATCGATTGAGCGTCGATCATCTTCCCCATCACACCGCCCGCGCTGTTTGCAGCTGCCATGATGGTCGCATCCAAGCCCAGCTTGCGGGCGGTGATGGTCTGCAAGCTTCCAAATAGCACATTCGAAGATGTATCTGAACCAGTGATCGCAACACCCAACCAACCAAGCAGGGTACCGAAAAAGGGGTAAAAAATGCCAGCAGACGCAAATGCCAGCCCCAGAGTGCCATCCATCCCGCTATAACGTGTGATAAACCCCAGTGACATCATGCCGCTGATCGTCAGCAGCGAAAATCTGACCTCATAAATTGACGCGGAAAACACTTTCAAGATTTCACCGGGCTTAAACCCAAACAGCAAACCGTTGATAACACCGGCCAAAAATATCGCTGTCCCGGTCGCGGAAAGCCAATTAAATTTGAAAACCGCCGGTTCTGCAGCTGGCTTAGCGATGATTGGCGGCATGCGTAACACTTGTTGGTCGAGCACGGGAATCGCTAATTCTTTTGTCGTTTGATCAAGGAAGGATTTCACACCGGGCAAACCCCAGACAAGAATTAAGACAATTAATACCAACCAGGGCAGCCATAATCTCCATGCCGAATTCCCTTCTTTGTGGGCTGAATTTATTCTCTTTTTCGTTAAAAGACCTGAAAACTTAAGCGCGAGTAGAGTCGCTGCCAATGAAACAATCCCTGCGCCCACCCCCACCAGCCAAGGTCCATGAAAAAAGGAGATTGCTCTTTGTGCTATCGAGTAAGTGATCCCAGAGACAAGCAGGATTGGCAGAATTTCCCTTGTCTTTTTCCAACCTGCATAAGCCCACACAAGCCAGATCGGGATGATGGCGCCGATCGGCGATAACAACCTGCCCACAGTCGCGCTCAATTCTCCCAGATCAAGACCAGTGACTCCTTGTAACGCGATGATGGGTGTTCCCAAACCGCCATACGCCACCGGAGCGGTATTGGCCAGCAAGGAAAGGACTGACGCATCCAAAGGTGAAAATCCTAAACCTATCAAAATCGAGGCTGTGATCGCCACCGGTGTGCCGAATCCGGCTGCCCCTTCGAGAATGGCGCCAAAGCAGAACGCAACCAGGAGAAGCTGGATCCGTTGGTCTCCGGTTATCGTGACCAACGCGGTCTTTAATTCCTCAATCAATCCTGCATGGGTCAAGATTCTAAACAGGAAGAACACATTCAGGACAATCCAGCCAATGGGCAGCAGCCCGTAAAGGACGCCAAACCCGATTGAAGCGAACACCTTATCAACCGGCATCTGATAAATTGCGACAGCGATGGCGGACGCGCATAACAAGCCAATGAATGCTGAGAAATACGGGCGCAAATGGCTGAAAAGAAGTAACCCCATGAGAACCAGAATCGGCAGTGCTGCAACCGCCATTGATCCCCATTGACTCCCGAGCGGGTCGTAGATTTGAGGCCACACCATGGATTAATTAAACCTTGCCCGCAGCAACCAGGTCAGCGAATCTTTCAAAGGATCTGTCATATGTCATTTCCGCATGATCCGGGAAACAGCATGCCGGCAGTTCCCTGCTGTTGAGGTGGTACGCAATGCACTCACAACAGATACCCTTGCGGCTGCAGGGTTCATAGCTGCAATTGCATTTTTTCTCATTGGCAGCTTTTTTACAATCCATCCATCCTCCTATACACATTTTTGTTCCATTATAGATGAAGCAGGGTTATTAAAGTTGTCTTATCTCTTCCTAAAGTAACCAGAGAGAACAAGATTTTCTCTCACCTCGTTTCAATTCGAAGGGAAAGATGAAAATTAATTTATTTTGAGGGGTAAATGGATTTATTGATGTTGCTGTATATAATAAGTAATCGTTCCCATTAAATGAGGTTTGTATTATTGAATTGGAGTCCTAAGGAATCTTAAAACCATTATGGCAGACCCTGAGCACATATTTGTCTTGAGTGTAGATAAAGATTTCTTGATATCCATTCAAACTTCGCTTATAAAAATTGGTTTTCAGGTTGAAGGCTACTCAGATCCTTCGCCTTTACTCAATGCTGTTCTAACTCGTACGCCGGACATTTTCATTCTCGATCTGTCTAAATCATCTGATACTTACCCCGACTTGATGCAGAAATTGCGATCCAATCCGCAGTTTCAATCGGTTCCGGTCATCGCTTTCACGGATGATGACTTGGCAGAAACACTGCTCTCGGATGGGAAACGAATCGATGCGGATGTTTATTTGGTTAAATCCATCACCGAATCCCTTCTCAACGCGCAGATCCGCGCGCTTCTCCGCATGAAAAAAGCCGAGGACCAGCAAAGACTAAACAAATCACGTGTCGAAAGATTATTAAAAATCAGCCAGTATGAGGCGGAGAGTCCGCAGGACTTCCTGGATTACGCGCTGGGTGAGGCGATCTCACTGACCGGCAGCCGTTATGGTTATATTTACCATTACGATGACCAAAAACGTGAATTTACGCTGAATTCGTGGTCAAAAAATGTGATGGCTGACTGTACGATCACCGAACCGCAAACGACCTATCTTCTCGAGCACACGGGAATTTGGGGCGAAGCAGTTCGGCAAGGTCGCCCCATCATTCTGAATGATTTTCATGCGCCGCACCCGCTCAAACGCGGATTTCCGGAAGGCCACGCACCGTTGGACAATTTCCTCACCATCCCGGTGTATCGCAAAGGGCGCATTGCAGCGGTGGTCGGAGTAGCCAATAAGCAGCATGATTATGTTGAAGAAGATATCATCCAGCTAAAGCTGATGATGGATAATGTCTGGGGATACCTTGAGCGTCAAAAGCTGCAATTTGAATTAAGGAAAAGCGAGGAGCATTATCGTTTGCTTTTCGAGAATTCGGGATTTGGGATCAGCTACTTTGATTTGGATGGAATTTTTTTGGATTGCAATAAAACCGCGTTAGATTTCTTTGAGCTTTCGCCAGAAAATACCATTGGAAAATCCGCCGAGTCTGTTTTTGGCGAGACTTTAGGCAATACGATTGTCGATCGCATCAAAGTAGCGGTCAAGAAGGATGCTTCACTCTTTTTTGAGGATCAGCTCAACCTCTTTTCAGGAAAAAAATGGTTTTCATCCAATTATTGTGTGATTAAAAATGAAAAATCAAAGCCCGTTGGAATTCAGGTCATCTCGCAGGAAATCACAGAGAAAAAAGAGCTTGAACGAGCCCTGGCATCGCAAGCCAAATTTCCTCAAGAAAATCCAAATCCTGTACTGAGGGTGGATTTAGAAGGGAATATTCTCTTTTTCAACAATGGCGCAAAAAGAATTCTTGATTTATGGGGGTGCGCCTCAGGGAGACCGGTGCCGGAAAGAACACTTCATACGCTTCAAAACTGTCTAACTCTCAATCGCAATGATTCGATCGAATTGGATGTGGATGGTTCAGTTTACAACCTCTTTATCACACCCATACCAGAATTTAATTATGTGAACATCTACGGCAGTGATATCACCAAACTACGACATGCGCAAAAGGAACTGCAGGGCTATTCCAGGAACCTTGAAAAACAAGTCGAAAAACGAACCCGGGAGCTGCGCGAATCGCAGGAACAAGTATTCAGGCAGGAAAAATTGGCAGTGCTCGGGAAATTGTCTGGGGGTATCGCGCATGAATTGCGTAATCCACTAGCCGTGATCAACAGCGCCGCTTATTTCATTGGCGACCATATAAAGGATGATGCTGAGGTGAGCGATTGTGTTGAAATCATCAAAGATGAGGTTCACAACGCTGACCATATTATTTCCACTCTGAATAATTTTGCGCGCCAGAAACAGCCGGTAAGATCACTGGAAAATATCAGTGAAATGATCAATACCCTGACATCACACCATCCTGCACCTGATAACATTCAATTGATCGTGGATATTCCAACGAATCTTCCCGCTCTCAATATAGACCGTCAGCAAATCCTTCAGGCATTTACGAACCTGGTAAACAATGCCTATCAAGCGATGCCCAGCGGCGGTGTGCTAACCATCTCCGCAAAAAAGGTTGACAACAGCATAATCTTCAGCTTTAAGGATACGGGTAAAGGATTTTCAAAAGAAGATGTTAATAACCTATATCAGCCGTTATACACATCCAAACCGCAGGGAATCGGGTTAGGGCTGCCGATCGTTAAAATGTTGATCGAATCAAATGACGGAAATATTGAGCTTAAGAATTCGCCAGGCAGAGGCGCTGAATTCCTTGTATCCCTTCCTTTTAACTAATCAAACTTTCCATATAAAATACCTTCTGAAATCCAAATTCTATTGCTGGCACAAGTCTTGCTATCAATATATTGCATCCATATATTTGGATCGCTTTTTATTGGTATGTATATAATGCCATTATGTGACATCGGCGTTATGAGCATCTTTTTGCATGGAATGTGTTTAACAATGAAATTTATTTTTTTGACCTCAATTCTTGTAAATACCAGAACAAAGGTCGTGAATAGATGAACACCATAACCAGAATTCTAGTGATTGATGATGATCCTTCCCTGAGAAAAACATTAGGGGAGATTCTCTCCATCCATCAATACGAGGTTGAAGAGGCATCCAACGGCGCTCAGGCCATCAAAGCAGTAGAAAATTCAGATATTTCCATCGCTTTAATCGACCTCAAATTAAAGGATCTGACCGGGCTTGATGTCTTAAAAAGGATAAAAGAGATATCCCCCAACACGGAGTGTCTAATCACGACCGGTCACGCATCCACCGACACCGCGATTGAAGCCGTCAATCTTGGAGCTTACAGCTATCTTCAGAAACCCTATGATATTGACCAGTTGCTGGTCACAATCAAGAGAGCATCAGAAAGAAATCAAACACGGTCCGAGTTGGCTGAGGCGGAAATCCGTTATCGCCAGCTATACGAAGGAGCAATCGACGGGATCTTGTCTACTGACTTACAGGGGAAAATCCTGGATTTCAATTCCGTCATGATAACCATGTTGGGTTATTCAAGGGACGAATTTCTTTCCTTGACATTCATGGAACTCACCCCTGATCGATATAGAGAGTTTGAAGAGGGCATGGTCGAACAAATACTCCACCGTGGTTATTCTGATCTCTACGAAAAAGAATTAATAAAAAAGGATGGGAATTTGATCCCCGTGGAAATTTCTGGCTTTTTGTCCAGAGATAGCCAGGGCAATCCAACCGGCATGTGGGGATTCATAAGAGACATTTCTGAGAGAAAATCATCGGAAAAGAAATTACAACGCCAATTATTGGAAGTCAACGTTCTACGGGAGGTGGCTGAAGCGGGGTTCTTATCCAGCAGCATTGATGAGTTGATTGAAAAAGTCACAGAAGTGATGGCAGATTCATTTTATAGTGATTACTTCGGAGTCAATCTCTATGATTCCAGGAAGCGCTGGCTATTTCCACACTACTCCTATCGCGGGATTGATTTTGACCTGATCAAAGAGGGAATTTCTGTTGACCAGGGGATTACAGGCCGAGCTATCCGGACGGGTAAACCGCAAATCGTCAACAATGTCACCCTTGACATTGATTATCTAAATTGGCGCACTGCAACGTTATCAGAAATTGCCGTACCGATCCGAACAGAGATGGAAATCATCGGGGTTATCAATGCCGAAAGCACAGAGCCCGGCCATTACTCTCCCGAGGACCTTGGTTTGCTTTCCGCGATCGCTAATCAACTGGGTATTTCGATCCAAAAATTTCAACTGATTGAGGAGCAGAGAAAACGGAATGACGAACTAACCGCGCTCTATGAGACTTCACTCGCTGCTGCCAATATCAGTGATCCCCAGGCGTTATATGAAAGACTTTATCAGCAAATCCAAAGCATTTTCCATCCAGACGCGTTCCTCCTGGCTTTTTTCAATCAAATTGACGAGTCCGTGACCATCGCGTTTGCCATTGAGGAGGGTATCCAGATCACTGAATTTCAAAATCAGCGATATGAGAAAGAAGACAGCGGATTGATGGGGTGGATGATGCGGAACAAGCAGTCACTTCGATTTGGAGATATGACCATTGAGTCATTGCCAGTAGACTCTCCACAGGAAGGCAAGCCAATCAGGTCTTGGCTGGGTGTGCCGCTAATCAAAAAGGGAGAAGTGATCGGATCCATCAGCGTCCAATGTTTTGATGCTGATGTTTACTCCGCTGACCATCAACGCCTGTTGGAATCAATGGCTGCCCAACTGGCAGTCGCGATTGATAATTCCCGATTGATTGAACAGATCAACCACCAAGTCGAAAGACTGGCCTCTCTGCATGATATCGACACAGCCATCAATTCAAGTCTTGATCTCCGCGTGATTATGAATATTCTGCTGGATCAGGTGATCAAGCGGCTCGGTGTGGATGCTGCGGCGATTTTACTGATGGACCATGGCGGACAAGAATTAAAATTTAAAGCCAGCAGAGGATTTAAAACCCACGATATTGAAAAATATGCCATTCCCATCGAAAAAGATTTAATAAACTCCAACACACTGGAACAGCATCTGGTTCAGGCACTTAACTTAAGCGAATCACACCCTCAGTCGGGTTATGCGGAAATCCTTCAGAACGAGGGTTTTGAGAGCTTTTTCAGCGTACCGTTGATCGCTAAAGGTCTGATAAAAGGCGTTCTGGATGTCTTTCACCGCGAACTCCTCAATCCAGACCAGGATTGGTTTAATTTTCTGGACACTCTCGCGGGGCAGGCTGCCATCGCGATCGATAATACAACCATGCTGGATGATCTAAACCGAACCAATATTGATCTCACCCAAGCCTATGACACCACCCTCGAGGGTTGGTCCCGGGCGCTGGAGATGCGAGATCACGAAACCGAAGGACATACGCGCAGAGTGGCAGAGATGACCGTCAAGATCGCTCGCGCTTTGGGCATCCCGGAGGAAGGGCTGGTGCATATCCGCCGAGGGGCGCTGCTCCACGATATCGGTAAGATGGGTATTCCCGACCGAATTCTACTAAAGCCTGGTCCGCTAAATGAGGAAGAGTGGGTGATCATGCGTTCCCATGCCAGCCGGGCGTTTGACTTATTAAACCCAATCGAATACCTGCGGCCTGTCCTGGATGTACCACTCCATCATCATGAGCGGTTCGACGGGAGTGGATACCCGGATGGATTAAAAGGCGAAGACATCCCGCTCTCCGCGCGAATATTCGCGGTGGTCGATATATGGGATGCGCTTACCTCAGACAGACCTTACCGGAAGGCATGGTCTGCAAAAAAATCACTGGATTACATCAACCAGCAATCGGGAAAGCAGCTGGATCCTCAGGTGGTGGAAGTTTTCATGAAGCTCGTTCATGACGAATTATATGAGGGGAAAGAAGGAAAAAGGCATTCCTAAATCCTTACGCTTATCACTTACTTTGTTTACCAAAACGCTTTTTTATCATCGGGTAATAAAAAATCAGCTTGGTTTTTCCATCTTCCATTATCCGTTGATCATGTCGGTTCGAATGCAAAAAACCTTTTGACATCAACCATATTTATCAGATTGAATTTCAAATGAGAAAGAATCAGCGGAACACGGAGTAAAGTTCGCCTTATACTTAAGGCAAATATCAGGAGGAAAAAATGTGGGATGAATTTAAGAAGTTTATCCAGCGGGGAAATGTAATGGATCTGGCCGTCGGCGTCATCATTGGCGGTGCTTTTGGCAGCATCGTGAATTCGCTGGTAAATGATGTGATCATGCCCCCGATCGGCATGCTGGTTGGAAACGTGGATTTCTCTGACCTTTATATTAACCTCAGCGGTGGAAGTTTTGGGTCTTTAGCGGAAGCCCAATCTGCAGGTGCGGTCACTATCAATATCGGATTGTTCATCAACGCAGTGATCAATTTCCTGATCCTGGCATTCGTCATTTTCATCATGGTGCGCCAAATGAACAAACTGCAAAAACCGGAACCGGTGTCTGAACCTTCAACCAAGCCATGTCCATATTGTTTTTCAGCCATCTCCATCAAAGCCACGCGCTGTCCGCAGTGCACATCCAAGTTGGATTGAATGATATCGCTCTCGCATGAGAGCGATATTTTTTAACAAATTTCCTATTATGCTGTAAATAAATCCTCGATATGATTGGTGTTGAGATAACAAAGTTTGAATTTCCATCAACAGGAGTAAATACGTCATGGAAAAAAGTGAATATTTAGACCTCTACCGGCAAATGGTGCTTATCCGCCGGTTGGAGGAAACAGCCGCAGAGCTGTATCAAAAGGGAGAGATTGGCGGTTTTTTGCATCTTTATATCGGTCAGGAAGCGGTCAGCACAGGTATCGTAGCCGCCCGTCAGCCGAATGACAATGTCATCACCGCTTACCGTGATCATGGACTCGCCATCAATGTGGGCATTCCTGCGAATGTTGTCATGGCAGAGCTGCTGGGAAAGGCGACTGGCTGCTCTCAGGGCAAGGGCGGATCGATGCACATGGCCGACGTGGAAAAGAAGTTTTGGGGCGGTCACGCCATCGTCGGCGCTCATCTGCCAATCGCCACCGGACTGGCATTGGCAGACCATATGCAGAAAACAGGCGCGGTCACCATCTGTATGTTTGGCGAGGGCGCGACCAATATTGGCTTTTTTCATGAAGCGCTAAACATGTCTAAAACCTGGAATCTGCCTGTGCTGTGGGTTTGCGAAAATAACCGTTATGGCATGGGCACCTCGCCGGAACGAGCGTCCGCTGTATCTGACATCATCCAAAAAGCCTGCGGCTACGGCATGCCTGCGTATGATGTGGATGGGATGGATGTGATGGCAGTCAAGCAGATGGTATCCGAACGGTTGGCTGAGATTCGCAGCGGAAAGGGTCCCCAGTTCCTGGAGATTTGCACATACCGTTTCCGCGGGCATTCCATGGGTGACCCTGAAAAATATCGCTCCAAAGAAGAAGTGAAAAAATTTGAAGAGAGGGGCCCAATTGATAATTTTTCTGGTTTCCTAACCAAAAACGGGATCGCCGAGAAAAATGAACTGGATGAAATCGTGCAGGATGTGGAAAGGGAAGTGGAAGAAGCAGTCAGATTCGCTCACGAGAGTCCGGAACCTGCCGATGAAGCTTTATTTGAACATATTTACGCTGAGGAATACGGAGGGTAGACATGGCGATTATAACCATGCGTGAAGCCATCTCCCAGGCTTTGTGGGAGGAAATGAAACGGGATGAGAAAGTTTTTATCCTTGGTGAAGAAGTTGGCGTCTGGGGCGGCACGTACGCGGTAACCAAAGGATTTCTGGATGAATTCGGCTCTGAGCGTGTCAGGGATACGCCCATCGCGGAAGCGGCCATCGTCGGTGCTGCCATTGGCGCTGCCATGAACGGTATGCGCCCGGTCGCCGAATTGATGACGATCAACTTTGCCTTTGTGGCGATGGATCATATTGTCAATGAGGCAGCCAAGCTTCATTACATGTTCGGTGGACAGTTCACCCTGCCATTGGTGATCCGCGCTCCCGGCGGAGGCGGACGGCAGCTGGCTGCGACTCACTCTCAAACGCCGGATGCGATATTCGCGCACTTCCCGGGTTTGACGGTCGTTGCGCCGGGAACCCCAGAAGACGCCAAGGGATTGCTGAAGTCATCCATCCGCAGCAATAATCCCGTGCTGTTTATAGAAAACGCCACGGTTTACCAGCAGCGCGGAGAAGTGCCGGATGGGGAGTACTTGACGCCCATCGGCAAATCAAAGGTTCAGCGCGAAGGCAGTGATGTGACTGTCGTGACATATTCCAAGATGCTTGGTTACGCAATGAAAGCGGCCGCGCAGCTTGAAAAAGAGGATGGTATTTCGGTTGAAGTGGTTGATTTGCGCACGCTTCGGCCGCTGGACATGGACCCGGTGATCGAATCGGTCAAAAAGACCAATCGGGCGGTCATCGCTGAAGAAGGCTGGCGCTCCTATGGCGTCGGCTCCGAGATCTCCGCGAGAATTCAGGAAGAAGCGTTTGATTATCTTGACGCACCGGTCAAGCGCGTTGCTCAGAAAGAAGTCCCCCTGCCTTATAACGCCCGCCTTGAACAGATGGCACTCCCCCAGGTGGAGGATATTGTTCAGGCAGTCAAGGAGGTTACAAGATAATGGCTGAAATCGTTGAAATGCCCAAACTGGGCTTTGATATGGCCGAAGGCACGCTGGTGAAATGGGTGAAATCCGAAAAGGATGCCGTTGAAAAAGGCGATGTTCTGGCTGAAATTGAAACCGACAAGGCGACCGTGGAGGTCGAATCCAGTTTCAGCGGGATCGTCTACAAGCACCTGGCTGAAGTCGGGCAGGTGCTGCCGGTGGGTACACCCATCGCGGTCGTTGCCGCCGAAGGCGAAGAAGTTGACCTGGAACAATTGACGGGGAAATCAGGTCCCAAGGTTGCCGCACAAAAACCGCGGGAAAGTGGGGAAGAGTCCGGGCAGAAACCCGTTGATCAAGAAATCCCTGCGCCTGAAGCATCCGAAAGCCAGCCCGCAGCCCAATCCGATGAGATGGAATTCATCAAGGCCTCGCCATTGGCCAAACGCATGGCAGCCGAAAAAGATCTTGATCTGGCGGTAATCAAAGGCACAGGGCCAGGCGGACGAATTGTCAAGCGGGATGTCCAAACCGCGCTTGTGAAAGGCAGCTCAGCCAGGACGGAAAAGCAGGAAATGCCCGCGATCGTCAGCACTGAAGACCAAACCTTCGAGATGAGCAAGTTGCGCACAGCGATCGGCAAACGCATGCTTGAGTCCCGCCAGACCATCCCGGATTTTTATGTGACTTACCGCTTCGATGCAGGCAGTTTGATGCAGATGCGTGAGCAAATGAATCGCGAGCTGCCTGAGGATGAACGCTTATCTGTGAATGATTACATCATCCGGGCGGCAGCGTTGGCTCTGCGAGAGTTTCCCAATCTCAATGCTTCCCTTAATGGAAATGATCTAACACGGCATGGGGATGTCAATATCGGTTCGGCTGTTGCGGTGAAGAATGGCCTTTTAACGGTGGTGGTCAGGAACGCGGACCAGAAACCGCTCAAAGTGATTTCAACAGAAATGAAAGAGATGGTTGCCCGCGTCAAAGACGGGAAAGTCCGCAATGAGGATATCGAGGGTTCCACCTTCACCATCAGCAACCTCGGTATGTTCGGGGTGGAAGATTTTGTGGCCATCATCAATCCGCCGGAAGCCGCCATCCTGGCGGTGGGCGGCGCGCTGCAGGTGCCGGTCATCCAGAACGGACAGGTCGTCATTGGTTGGCAGATGAAAGCAACCTTATCCGCCGACCACCGCATCACCGATGGCGCCGAAGCCGCGCAGTTCATGCAGCGGCTGGCAGTCTTCCTTGAGCAGCCTTGGCGATTGATCTAATTCAGATAGATTATTGAAATCAGCGATCACATCAAAGAACAAAAGACCTCAAAGGTATCAAAAACCTTTGAGGTCTCATTTTTTCGGAAAAATCCGATCTCTTATCCTATTCCGCAATTTTCTTTCCGGTAAACAGAGCCGCCAGCAACAACAGCCCCACCAGACCTGCGGTGCCCCACGCGGAGAGATTCACCAGTTCTACGTCCGGGAATTTCACCGCGATGCCGATAAAAGCCCATATCAGCACCAGCGCGTGCGGAATGTTCCGACGAGAGAAGCTCATCAGCGCGGAAATGATAACAGCCGCTGCCAGCATGATGACCAGCCAGACCGCCGGCGCGATGCCGAATCCATTCCAGTCAAGAACATAAAGCAGCTGAGTAGCATTGGCTATGATGGCCACAGTGATCCAGCCGAGATAGGTGCTGAAAGGCGCATGCACCAGCCAGCGAAATCCGCTGCTCACGTTGGTCTTGCCAATCTCGAGACGCAGGAAGATCATGATCAGGGATAGGAGAAGGACCAGCATCAAGAGCAAGGCTAATCCAAACTGCAGGTAATGAAAGCTCACCAGCCATAATCCATTCGCGATGTTGCTGAGGACAAACCAACCGTCGATCCGCGCAAGCCGTTCGCTATTTCTCTGCTTGGGCAGCGCCTGGTAGATGACAAATCCCAGCAGCCCCAGATAGATCAATCCCCAGATGGAAAAGACATAGCCGGCGGGTACAAAGTAAATATCGAACATATCAGAAATCTGGCCGGTGGTCAGGTTATTCAGCGGCAGATTGGTCGCTAAAAAATTGAGCGCCAGGGTGAAAACAAAAGTAATGATATTGATCCAAACAAATAATTTTCGGTCTTTCATATATTCCTCGTTTTATTAAGCGTGTTTACCCATCCAGAATTTCTTCCAGTTGTTTTCACTGCCCTGCAATGCCAAAAATGCGTAAACGCCGGCAGGGAAATTTCCCAGGATCAAGATCGCAATCGTCCACAACAAACCTGACCAGATGGTCTTCTCCCGGAAGATCACCCAGGCGCAGAAAAACATAAAGCCGACATATACATCCACCAGTGAGACGATGCCCCAGGGATCGTTGAAGAAAAATTCCCCGGCAGCGCCAAAATCACCCTGTGTGAATCCATAAACCAAAATACCCCCTTGAGCGATGGCCCCTATTAAAGCAATTGCTTTTGCTAATTTCATCTTCCCTCCAAAAATTGTCTAATATTACGCTGCCTTGATCACCGAAAAACCCACCGCGCCAGGGCCGATGTGCGCGCCGATCACCGGCGTCACCTCGCCAACCAGCGGTGAAAGGCCTTCAGGCACAAGGTAAGCCGCCTCCTGCTGAAGTCGCTTGAGTTTTTCCAATGCGTGTGTATGCACAAAAGCGAGCTGTTCAAGCCGTCCTAAATCTTCAACTAAACCGATCAGCTTCTTAAAAGCGCCGTGATCTGTTCGGGTGCGCTCCATATCAGTGACGCCGTCATTCATTTTCAGGATTGGCCGCAGGACCAAAATGCTGCCCAAACCGAACATGAAATTCGAAAGCCGGCCGCTGCGCCGCAGAAACTCCAGCGTGGAGAGCACCGCAAAGGTGTATGTTCGTTTGGCTTTATCCGCGACCGATGCCAGAATATCTTTCACTTTTTCCCCGGCTTCCGCCATCATCGCGGCGTGCTGAACCAGCAAACCCGTACCCATGGATAAGTTGCCAGGATCAAATACATGAACGGGGATTTCCTTGATCTTTTCGGCCGCCAGGCGCGCGACATCCACCGTGTTGCTGAGTGCTTTGCCGATGTGCAGGGAAATGATCGCTTCGGCGCCTTTTTCAATCGCCTGGTTGTAAATATTGACAAACGCGTCAATCCCGGGCACCGCAGTGGTGGGATGCTTGTCAAAATTAGGCAATCCCGTGTAAAACTCCTCGCGCGTCATATCCACGCCATCCAGAAAACTTTTTTCGCCGATGTTGATGTAGAGCGGAACAACCCCTATACCGTGCTGTTCAATCGTTAATTTTGGCAAATCTGCTGTGCTGTCTGTAACTATTGCAACCCTCATTGATCACCTCACTGACATGTATTTTACGAATGGCTGATTAATTTTCCATTATAGAAATATTAATAAATTTTTAGACACGCATATATTTTATTATCA
>CAYPAG010000014.1:12198-22852 GCA_964408645.1 uncultured Pelolinea sp. | reverse complement strand
GCGCATTACGCCACACCCGGCGGTTCCGCGCTGGCTGATTCCATCCGGCCGCATATCCGCGAACGTGCCAACCATGTCGTTCTGATGGATCACCATGGGCTTGTGGCAGTTGGGCAGGATATTTTCCAGGCGGCGATCCGCTCTGAACATGCCGAAGCGGCCGCCAAGGTGATCTACTATGCCAGGCAGTTGGGCGGTGAAAAGCCTTTATCCGCGGAAAACGTGGAAGAACTGCATCAGGCGCACGAAAAAGTGGTCGAGCTGGAATCCGGCATTTACACCGGCTACTGCCATTCTCCAGAGTGCAGCATTGATCTGGGAAGCGGCCAACTATCAACCAACATGCTTGAACCAGTGGATGAAAAGGAACTTGAGCGCATCGTGCGCGACGCGGTCCGCCAGGCTATGCAGGCGCCTTAGATTTCGAGAAAGGTATTTATGGCAAAGATCTTTTACACAGAGCGCGATATTGAGGATATGGCCCGCCGCGGTGAAATGACGTTGGTGGTTGGCGACAATGTGGTGCTGACTGACCTGGCATATGAATCCGCGCGCAGGCTGCATGTGGAGCTGGTGCAGCCGCATGACACGCCGCCAGCTGCGCCTATCCGTCCCTACATCAATCAATCCTCATCTCCCACAGCAGCGCCTGCTGGCATGCCGCTTTCCCCCCGCGTGGAAGAAATTAAAATCCGCGTGCGCAGCGCGGTCAAAGCGCGACTGGGCAGCCAGGTGGATGACGCCCTGCTGGATCGGATCATTGAGCGCGTGGCCGCTGACCTGGGATTGAGGTAAGCATGCTGCTCGGAGAGGTAAAGGGAACAGCGGTCTGCACCCAAAAATATGCCGGCATGGATGGCATCAAGCTGCTGGTTGTCCAGCCGTTGGATAAGCACCTTCAGCCGCAGGGAGGTTTACAGGTCGCCGCGGATGTGGTCCGGGCTGGGCCGGGGGATCTATGCGTCATGGTGCGTTCGCGCGAAGCCGCGTTAGCTATGCCTGAGATCAAATTTGTACCAGTCGATCTGGCGCTGGTTGGCATCGTGGATGAGCTCAATGTGCGGCCTGATGGCGAGTTTGATGTCAGATTGAAATCCGGTTGGAATCAATTCACTTAAACCATGATCCTTGCTAAAGTCGTTGGAACCGTTGTCACCACCATCAGCCACCCGGCTTTTAAACACCGGCGTTTGCTGGTGGTTCAACCCCTGTCATTGGATGACGACTCAAGCGGGGATTTTATTGCCCTGGACAATACCCACGCTGGCATCGGTGATACAGTCCTGATTAATCGCGAGGGCGGCAGCGCGCGCCAGGTGCTGGATATCAAGGACGCGCCGATCATCTCGGTAATTCTGGGCATCGTTGATTCGGTCCACATTGACTTGGATCAACTCAACTGATCCCCCGTAAGACTTCCCCATTTGTTTTATAATTCTCTCCTTAGAGAACATTGATCATAGTGAGAAATAATCAGCCCTTAACCGAATCCATTCCATGCAGCACCTGCCGTATCGGCGTGATGCGCCCCACCAAGGTCACCTATTTCTCCTTCGCACGCAGCCGTATGATCACCATCCCGGATTTCCCTGCCTGGAAATGCGATATCTGCCGGAAATGCGAATTTGACATAGATGCGCTGGATCAGCTCGCGCTGCTGCTCAACCCGCCTGTTCGCGCCGAAAAATCCCCTTCGCGCGGGAAAAACGCCGGTGATCCACTTTCTCCTCAAACGCTTTTACCCAAGTAATCATTTTTTGATACAGTCAATTGCCTAAATAGAGGCGGATTTTAAACCCGCCCCTACTAAATACATGTTAGGTTGCCCATTGCAGGTGTGTTTTCCTGGAGTCCATTAGGAGCTTTACATCGATTTTTTTCTAAAAAACTCCTGGTAGTTGCGAAGCATGCTTCGCAACTACCAACATAGTAAACAAAGCGCGGACTTTTTCCGCGCCTTATCTTTTGTTATTGCGTCCTTGAATTTCTGGAATTTAACTCTCGTTGACGTTATCCCCTGTGCGTGTTAAAATAGCAATCCTGTGGGCGAGTAGCTCAATGGTAGAGCAGTGGCCTTTTAAGCCATTGGTTGAGAGTTCGATCCTCTCCTCGCTCATTTTGTGTTTAAAAGTTTATATCTACGGCCCATAACAGGGGTCTGGCTTTTCGCCACCCGGCCTCACACCGCAGAAGGGAAACCATTCATTCATATTTCCAGTGAACTGGATGCCGTTTTCATCCAGGATCAATTCGACAGTACCCTTGGAACCCATAGCCTCCCATGAGCCTAGCAGCTTATCACCATTCTCGCCGGATACATCAGCATTAATGGTGAAAGCAAGCGGCCCCACGGATTTTCCGTTTGGGTTATAAAAGAACAAGGATGCAGTTTCGTCTGATCCCACCCACACAAACCATCCGCCATCCCAGTTGAGGTCAAATTCACTCTCGCATGGATCAGGTATCTCGTTTCCTTCGCGAACCGCGCACATCGGTCCCACACCCTGCAGGCTGCCGACAAATTGACTGCCATCCTCAGAGATCACCAGTGAAATACGCCCGCTCTTACCCTGGTCAGACAGCCAATCGCCCACGGCTGCCCGTCCATCTGAATTAAGGTCAGCGGAAAAAACCGCGCGGTCTCCGTCATTCAGGAAGACTTCGCCGCTTAAGGTCGAAGCGCTGGCGTTCATCTTCAAGATCTCAGGTGTCTCAAGCCATGTCTCCTGCACCCACACATTCCAATCACCCAGCCAATCCTCCGCCAATGGATCGGGGGCGACAAACACAGTCGGCGTCGCGGCGGGTGATAAAACGCCAGGTTGGCAAGCAGTCAGGATCAGGATACAGTTGAATAGTGCAAAAGCGAGCAAAGGTTTTTTAGTCAACATGATATGATCACCTCGGGTTCATCGGGTTGTTATTATATACAAATTTCATCAGGTATTCACCTCAGATCACGGTGTGATGGATATTTGTTAGCCAAATTGCATTGGCCAAAGTATTGCCAGAATTCATCTAAAAAGAATTGAAAAAGACGCCTTTCGGCGTCTTCCTGGATTACTGCCAATACTTCTCGCCTGGCGGGGTGCCCTTGATCATCCCGTAGATCCTAGCTTCAATTTCAGCAATTCTGGCGTCGGAAATCTTTTTTTTGCGTTTCGCAAAGAATTCTTCAAGTTCCATCAATGTCAGCACCCGGGTCACGGGTTCGCATTTCTTTTTGTACATTTGCAGAATCTTTGCTGTAGAAAAGATCATTACCGGTGTCACTGCCTCGCCCAACTCGTCGCCCAGCATTTTGCTGGCTTTTGCGAAAGCCAGGCCGGGATTCTTGAATGCCTTGCGGTCAGGATGTTCACTCAGCGGCCAGAAGGTGAAAACACCGCCCGGGCCAACCACGACCTGAGGGACAATCGCATCTCCTGTGCCCGGGATGTTGATCTGGGTGGTCAGGCTCCATTTATCATCCAGTTCGGACAGCCGGGCGTAAATGGGTTTGGTGTAATCGCCCTTGCGCGGAGGATCGTAATATTCATCTTTAACAATGGTGCGCAATTTATTGAAGGTTGTGTTTCGGATGGGGATATTTAATATCCTGGCAGCCAGTAAATAAATGACCACACCGGTAAACGCGACGATCATGCCATAGGTTTGTATTGTTCTGAAGGGTATCGTCCAGTTTTCAGTGATGTAATCTCTCGCGATATAAGCCAGAAAGAACATCGCGGCACCAACCGTAAGCACCCCCAAACCGGTCATCAACGCAAAGAATGCCGGGGATTTTCTTTTTTCAGTCGGCACCAATTTTTTGGGCGTTTGAATTTCGTTTCTGACCAATCGCATCTGGTTTCTCCTGGAAGGTAAATTAGCCTCTCGTTTTAGTTTTTTAACCAGAATGCATCTGGATGGCCAATCGCAATTCTTCGTGGTCCCGGGCGTATTCCTCAAGGGATAAACCCCGGCTGACCGCTTCCCAACCCTGGCGCAGACTTTTTGCGCCGCCCTTCGGCCCCTGCGGGTGGCCAAACACCGCGCGGCCGGGCACAATGCCGAAATCCACCGTGCCAAGCAATTCGTGAAGCTCGCCCAATGAACCCGCCCATTGACTGCCGGCGGGGACGGGCAGCATAGTTTTTAAATTGCCCAGAGGTTCAAGGCAAGCTTTCGCGTTATCCAGTACATCTTCACTGGTTGTTTTTAATCGCGAGTCCAGCCCTGGATAAATGAGCACGTCATAACCAGCCATGCGCTGAAGCTTGGTGAACACCTGGTCCTTAACGCCGAACCAGGGCAGCTGAATGTAGGGAGCCATGAAATCGAAGTGGGACACCAATGGCACCTTGGCATGCTTGCGCAGCATCCGGATGGCGCTGAAGCCGGTTGTCATCCCATTGACCATCACCAGTTTAGCGCCGTTGGCGACCGCAATGTCATGCAGTTCCAGCAGGCGGTCCACTTCATCAGTGATGTTGCATAGATAAGCTTTTTTCTCGCCGGTTTCCTGTTCAGCTTTTCTGCACAGCGCGCCAAGCCGCCGAGAGCGCTCATCCACGCTCGACCATGCCACATCCCCCAACTGTTCATCATCCTTGGCAATGTCCAGTCCGCCCAGCCAAGCCTGGTAGCCCAATTCGGCAAATGGTTCCGGCGGCAGTCCGACATTGGGTTTGATCACACCCAGGGTGAGCGGTCGGTCATGCACTCCCAGTATTTCACGCAGCCCTTCCACGCCGAATTGCGGCCCCTGAAATTCAGCCAGGAAATTTTCCGGAAATTCAATATCCAGGAGGCGCACCGCGCAGACATCCGGCGCATGAAAAACGCCCTCCCCGCATACGGCGGTGAGCAGGTTGGGGATCTTGGTGCCGAAATTGCCAAAGGGATAATAAATGGTGGCATTAAAGCGGTAAACATGATCGTAGGTTTTGCCCATCAGGTCAGCCAGGAACGGGCTGGTCGGCTGGGCATGCGCATCCAGGATCTCGAGGTCAACGACTTTCGCGCCGAATTCCGGGCGGAAATCTTCATCCATCCCCACACGGCTCCATTGCGCGGTGGACATTTCCTGGCACAAATGGGCTGAGCCTTCGCGCGGTTCCACCAGCGTTTCCAGGTAGTAATGCAGCACCAGGTATTTTTCAGGGTCCATGGTTTCACGCTTCACATGAAACGCGTTGATGTCGGCAGGATGCATAATCTACATATTCCTTTTGATCAGTATTTACTTGCTTTTCTTTTCGTCCAACGCTTTGATGAGGTCAACCTTTGGCTGCGACCCTCCGCCGCCAAACTCGGTGTCCAGCCAAATATCCAGATTTTTTCTGGCGGTGCTGACGCCGATCACCAAAGAGCCAAAACACGCCACCTGGGCGTCATTGCTGCCCTGCGCGCGCTCAGCGGAATAGCTGTCGTGGATCACTGCGGCACGCACGCCGGGTACCTTGTTCGCGGTGATGGCCATGCCGATACCAGTGCCGCAAACCAATACGCCACGATCAAATTCACCTTTCGCGATCCGCTCGGAAAGCGCCACCGCAATGTTGGGGTATAAAACCGGTTCATCAGTGTTCACACCAACGTCAACCACTTGATAACCTTTTTCGATCAAATATGCCTTTAAAGCGTCTTTTAATGGTAAGCCGAGATGGTCCGCGCCAACCACGATGGGTTTTGATTTATCTGCCATTTCTCATCCTTTCTGTCATATTAAATGATAACGCAATAATGATCATTGATGGTGAAAAGGGAGAGAGCCCTTTCGGGCTCTCTGAATTATTGAGCGAATTCCTTGATCAATTTTGCGACGGCTTCCATATCTTCCTGGGTGCCGACAGTGACACGCAGCCATCCCTGGCCGGCAAGATTTCGGTCGCCGGAGTTATTGCGCAGGATGTATCCATTTTGCTTGATGAAATCAATGTACTGCTGGGCAGTCTTGCCGGTGCCGTCCATGTTCATCAGCACTGAATTACCCTTGGATTTGTACACCTTGATGCCAGCCACTTTGGCCACTTCGTCCTGGAACCAGTCGCGTGACTGGATCACAAACTGGGTATTCTTCTTGATATATTCGATATCTGCCAATGCGGCCAGCGCAGCGGCCTGGGTTAAAACACTGACGTTCTCCGGTACGCGCACATGGTTGATGTAACCGATGAGTTCGGGATGCGCGGCAACATAGCCAAGGCGGATGCCGCCCAGGCCAAACGCCTTGGAGAAGGTGCGCTGAATGATCATATTTTCGTACTTCGGCAGCAAGTCCACCACATCTTCGCCGGCGAATTCGGTGTAAGCCTCGTCCACCACCACGATCACGTTTTCATGGCAGAGGGCTTCAATGATGTTGCGGTCGATCAGGTTGCCGATCGGCGCGTTAGGCCGCGACATGATCACCATCTTGGTTTTGGGTGTGATCTTGGAGGTGAAATCCTCGAGTTTGTACTCGTAGTTTTCATCGGGAACAATATCAATGATCTTCGCGCCGTAAATCAAAGGCCGGCGTGAATAAGGGGAATAATCCGGCGCGGGCAGCAGCAGCTCATCACCTGTGTTGATGAAAGTCTGCGGGAGCAGGTCGATCAATTCCATCGAGCCGTTGCCGAGAGTGATCCACTCAGGGCCGCCTGCCACACCCAGATAATCCGCCAGCGCCTGGAGCAATTCTTTGCTGGTGGGCGCGTCTTCCGGGTAATAGTTGATATAGGGGATCATCGCCTGCACGGATTCGATTACCTGCGGGGACGGGGGATAAAGCAGTTCATTCCCCATGAGCCGACGCAGTTCGGGGTGCGTCCAGGCTTCCCGGAAATGCCCCAGATTGTAGAGCTTGCTGTTCTTGACGCCATCACTAACCATTTCACTTAACTTCATTTTGACACCTCAAAATATTTTTTTTTGATAAACGGATAATTGCATTGAAATTGAGCCTGCCCTTACGAGCAGGCTCAATGGTGGAACTGTATAAACTAAGCTTTTACTGCGGCTTTCTGATTCTTGAGATAGCGCAGGCGGAACGGGATGGTGATGGCAACCATTACAGCCAGCACAGCCACAAATCCTGCAAATCCAAGTCGGCCTAAGTTCTCGCCGAGAACTGCGGCAATGTTTACTTCGGGTGAACCTGCGACCAGCATCGAAATGATGCCGGTGCCTTCGGCAACTTCCAGGCCCTGTGACTGCGCGACCATGGTCGCGTAAGGCGCGGAATGGCTGCCCAATAGAATGAGCAAAACACCAACAAGGGTAGTGGTGATAACGGTACGGACCAGGTCAAACTTGTTGGGGGCAACCACATACACCCAGATGAACAGCATGGAGGGCAGGTCGGCCAATGGAACAAGCAGAGCGCCGGGGATGATGAAGGCCAGCGCCAGCATGATCGGGACCATCAGGACGGTGGTGGCCAGCACTGTGGTGTTGCCAACCGCAATGGCGGGATCAACACCAATGAAAAGCTGGCGTCCGCCGGCTGATTTCTTCATGATGGTGGCTGCGGCTTCTGAAACCGGAACCAACGCCTGCATGACGATACCGGACATCATGGGGATGAGGACCAGGGAGGTGGCCAGGGCAATCATCAGCAGAACAATGTCGATCCAGTAGAATCCCGCGCCGATGCCCATCAGCAAACCGATGATGCTGCCCAAAACCGCGGGCTCGCCGATCACGCCGAATTTTTCCTGAATATATTCAGGGGTGAATTTGGCTTCCTTGAGGCCTAATTTGTCCAGGACCTTGGCCACATAGTGGCCAAAAGGACCCCAAATCGCTAAACCACCCTGGTAAAAGGACAGGCTTTCGAAACCCAGGTCCGCGCAGTATCCGCGCTGGGCATTGAAGTCGGTGATCATCAGGATCAGCCATCCAATGGCTGCCGCGAAAATAAGGGACAGCACAGGGTTGCCGGTCAGTTCATTGAGAACGAGGCAGGCAAAGATGGGTTCCCAGAAATCCCAGATGTTCAGGTTGAGTGTGTCAGTCATCTTGGTGAAGATCATGACCAGATTCACACCCAGCATCACAAGAATGACCGCGTAAGCCAGGGGGGATGCCCAGGAATATGCCGCGGTGGCTGACCAGCCAATATCGGTGTAGGTGAACACACCGCCAAACCTGATCGCCAGTGCCTGCGCCGCAGGGCCGACGTTTGCGAGGAAGTAATCAACGACGATATAGACGCCGCCGAATCCAGCCGCGATGAGCATGCCGTTTTTAATGGCATTGAGAACGCCCATGCGCAGGACTAACCCGATGATGATGAAAACGAACAGGATCATGAACAGAGGTCCTGCGTTGATAATCGGGCCGAGAATTGAACTTAAGAACTCAGAATTCATTTTTATAACTCTCCTTTTTTGATTAGTTGACAACAAAAACTTTCTATCAAAATCGCTCGATAATGCCTACCTCCTTTCAGTTCAGTAAATAGGTCAAACTTGGTTTTCTAACCTAAACCTTGTTCGGCAATGTACGTGAATATCTGGTTGTAGAGTTCTTCCTGGCCGATGGTGCTGATCAATGGCACGCCGCTGAACACCTTGATGTGCGGGCGCTCATGAGTCTGGGCAGTGGCTACCACCAGATCCGGTTTGTGGCGTTCAACCAGTGTATCGAAATCTGCGATTTTTCCCTTCCTCGTCTCAATTTTCACCTTTCGGCGCTTGGCTTCATTCTCCAACTTGACCGCCGCCAGGTTGGTGGTCGCGACTGATGAGCCGCACATGACTAAGATTACTGCAGGCCTTCCCATTTTTTTATTCTCCTTTTCAATGGTTTTTTAACGGTGAATCACACCGATGATGTCTTTATTTTACTTTTTACCGGAACAGAACGTCCATTTCAATTAACATTTCACCAATGGATATGGCAATCATGTAAACCCTAATTTTCTGATTTGGTTCTTTCCGGGAAATTCGCGCGGATCTTCTCGATCAAGACCTGGTGGTCTCCACTCCGGGCAAATTCAACCAAAATTTCCTGCTGGCCCATCACGGTGGAAAAAGCGCGCAGGAAATCAATATGCTCCTTGGGATCTTCGATGGTCAGCATGAAAACCAATCCAGCGTTGACATCCCCGCCCTGGCCATCCATGGGTCTAAAAGCCACAGGCTTTTCCATAATGCCGATCGTCACCGAGGGTTTGATCGCCCACTCCGCGTCCGCATGCGGGATGGCCACATCCATCAAGGGGATATGCAAACCAGTCGGGTACTTGATCTCCCGCTCGATGATGGCCTGGTCATATCCGGGTTTCGCGTAACCCGCTGCGATGGCGGCTTCTGATAGCTCAACCAACACTTCCTGCCAGGTGGATTTGTCCAGTCTTTTAACGATAAGGTTGTCTAATATGTCAGCTGCCAAGTGTGATTCCTGCCTTTATAAAGGATAAAAACGCCCCTCGGGCGAAAATAATTAATTGCATTATACAAGCGGGACATTTCGTGAGATGTACAAGATTTGCGTTAATTAATTGTGACAATTTCATATCATGATAAAATTTCCCAATGGTCAAACGGCCGCCTGAGATCAATCTTCGTCAGCAAAACATCATCCATGCCCTGCTCACCGCGCACGGCAAGAGCACACTGGCCGAGCTGGCCGAACAAACTTCGCTCAGTTCCCGTGTTGTCCGCTACAACCTTGATATTGTGAAATCCTGGATGCGGGCCTGTGATGTCCAATTCATCAATCGGCCTGGGTACGGGCTTGAAGTTGTCGCATCCCAGGAAAAAAGATCCGAACTGCTCGAATCGCTCAATCAACTGGATGACTGCGACATCATTTTGACCAGCCGCCAGCGGGTGCGAGTCATTCTGCTTTATCTGCTCACATCTGCCAAACCAGTCTCCGCCCAGGAAATCTCCGAAGTCGGCGCTTTTTCAAGATCTACACTCTTTAAAGACCTCAACGAGATTGAATCCTGGCTGGCCAAATTCCGCATTGTACTCATCCGCCGATCCGCGATGGGGTTGTGGATTGACGGAAGCGAGGAATCGCGCCGCTTCGCGCTTGTGCGTCTGCTGCGGGAAGAAATGGGCAGGGAATACTGGTATTCATTTTTCAGAGATTTCAAAACCGCGCCGCGTCAAATTCAGAACCGGATTTCCGCCAGCTTTAACCGATATATCAGCGAACTCGATCTGCCTTTTGCCTGGCGTCTGATTCAGTACACTGAGGAAAATATTGGTTTCTCGATTTCACTGGTTTCCCAAGTCGAGATCATGGTCTACATCGCCATCACCATGCATGCCCTGAAATGGGGTAATACCGTCGCTGGCGACCTGGACCGCGAAGTGATGGAAAGTAACGAGTACGCGATCTCGCAAGCCATCGCATATCAGATCGAAAAAAGATTTCCCGTCAAACTTAACGATAAAGAAAAGGAGATCATTGCCGCGCTGATCAAAAGCTGCAAATTGGAACCGCCTGACAGCCCGGATTACCAGGGAGAACCCTCAAAATATATCTCATCGCCATCCAGTGAAAAATTAGCCCAGGAACTGATCAATATGTGCTCCATGCGCATTCACCCGATGATCAAAATCGACGAATTGCTGGTCAACGAGCTGGCCAACCATCTGGATTATGCCATCTTTAGACTAAAACATCACATCCCGATCCGAAATCCGTACCTCGATTTTCTAAAAGAAAA
>CAYPAG010000014.1:5753-12188 GCA_964408645.1 uncultured Pelolinea sp. | reverse complement strand
ACACGATCAGATCTACCGGATCGCCGAAAGCAGCGTTTTCATTATTGAAAACGAAATCCAAACACTCATCCCCCCCGAAGAGATCGGCTTCATCGCCATGTACCTGCTCTCCGCGATGGAGCGCCTGCGCACCGAGGACGACTCCCGGTTGACGGCGGTGATCGCCAATGATGGCATCCGCTCAAAAAGCTCGCTGCTTAGATCCCGTTTGAGGGTGGAGTTTCCCAACCTCAACATCACCCAGGTGATCAACACCTTTCAGGGAATGCCCGAAGGCAAGGTCAATGGCGAAGTGATCATCAGCACCGTGCCGATCGAGGATAATTCCCTGCCGGTGATCGAAGTCAGCCCCTTTCTCGAACTCGATGATATCAAAAAGATCCAGCGCTGGATCAATGAGAAAAACCAGGCCCGGCGCCGCAGGCACCCTGAAGCGCTGGATCAGGAGAACACACTCGTTGATCTGATCCGCCTGCCGCACATCGTTTTCCGGGAAAAAATGGATGATTGGCGTGAAATGGTGAGCGCTGCCAGCCAGCCGTTGATCGAAAACAACTCCATCCAGCCGCGCTACGTGGACGCCATGGTCGATCTGATCGTGAACCATGGCTTTTATATGTACATGGGTTCCGGCGTGCTGCTTCTGCATGCCAAACCCACCGATGGCGTCAACCAATTGTGCGTCAGCCTTCTAAAACTGGCTCAGCCTTATCATTTTGAGGACAACCGCATCCCGGACATCGATTTGATTTTCGTGCTCGGCGCGGTGGATGAACACTCACACCTCACCGCTCTTTTTCAATTGAACGAACTGATCCAATTCCCTCTTTTTATGCAGGCTATCCGCCAGTCCAAAAACCCGAGAGAAATTATCCAGGTTTTATGGCGTTGGCTGCCCAAATTGACCGAAATCGCATAGATTTTTCATAAATTCACCCCCATCTGACAGGAATTAGTATTATTTTGTCACTATTGATTGTTACAAAACCGGCGCAAACGAAACTAATCACCCTACTCTATAATCAAATCGTCAACATTTATGTTGATTAACGGGTGCTGGATACCATCAGGAAGGTTATTGAGGCAGGGATGGTTGAGACGCAATTAACGATCAGGAGCGAACAGGGGCTGCACGGGCGCCCGGCGGACATGTTAATCCGCATGGCAAACAAGCATGAGTCTGAAATCAGGATTCGCAATCTGACGACTGGCTCCGACATCGTCAACGCCAAAAACCTCCTGAAAGTGCTCTCTTTGGGCATTTACTGCGGCCATGTGATCCAAGTTAGCGCCGAAGGCATTGATGAGGAGGAAGCCATCCTGTCCATCACTGATCTCGTTCAGAGCAATTTTCGGCTTTCCGCCGGATAAACAAAATATTTTTCATATCTAAGGAGTGAATATGTCAGAATCCATTAACGCGTTTGAAATGGCGCAGCAGCAATTTGATCATGTCGCCGATCAGCTCAAGTTGGACCAGTCTGTCAGGGAGTATCTGCGCTGGCCGCAGCGGGAATTCCATTTCCGCATCCCGGTGCGTATGGACGACGGCACGGTCAGGATGTTCCTGGGGTTCCGCGTGCAGCACAACGATTCCCGCGGGCCGTGCAAGGGCGGTTTGCGCTTCCATCCTTCAGAAACGGTTGACAGCGTTCGCGCTTTGGCTACCTGGATGACCTGGAAGTGCGCGGTGGTGGACATTCCCCTCGGCGGCGGCAAGGGCGGCGTGGTGGTTGACCCTTCCACGCTCTCCAACAGCGAAAAGGAACGGCTGGTGCGCGGCTGGGTGCAGCAGATGGTGAAGAATATCGGCCCGCGCATTGACGTGCCGGCGCCGGATGTGGGCACCACACCCCAGATGATGGGCTGGATGATGGATGAATATTCCAAGCTCACCGGCGAGTACACGCCCGGTGTGATCACCGGCAAGCCGGTCGGGGGCGGCGGATCGCTAGGCCGTACAGAAGCCACCGGTTACGGCGTGGTCTATACCATCCGCGAAGCCATTCAGCATCTCGGGCTGGACGGCAAGAAAACGCGCGCCGCCATCCAGGGTTTCGGCAACGTGGCACAATTTTCTGCTCTGGCGTTCAATGAGATGATTGGCGGAGAAGTCGCGTGCGTTTCCTATTGGGACTCGAACGACAAACGCGCGTACACGGTCAGCAAGGAGAGCGGTTTTGATCCAGCGTTTTTGAAATCCATCGCTGACCAGTACGGCGGGATCGACAAAGGAAAAGCCCAGGATGCGGGCTACGCAATCGAAGACGCCAACGCCTGGATCAGCAAGGATGTGGATGTGCTCATTCCCGCGGCGATGGAAGGTCAGATCAATGCCGAGACGGTCAAGCAGATCAGCGGCAGCGTCAAGATCATCGCGGAAGGCGCCAACGGCCCCACCACCCCTGAAGCGGACGAAGCCATCAAATCCAGGGGCATCTTCATGATCCCTGATTTTCTGTGCAACAGCGGCGGCGTGACCGTCTCTTACTTCGAAGGCGTACAGAATGACATGAACTACTACTGGCCCAAACAGGAAGTGCTGCAGAAGGAAGACCACATTCTCACCAACGCGTTTCACGCCGTTCTGGATATGTCGCTCAATGAAAAAGTCTACATGCGTGACGCGGCGTACATGGTTGCCATCGCACGTGTGGTCAAAGCCATGCAGCTGCGCGGCTGGATCTAACTTATTCCGGATACCCTCCTTTTCATCAGAACAGCTCACGTAATAGTGGGCTGTTCCGCTTAAGCAAAGAAAGCCCTGGTCGGGGGCTTCCTTTTAAGGAGAGAATCTGATGAAGTTGTTACCTGATGATTGTTATTATAAGTATCATAATTATTATGTCAATAGCGATTATGAGAATTAATATTTCTCTAATAATTTCCTGTTTTTGATTATCATTGCGGACCTTCAAGAAGATCCGAACAATTTACATGTTAGAGATCGCGCCCCCTTCGGAGAGGCTTCGCACTCACTTCGTTCGGGATGACAAAACAAACTGTCATTGCGAGCGGTAGCGACTGGGGACCGTCCCCTTTAGGGGAAGCAATCTCCTGCCATGCACATTCTCCAGTTTATTTAAGATCGCCACACTTCTTTCGCGATGACAGCGTTGTGATTAACAGAGCAGCCCGCTTTTCAGCGGGCTGCTTTCCATCAGCGGGACGACCAATCCTCTTGGTTATTTCGCTTTCAATCGTTTGTCAACGCCTTCCAGCACCATCGTGATGCCGAAGAGCATGAAGCCCATGGTGGTGAACAGCCGCTGCAAGCCAGCCAGGTTGAGCGTTAGATCCACGCCCGTCACCGGGATAATCAACGGCTCAGTCGGACCGCCAGCACCGGTCACCGGGATGGGGGCTACCTCAGCAGGCGGGGGAGGCGGAGGCGGAGGAGGCGTCTCGCAGTTCTTGTCAGAGACGAAGGTCTCCGATGGCCCGCCGGGCAGGTCAATCCAGGCAGTCAGCGTGTGCGTGGGCGGCGCGTCCAGCGTATCGCCGGCAAAGTAATTCATGCCAGCGCCGACCATCACCGGTCCGTGCGGAGCGCCATCCAGCGTCCATGAAATTGGCACCGTGAAAGCGTTCGGGTTGGTGAATGACCAATTCAGGATCGGACCTACACCGGCCTTGGTGGCGCAGTAGGGATCCAGCACCAGGTCAAGCAGTTCCTTGATCTCGCAGGTTTCCGTGCACCATTCCTCTCCGTCGCAGTCCTCTTCACCGTTGACCACGCCGTCGCCACAATACTCAAGCACGCACTGCGCGTTGCAGGCCGCGCCTTCAGGCGATCCTTCAGGCAGGTCTTCGCCGTCGCATTCTTCCTGCAGCCCTTCCTGCCAGACGCCATCGCCGCAGAACTCGTTCAGGCATTGCGCGTTGCAGCCGTCGCCGTCCACCAGATTGCCATCGTCGCATTCTTCTGGGGATGTAACAATTTCATCACCGCAAATCGGCGCGCCCGGGCAGGCCTGGCTCGGCCACTGGTCGAGAGCGGTCACGTGCGTGCCGCCCTTGTTGACGCAGGTGCCGTCCACGCACAATTTCTTGACCCAGGTGCCGGCAAGCGTGGTGCTTTCGTAGATCGTCTGGCCGGGACTGATGCTGAAGCTGAAGGTTTGGCCGCCGCCATAGCGCGCGACCTGCCAGTCAGCTGCCACATCCCTGCCGACAAACCAGATATCCCACGGTCCTTCGGGTCCCCAGATGCATGAGCCGATGGAGAGATTGGGCGTCAACACGGTGCAGCGCTCTGTGCAGACCGCGCCCAAGGGTTTGCTGCCGCCAAAGTCATTGCCGTCGCAGGCTTCGTTGGCCTGTTTGATATCATCGCCGCAAACTTCCGGCTGGCAGACCGGGCTGCAGCCGTCATTCGGATCGGTGTTGCCGTCATCGCAGCCTTCATTCACATCCAGTTTTCCATCGCCGCAGGCCTCGGGCTGGCATTGGGCATTGCAGCCATCGCCATCAGTGGTGTTGCCGTCATCGCAGGTTTCACCGAGACCTGATTGTAATATTTCATCACCGCAGAATTCGACCACGCAGTCGCTGTTGCAGCCATCGCCGTCGGTGCTGTTGCTGTCATCGCATTCCTCGCCCGGCTGCAGGGTGCCGTCGCCGCAATACTCGGTCTGGCAGTACTGGTTGCAGCCGTCGCCGTTGGCGGTACCGCCGTCATCGCACTGCTCGCCCGGATCCAGGATCAGGTTTCCGCATACCGGGTAATAAATGCTGCAGTCACCCTGGCAGTAAGTCCCCGCCGGGAAGCTTCCCTCCGGAAGCGAACCATCACACTCTTCTCCGGGATCCAGTATCTGGTTGCCGCACGCCGGATAATAAATCCTGCAGTCGTCCTGGCAGTATGCCCCTTCGGGAAACACTCCACCCGGGGGCAGCGAACCATCACATTCCTCATTCAACTGTTGAATGGAATCACCGCACACCTCCACAGTACAGGTTGGTGAGCAGCCATCATTGGGGTCAATGTTCCCGTCATCGCATTCTTCGTTGGCGTCCTGCACGCTGTTTCCGCATGCAGGTGTGTAAACCGTGCAAAGTTCAGTGCAGACTGACCCTTCAGGCGCACCCGGCGGCACGGAACCATCACATTCCTCATCACCCTCAGCAACCCCATCGCCGCAAACCGGCCCCGGGATGACACAGGTTCCCAGGTAATCCCCGCCATGGCAGCCGGCGCAGTGGCAGGCGTGTTCGGGCAAACCGGTACAATCGCCTTTCCAGGCGCTTGAGCTGATGATGATGGTATGCGCAGCCGCTGGATTCCCTGGAGGTACATGGCAGATGACCACTTTATCCTGATTCGGATGGCTTTCCGGTCCGCAGGTGCCGTCATCATTCCTCACCATGCCTGGTGGAACCGTGGGCTGGCAGGAGGCAATGTTGCTGCAAACATCGGATTCCATTTGGCAGGATGAAGAACAGCAATCCCCATTTTGGGTGTTCCCGTCATCACAGGTTTCCCCTTCTTCCATTGCTCCGTTGCCGCACACCGCGTCTTCGCCTTCAAGGCATTCATCATTGGGATCATCAGGACAGGCATCAACGCAATCCGGCGCTCCGTCTCCATCGCTGTCCGTATCGGGCAGGCCGCAGCCGCAGGCGCCGGGATCAATCTTGCCCGGGTCATCCGGGCACAGGTCAACTTCGGGATCACAGGGATCCGTGTTGCATACCTGCTCCAACGGCGGACAGTCCGCACCCCCATTTGATGCGGGCGTAACCACCGTCCGGGTTTGGATTCCGCCGCCGCACTCCACCGAGCAGCCGCCCCATTCGCTGACTACACAATCCACCGGGCAGGGAGCCGTCGCCGCGCAGGTGACCGTGCCGCCGCAGCCATCCGGCACCGTGCCGCCGGCATAACCGCACTGGGTTGGGCAGAGTTCCTAGCCACCGGGCGTGCAGGCAGCTGCTCTGCAGCGCCAGTTTTGTGCACCTGTTTGAGTGCAGGTCATACCGGAGCAGCAGCTTCCGATAATTGTGGAGTTTTGTCTGCAGATAACGTTATAACCGAGGCATGCATCGCTGAGCACAGGATCACCCGCGAACAGATTAATTCCGCTGAAATCCGCCGGGGAGATTCCCCAGCTTCCGCCCGCCGGTTTGGCAGCCGCTGCCTCCGGCGTCGGGACCACTTGGACCACCGCGGGCAGGGGGACCGTTCCCATCACCAGGAACGCGATCCCCAAAATACAGGTGATCTTTTTAAAACTTTTCAGGTGTGTCTTCATCGTACCCTCCGTACTCCTATTGAATTTTTATGAATCTCATCACAATAATTAAAATAAAAACCGGTCGAGTCTTCACCTTGACCGGTTTCGCTACTGGCTCCCCTGCTCACCCTATGGGTTAGGCGGCTTTTTCTCCCATAAAAGCGACCATATTTGTGCGCAGGATCACAGCTTTCAATGC
>CAYPAG010000014.1:0-5653 GCA_964408645.1 uncultured Pelolinea sp. | reverse complement strand
TGAAGTCCGAAACTTCCCGTTTCAACCCCGGTGACCGGGATCAAGAACGGTCCGCCAGCGCCTGTCACGGGTATCGGCAGCGGGTCGGGAGGTGTCGTCGTGGTGTTGTTCGGATAGCTGCATGAGCCATCATCCGTGTTGGCTTCAGGGTCAAAATTCAAAGCATCCGGATCAATGCAGCCGGTGATCACCGGAATGCACTGGCCGTTATCCACATTCGCATCCGCATTAAAGTTGATGGCCTCAGGATCTGTGCAGCCAAACACCTTTTCGATACATTGACCATCATCCACATTCGCTCTCTCATCAAAGTTCAACGCATCCGGATCGATGCAGCCATACACTTTTTCAACACATTCGCCGCTTTCCACATTTGCTTCCGGATCAAAGTTAAACGCGTCCGGATCCATGCAGCCAAACACCTTGTCAACGCATTGCCCGTTATCCACGCTTGCATTCGGATCGAAGTTCAATGCCTCTGGGTCCGTGCAGCCGGAAACAGCGGGCTGCAGGTAGGTGGTGAATATCAGCTGCCGCGCCTGCTCGGTTGCGGTCGCGAAAGCGTTAACCGGAATAGCCGGCTTGCCATCCTTCAGGTTTGGATTCTGAATCTTCGGCCACAGGAACCAGACACCATAGTTCTGCGTGATGTTGTCATTCGCGCCATTCGTGATCGAATTGGCGCGGTTCTGGTTAGTCGCGTTCAGTGCTGTGCTCTGGCCGTTAATATCATTGCCCATATTACCCAGCAGGTTCCAGTAGATCAGCCGCTCATCCGTGTGGTTCCAGCCATTGGCCTGCGAAAGGTTCACGCCGATCAGCAGGTCATCCAGCCGTTCCTGCGCGCTCAACGGGGCATCCAGATAACCGGGGATGTCCGAGCGTTCATCACCTGAATACGTCGTGTAATAATCGAGTATATCCAGATGGGTGGGCTGCTTAAACACCATGCGGTATTCACCGCTGGGGTTCTGCGAGGTGCCTTTCTGGTAGATCAGCACATCCGGTTCGCCGCATTCAAATTCGTAAGTTCCTTCCCCGGTGTGATGGGCGTCCTTGATCACATAGTACCCGTCCCCGGAGTCAATTACCACATCCGCTTCCACCGTGCCGCCGGTATCAACGAGGGCGAGACCGTCATTGAGATGTCCATTTGGACCGTTGACGATCACCGAATTGGCGTAAACGCCATTGGTGGTGCCGAAATTGACATTCAGGGTCAGGGATTTCACCACTGCGTAACCCGAGGCGTCAATGGTCAGCGTGGGCGCCGCGGCGTCCGGAACAGTCACCAGTTGAAAACCGACAAAGGACAGGTCAGCAGTGTTCACCACCACATCCTCGTCATAATCGCCCGTCGCGACATAGATGGTGTTGCCGCTGCCGGCTTCATTGACCGCGCGCTGGAACGGATTGTCATCCTGATTGCAAACCACATTGGCCGGACAGCCGCTGCCGGTGGTGGTGTACCCCACCCACTGGCTGCCATCCCAAAAGAAAGGATCCCTGCCGTTGAGGATCTCTTCAGCTTCCTGGCTGGCCAGGGGCAGCGGATCGCCATTCTCATCCGCCAGTTTGATCCCTTCCTCGCTCAGCAATTCAACCAGTTCCTCAACTTCTTCCGCCGGTTCAGAGGACGGTTCCTGATATTCTTCAGGAGTCTCTTCCGGTCCAGATTCAACCAGCGAATCCACGGCTGTCTCCGGCGCATCTTCCTGTGCGGGTTCCCCGGCAACCACAGCGGGTTCAGCTGCGGGTTGGCTGCCATCGTCAGCAAAAACCGCGCTGACTCCAGCCGTGGGCATCATTCCCAAAACCAGGAGAAATGCTGCCAGAATATAAAACAGCTTGCTTAATTTTCCCAACCTTTCCATTTTCCTACTCCTTGACCTCTTTGTATTTGTCCGGTTTTGGAAATTAAAAAAACCGGTGCATTAATGACCGGTTTCGCTACTCGCTCCGCTGCACACGCTATGGATTAGGCGGCTTCTCCATATAAGCGACCATATTCGCGTGCAGTTTCATCGCTTTCTAAACTGATGACATTTTAACAATAACTAACACCGCTGTCAATAGGCAATCTTCGATTCTCTTTAAAATAAAAAAGACCGGCTTGATTTGCCGGTCCTTTTTTCGAACCTTACTTGCTCATTTTATTGGCAATGCCCTTGAACAGCAGGGATAAGCCGATCAACAGGACGCCGCCAAAGGACAGCAGCGACTGCCCTGCCAGATCCGCGCCGGTGACCGGGATGATCGGACCGCCCGCCGCAACCAGAGGCGTGTCGGGATCACCTGGGTCATCAGTGGTGATGGTTGGCGCGCAGACTTCAGAGAAGCTCAAGCTGCCTTCGCCGAACTCCCAACTCGCATTGAGTATGTGGGTGGCCGGGCCGTCATCGGTGTACCCGATGAAATAATTGCCCGACGGAATGGAGGCGGCGCCATTATTGCCGTCCAGACTCCAGTTCACATCCACGCTGAAGTTGTTCGGGTTGAAGATCGACCAAGATACCTGGTAGGTGCCCTCAACTTCCACACAGAACGGGTCGAGAACCAGATCATATTCGCAGTACTCGCTGTCCACCGTGGCCGCGGGATTGTAATTCGCCGCCAGCGGATCCAGGCACCCTGAGATCGGTTCGCAGAAATTCTGGTTCACCGCTTTGGTTTTCTGTTTCTCGGTGCCGGTGTGATCCGTCCAGTAAATCTTGGTGGTGTTGGCTGCGCCGTATGTCCCGGTGATGGTGAAGAAGGTATAACCAGGGTTGGCTGTCCCTCCGCCGGTCTGGGCTGTGCCGTAGACTTCATAAGTGAAATCCACTGCAAAGCTGTTCGGGTTGTACACGCGGAACTGGTGTGTGGTCTCATCCTCCCAGCACATCGAGGTCAGGTTCAGATCCAGAATCGGTTCGCAGAAATTCTGGTTGACCGCCTTGGTTTTTTGCTGCTGAGCGCCGTTTTCATCGTTCCAGTATAGCTTGGTGGTGTTGGCATTGCCATACACACCGGTGATGGTGAAATATGTGTAACCGGGCAGCGCTGTGCCTCCGCCGTTCTGCGCTGTGCCGTAGACTTCCCAGGTGAAATCCACCGGGAAGCTGTTCGGGTTGTGCACCCGGAACCTGTGGGTGTCATTATCTTCCCAGCACATCGAGGTCAGGTTCAGGTCCAGGATCTCCAGGCAGCCTTCGCCTTCGCACTCCGGATAATCAAAATTCCAGAATTGGATGTGCGAGATATCGTGCGGCGCGTTATAGCGCACTATCGTGATCGTGCCGTCGCCGTTGAAGGTCACGCAGAAGAATGCGGTGTCCGGATCGCAGTCCTGCATGTCGGGTGTGAAGAAAAATTCTTCCGTCGCCGCCTTGATGACCACCACATTGGCGTCAATATCGTAGGTTTCGCCGACGCCTTCCTGGTTCACATCATCGCCAGAGCTCACGCCATCAACCTTGGTGCAGTCGCTCGAAGCATCACACTCATTATTGTAGAATTGACCATTCACTTCGGAGGGAAATTTAATGTTGAAATCATCCACATCCGGCGTGCCGAGAATGTAATCGCCTGATGAGGGTTTATACAGGAACATGTTGTTGTTGAAATTGGCGCCGGATTGGCCGTTGACGTCAATGAAATCTTCAAATCCTTCCAGGGTAAAGCCCTGGATGGTGATGTTTCCTGCATTCAGGGTGATTCCGGTGCCGGTTTGCCAGCTTCCGCCCTGCGAGAGGGTCGGCGCTTCACTGCCCGGACCGAAGACGGTCGGGCTGCCCACATCCCCGCTGAGGGTCAGCGGATTGTCGATGGTCAGCGATTCTTCATAGGTGCCCTTTGAAACGTTCACCTGTCCCCCGCTCTTGACAATGTCCACAGCATCCTGGATCTCGGCGGATTCGCTTTCCACGTTGACAACATTGCCGAACACATTCATCCATCCGCTGATGTCAAGCCACAAGTTAATGGTCCCGATCGTCACATCATCAGGGGTCAGGTCAGAGGTGTTGGTCCCGGCCACACCCATCAGGGTCACATTCTTGTTGACATCGATCTCATCGCTGAGATATGAAGCATCGGGTTTAATGTAAATTGTCGCCCCGGAAGGCGCGTCATTGATGGCTGACTGAATCGGGTTGGCCAGGTTGCTGTAACAGACATGCACACCAGCCACGCAGGCCCCGGTCGCGGAATAGCCGTAGATCACTCCGCTGTCCTCAAACCACGGATCGGCAATCTCGGACAGCAGGTCTGCCGTTTCCTGGCTGGCCAGGTTGAGCGGTTCACCGCTCGCATCCGCCAGCACCACATCTTTTTCGGCTGCTTCTGCCACAGCCTCCACAACCACTTCTTCATCCAGGGTGGGTTCTTCCACTACTGGCGGTTCAGATGCGGGGTTCTGCGCGACCTGTGTTTCCGCTGCTAGTTCAGCGGCATCCGCTGTCTCCGGCTCTTGCGTTGCTTCAGGCAACGGCAGCTCTTCATCCTCAGAGTTGGCTGATTCTTCTGCCGGCTCATCAACGGCTTCATCTGCTGCTGGTTCCGCTGTTGGCGTTACCTCGCCTTCAGCAAAGACTGCAGAAATCCCGCCCAGATAATTGGGTAAAAGTCCAATCAATAACAGGGCTACACCTGTTATCAGGCTCAATTTCCTCAGTGTCGTCATTTTTTGATACATTTTGCCTTCCTTTCTCCATTTAATTAAAAAACCGGTTCTTCACCGGTTTCGCTATTGGCTCCGCGAAGTTCTTGGCTGGAAGCCGTCGATGATCGATCCTGCCCTCCAGCGCAAGCGACCATATTGGAACATCGCTTCTACGCCTATTAATATAATATGGATATTATTTATCCTATTTTTACAACTGGATTGAGGCGAATTCAATAGGCATACGAGTTATTAATATTTCGTTAAGAAAAAGGTTAAACGCAGTCAGCCCCGATTTGGGGCTGACTATAGGCGAGGCGATCAGACTCGACAAAGTTAATGTATGGTTGAATCCAGGAAGTAAACACCGAACTCTCCAGCGACAACATCAAAACTTCGCGGCGGTGAAACTTGCGTGCCTTCAGTTAATCCTTCCAACTTGATATCATACCAGCCGGGATCTGTTACAGGGATGACCAGGGAAAAGTCCATTTCACAGACATCCCCATCCCAAACACATTGAGGAGGAGTGCCAAACGACCAGTCCGGGTTGATCAGGTGGGCACCGGGATACGCCGCGGCCAGTTCGCCTTCGATCCATGCTCTGGAGGTTAATTTCAACGATGCACCTGCATTCAGATCTCCCAAATCTTCCTGATAGGAGCGGTAGTAGTCCTTGCAGCCATAAACTTCCTGCGCAACCGGGTACCATCCATCCGGGCAGCCGCAATTATTATGTCCGCAGCCGTAGCGGTACTGATACCCGCCATTTGGCCATTCCTCGTCATGCCCGTTACCCTCCCGGTATTGGTTTCCGTTAGGGTCATGTTCCACGCAACCGGTGATGAGATAATCCGTGATCTCCCACTTTTGGTAATTGATGATGGTCGGGTTGATCCTCAGATGCCATTCAAGTGTTACGCCCTCTTCATTTGGATCCTGCCCGATAACTACCGCGTTATTTGGAGAAATTTGCTGGGCTGAAACAGTGATCACGCCCGGAGAAACCCA
>CAYPAG010000013.1:0-23270 GCA_964408645.1 uncultured Pelolinea sp. | reverse complement strand
GGGGGTTTCTTGAGCGGGCGATGGGACTCGAACCCACGACCTTCTCCTTGGCAAGAAATTCTGGGGATAGTCCATTATGTCCGCATCGTACATGCGGTGGTTTATCGTCCAGATTAACACCATATTTGGCGGTAAACCTGTCCATTCTGTCCATATTTTCCATGTCGTTTTCAAAAATTACCCACGATTACCCACGACATGATGAAAAAGAGGCGATTTCGTTAAGATTCATTTGTTAAGATTTAAGGTTCGGGTAAAATCAGAAGGGGTGTGATTTTCATCACACCCCTTCGCATAATCAGGCTTCGCAATAACAATAAACAAAATCTAGACCTCCACAAATATTGTTAAGGATACAACCGCAACAACAATCTGGTCACCGCTCCCATACGCCCCAACGTGTAGACCTTGGGTACTCAATCCACCCGGAACAATATCTTCGATGATAACCTTTCCAAATGGGATCAACTCCACAATCTCATCACGGTTTACCTGATCCGGGTTAGGGCAGCCGACTTTAATTTTTATGGTTAATTTTTCCGGTTCGGTGATTTGAAAAATATCCGCAATTCCTGCCATACAACAATGAGACATGGCATCCTTAACCGCTTTCTTCGTGGCTTTGGTAACATCTCCACCATGTAAGTCTGCTCCATACCCCAACTCAATAAGATATCTTTTTTCCATCATCGCTCTCCATTTCTCTCATGGTATTTCTAAGTATATGTGAGATTCACAAAATTTTTGCTTATTCTTTAGCAATGTGAATTTCTGCTATATGCATGCCATCCTCCGATGTCCACGACCGGAATGTTTCCCATGATTTTGGCTCGTGTCCCACGATCACGTGCTTGTAATCATGGTTTGTAATTTCCATCATTTGATCGATCGCTTGGATCATATTTACCTGGCTGCCTACACCAAACCCAACAGGTTGATATACCCCGGATTGGTTAATGCCATATAAATTTTCATAGGAGTAACAATTATCTCCAGCAACAACAAATTTTTCCAGATGACCATCAGAACCTGTGGTTTCAATGATAACCATTTGGCTTCCGTACGAATGACTGTTATATGCTGGCGCAAGGCTGATTCCTGGAAGGACGTTTTTTCTATGTCCGTTGACAAATGACATACGCCCATCAGCATTCAAGTTGATGGCAGTTTGAATGTCCTGTGGATTGATTGCTGATTTTAAAAAGTTGTATTTTTCAGGTAAGGAAAGCACCCAGTTGGAATCAAGGATTTCTTTCTGTTGAACAAAAAATTGAGCATTGGGAAATGTATCCAGATTTCCCATGTGGTCGAAATGGGCATGGGTAATAAATACGGTATCAACCTCCTCAGGGGATAATCCAATCCTTGCAAGGGTTTCCTGAGGAGAATGCCAGTTGGTGATTCCGAATTCCTCTGCCAGTTCATGTGCATACCCTTGGTTATTAAAGCCAATATCCACCAGTGCAATGTGTCCTTTCCCCTTAATGACCAGGATGGTCAGTGTGATCGGACGGGTACCCTGATTATGCTGTCCGTAAAGGATGCTGGATAAGTGATGGTTTGGGATTTGAGCATACTCCAACATCCAGATGGAATAATCTGACATGGTTATCTCCTGTTTCACATCATCAAAACCAAAGTAGAAAAATCCCCCTCTCCAATGCGCTTTTGTTCAGCAAATCGGGGAGGGGGAATCGATCGGGTAATTGTCAATTAGTGTGATGGAACTGCCGGAGTAGCTGCCTCTGCTTCGCCAGCTGCCTGAGAAAGTTTCAATACATTCACATCCTTGGCAAACCAGACCAGCACTACAGGAATCAGGTAGACACAAGCCGCAATAATGTATACGGGTTTCACAACAGCCAGACCGGTTGCTTCAGTGTTTAGCCACTGACCGCTGTAATTGGTCAGGAACCATCCAATTGTTGTTTGGATGATTGAATTGACACCAACCAGGGATCCAACCACCTTTGGACCGACAGCACCTACGTAATACGAAGGCGCAACGGAATTTAGGAAGGAATTGGTCAAAGCGCCAAAGAAAAGAATAAAGAAAGCCCACAGCCACCAAGGTGCTGATGTCCAGAAAGCGGCAAGAAGAGTGAAGGCTGCTGCCAATAACCCACCAAACGCCATCAACAAACGCAGGTTTCCTTTGAAGATTTTAACAACGACATCTCCATGGAATATCCCGTAGACCGCTGATGCACCAAGTGCCAGGGGTAGAACAACACCGGCAACATCGGGATTCACACCTGCATAAACCATTGTTCCGTAATAAACCCAGGCAAATAAAAAGGTGGGAGCTGTACCAATGGCTGCACATAAGGCAATTATCAGGACGTTTTTGTTCGATAAGGCTTTTAGAATCTCTTTAAAGGGTATTTTTTCAGCGACAGTTCTGCCCTCTTGGATATATTTAAGTTCTCCCTCGGTAATTCCCTTTTTGTTTTCCGGTCGTTCAGTAGCTCCGAAAAGGATCCAGATGGCACAGGGGATTCCGACTGCAGCAACGAACATGAATGCAAATTGCCATCCAAAGTGGTTGGCAATGAATATGGCAACCGGTGTACCAAGCAAACCACTAGCAAGCATGCCACCATAATACACAGCAGCAGCACCGGTCACATCCTTTGCCGGGAACCATTGTGCGATTAACCGCATGGCTCCTGGTGTTACTGCACCGTAGCACAATCCAAAGAGTACATTTCGAAAATACATCTCGTCATAGGTTTTCACAAGAGCCATAAAACCCGAGATTATGGAGCCAAGCAGGACCGACCAGAATACAACCTTCTTGCCCCCCAGCCAGTCTGCCAGCACACCTCCAAGAAACAACATCGGGATCATCCCAATGTTGGTGGATGCCATAATCTGGCTGACCTGTTCCGGCTGCATTTTCAATGCTTCCGACCAGAATGCTGCCAGAGAGGTAACCTTGCCGCTGTCCATGGCCAAAACAAATCCTGCATAAAACATCATGAGTAGGATGCTGTAGCGGAATTGTTTTTTCTTGAAAATTTCACCCCACATTGAGGTATTCATAACATCTTCTCCTTGAAAAATGTATTGGATATTTGGATAGGATAACCAATCGATTTCTGTGAGTCTGTTCTTTACACCAGATACAGGCTTAAGGGTTGATATTGTTACCTTTTACTCAGAGGCTGGCGGAGTTGTTGGTTTCAGGACATTGACCCCTTTCGCAAGCCAGGGCAGGATGGCTGCAACCAGACATAACCCGGCGCTGACAAGATAAATTGGAGTTAACTGAGCTAATCCCTCTGCAGAACCATTGACCCATTTCCCACTTTCCTGGGAAATAAACCAACCGAAGAACTGCTGTACCAGAGTCAGCAATCCCATCACAGAACCGATGTACTTTGGTCCCAGCAGTACAGAGAAATAGGCATTGGATGTCCCGATCAGGAAGGAATTCAGGGTTAACCCAATTGCTAAAATAAGAAACGCCCACACAATCCAGTTCATGGGGACCAGGGCTGCAAGAGCCAAGGCAACCACCCCCAGGATTCCTCCAAATGACATCACCAGTCGAAGGTTTCCTTTGAATACACCGGTAATTACCTTGCCATGGAAAAAGCCATAAGCAGCGCCAAGCCCGAGCAGTATGGGTGTAACCGCAGCCACGGTGTCAACATTAATCCCTAATATCCCCATGGTTCCATACCAGACCCACGAGACCAGGAAGGTTGAAGCTGCCCCGACTGCTACAGCGATGAGAATGATCAACACACTGGGTTTTGTGATGACTTTCTGCAGTTCCTTCCAGTTTGCCTTGCCCCCCGCTGGCAATCGGGCGCTGGTAATGTATTCCAACTCCTCTGGTTTGACAGCTTTGCTTTGTTCGGGGATATCCTTGAAGATAAATAGCATGGCGATGAGTACCGGAATACCAGCCAGTGCAATGATGTTGTAGCCTGCCTGCCAGCTAACTCTACTGGACAACATTAGGACGATGGGATTGAGTAGCACCCCTGATGCAATCAATCCACTGAAAAATATCGAAGTCGCGCCTCCCACCTCCTTGGCTGGGAACCACTGCGAAATCAATTTTGCAGCAGCCGGTGTTAATAATCCATAGAATACCCCAGCGATGACGTTATAGATGTACATCTGGGCATAATCTTTAGCTGTGGCGATTAATAAACCGGAAATAACTAACCCTCCCAGGCAGATCAGGAGAGTTTTCTTGGATCCAAACCAATCCGCAAATGGTCCTCCAAGGAGAACCATGGGCAGGAATCCAAGCATATATGCTGCATTGATTCGCCCAATTTCAACCGTTCCCAGACTTAAACCGGCTCCCCAAAACGACACCAAGGTGGATGCCTTGGTTGCATTATTACATGCAAGGGCACCAACAATAAATAGAAGCCCAAGGACAATATACCGATACCGACCGATTTTCTTGCTTGTTTCTTCTGCAGTCATCCTGTTACCTCCAAATCAAAAGGAATGAGATACGCTTCTTGGATATCGAAAGGACTGGAACCTTTACGGAACCACCAAAACTTTGAGAGATTCGGTTGGACGCATTTGCATTTCAAATGCCGCGTTGATCTCATCCAGGGGGAATTTATGGGTGATCAAAGGCTGAACCTTTAATTGACCGGATGCCATCAGGTCAATTGCCTTTTGTGGAGCAACACTGGCGGGTGAAGAAATAAATGGTTTTTGAACCACAATCCGGGTCACATCGACAGGACCTCCGTGTTCGGTTGGCGCAAGCAGGGCAATTTTTCCACCAGCGCGCGTAATCTCCAGGGCTGTTTGGAAAGCCCCCGGTGCACCTGAGCAATCAATCGTGATATCTGCCAGACCTTGGAGCGCCATATACTGACTCTCCACGGTTCCATAGATTTCATGAATTCGTTTCACGTCATTTTCTTCCCGGGCATTGATGACGTAATCCGCACCAAGTTCCTTGGCTAGTTTCAGCCTGAGTGGGGAAATATCCGTGGTAACGACACATTCCGCCCCAGCAAGTTTGCAGAGTTGAGTACAGATGTTTCCAATCAATCCTGCTCCCAGGACGACCACTTTTTCACCAGGCTTAATGATCTCATCTATTACTGCGGTAACAAAACTGATTGGCTCTAAAACAGCTGTGCATTCATCACTGATTTCATCGGGGAACTTGAAAATGGTGGTGCCCAGGGATGCTTGTCGGACACTCACATATTCAGCATAACCACCAGACTTTCCATAACCCGTCAGGTAATCGTACACACTGGGGCAGTATTGCCATAATTGATGTGTGCAGTAATAACAGGTGCCGCATACCGCTGCATGCATTCCCCATACCCGGTCACCTTCCTTGATACCTTGCACATCCTTGCCAACAGCAACTGCCCGGGCGGCGTATTCGTGTCCCAAGATTTGACCTTCGCGGACAAAGAAACCTGCCCGGTAACTATGCAAATCCGATCCACAGATTGCTGTGGCAATGACTTTTGCAAGCACGTCATTTGGACCTATTTCGGGGATGGGAACATTTTCGATGACCAAGTTTTGCTTTCCCCGATAAACAGCCGCTTTCATCATTCCTGTCATTTTTTGTACCTCCTGTTGAAAAAATTGGATTCCTGGTTCATGGGATTTGAAAACAGAATCCGGACCAGGATTGAGAAGATATGCAATTGAAAGTTAAATGGAGTTAGACCAATTGCTTTTTCTATTATCGATAAACAAAGCCGCATGGATATTGGAGAAACCCCAATGAACACTAAAATTAACCCTATTCTTTATCCGCAGGATATTCAATTATTTTTGATATGTAGAAACATTCCTTTGATAATGGTATAAAAAGAAGAGTATGATAGATGTTCAGTTTCACTGACTTCAAACAGTAATTATTTCCAGATGAGTGAGGATAAGAAGATGGCTTTAATTGATAACACTCAACTCCTTGAAAATCGTTCAATGGCATTTGTCTTCACAGATTTGGAAGGGACGATTCAACAAGTCAGTGTTGGATTTCTTGAATTTATTGGACAGACAGAGGCTCGTTCCTTGACCCAATCCAGTTTGCGGGATTTTTTTGTCTCAACGGCTGATTATGATCAATGGCAGGATAGCATTAATACTCTGGGTGGAATATCTGGATTTGAAACCCAATTTTTGGATTGTGATGGTAAGGCGATCTGGGTGGAGCTTCATACCTGGTTAAGTTCGTCTGAAAATGGTGGGCTGTATCAAACCCTTGTTGTGGATATCACAGATCGGAAACAGAAATTTCAGGAAATTTCAGAAAATGCCGAATGGCATCGTGCAATCATTGATCAATGTCCCCTTACATTTCAAATCATGAATATGGAAGGAAAAATAATAGGAATTAACCAGATTTATCATCAAATCTGGAATGTCACCTTGGATGATTTTAAGAACTATAATGCCAGAAAAGATGAAGTCGGCCGACGGTTGGGACTTTTGGAGTATACCGAACGGGCCTTTAACGGAGAAGTAGTCACCGTTCCTCCTGCCACTTGGGATGATTGGCAGACGGTTCCCAGAGGGCGTTGGTTTAAAATTGTTTTATATCCGGTTTTTGATGAAAACCACTCAATTCGCAATGTTGTTTTAACCCACATCGATGTCACTGACTTGATGGAAGCTCGTGAGCGGTTGAATCGACGGGTCGCCCATTTGGAAGCACTGAATTCGGTGAATGCAGTAATTAATGGGTCCGTTTCCTTTACTGAAGGGTTGGAAAGTGCCATTACAATTCTGATGACCCAACTGCATGCTGATGGGGGGAATATTTACTTGTATGACGAACCCAGGAATATATTTACGGTTCTTGTGCATCCCGGTCTTTCTGATCAGCTGATGAATGATATCCTGGCATGGGAGCATATGGATGAATTTCAATCGATGGTAGTGCATTCAGATCAGCCTTTTTTAGAGTTTGACATCAGCCAGTATCCGATTGAAATACCGGAATCTTTGAGGGTTACCAATTGGAATTCCCTAGTTACAATCCCATTGACTGTCAAGGATCGTCTGGTAGGAATTATGAATATCTATCGTGAAGAAAAGGGTGGGTTCACCGCGGATGATTTGTCACTCATCAAGTCAGTGGGGGATGCGATTGCCAATGCTATTGAGAACAATCGCTTGTCCCGGGAGGTGAGGGTACGTTCAGATGAATTAGAGCGTTTATCCTCACAAGCATTGATTGGCCTGGAGGCGGAACGCAAGCGCATTTCCCAGGAATTGCATGATGAAATGGGACAAATCCTGACGGCGATGAGAATCAATATCGACTCAATTGAAAATGATTTGGGAGAAGATATATCTCCGGCCACTCAGGAAAAGATACTTGAATCCCGTTCCATGGTTGATTCGATGTTGCGGCAGGTTCGGGATTTGTCTTTGGAATTGAGACCTCCCATGTTGGACGATCTGGGATTGCTGCCAACGATACGTTGGCTATTCAAACGATTCACCAAGCGCATGAATATGGAGACAGAACTTGTCATCCGTGGGATGGATGAGTCCCTTCCCCCTCATATTGAAACGGTTATTTACCGGGTTGTACAGGAAGCATTGACGAACATCACAAAATATGCCCAAGCGACCCGAGTTCGCGTTATCCTGGAACAGGATGCGTTCTCTATCGTTGCTTCAATTGAAGATAATGGTTTGGGATTTGAAAATCACTCTTCTCAACATCCAGAAGCAAATCGGAAGGGTTTGGGAATTATTGGAATGCGTGAGCGGGTTCAGTCGATTGGCGGGCAATTCCTGATCCGAACACGCCCAGGAGGTGGAACATTGGTGCGGGTGGAAATTCCAATTCATAAATATTCTGATAGCGATGATGAGAAGCGCGAATAAAACGAATTCGGTTATGATTGAGATAATTCTAGTCCCTGGAGTATTGAATGAATAAAATCAGGATTTTATTGGCTGATGATCATACACTTGTCCGGAAAGGAATCCGATCTCTGTTGGACGCGGAAGAAGATATTGAGGTAATTGGAGAAGCAATCAACGGTCGGGATGCGGTGGATCAGGCAACGCGGCTCCATCCTGATATTGTCCTGATGGATATCACGATGCCCCAACTGAATGGATTGGAAGCTTCCCGGCAGATCCTGAAGGCATCCCCACAGACGAAAATTATCATCCTTTCTATGTACACAAATGAAGAGTATATTTTCCAGTCTTTACGGGTTGGCGTGGCGGGTTACTTGATTAAAGAAGCAGTAGTGGAAGAATTGATTTTTGCCATTCGGTCCGTGTACCAGGGCGGATCTTTCCTGAGTCCTTCCGTATCCGGGTTAGTGATTGATGAATTTCGCCGGCAGAGCATATCTGAAAGCCAGATTGATCCATATGAAACCCTGACAGATCGCGAGCGGGAAGTCTTGCATTTGATTGCCGAAGGAAAATCCAATCGGGAGATCAGTGATTTATTATGTCTGACAGTAAAAACTGTGGAAGTGCATCGCTCCCGATTGATGGAAAAACTGGGAATCCATGGGGTTGCGGATCTCACCCGGTACGCGATTCGTAAAGGACTCATCTCTCCTGATCGCTAATCGATGCCGGACTTTTATCTTTTACCCAATTTGGTTCATCGATGGTGGTAATTAGGCAAAAATCCACCGGCAATTAGGGTTAATGCTTATTGGAATCTGATAGGGGGAAAGTCATAATCATTTGTAGAGAATAACCATATTCTCTGCGGCAGTGTTTCCATATTCAACTTGGATTTATCCAAGAGTAATTCCTCATGGTCTTTTTTGACCTCTTAACAACTGGTTCCTTGTTCGCGGGATACAACTCATACTTGGTGGATTGTATCCAATCTGTCATCCCACCCATATTTTGAAAGGAGATCGGTTATGTCACTGACAAATGAAGTTCTATTAAATCTGTACCGTACAATGGTTCGGACAAGAGCACTTGATGAAATCATGATCAGCCTGGTGTATGCAGGAAAACTGGATTTCTTCTATCACTCCAGCATGGGGATGGAAGCCACATCAGTGGGAGCAGTATCCTGCCTGCGTCAGGATGATTATCACTTAATTTCAGGCCGATATCCGGGGGAAATCCTTGCTAAAGGTGTAGATCCGAAAACATTCATTGCTGAATATCGTGGACGTGCAACCGGCTGTTGTGGAGGAAGAAGCGGTTATCACGTTGCTGACCCGAAAATAGGGATTCATGGGCTTGGCGGTATGCTTGGCGCAATCTTTCCGCTTGCATTGGGGCTTGGTTTGGCATCCAAACGATTGAAAGCAGACAAAGTTGTCATGGCGGTTTTTGGAGACGGGACCCTGACACGTGGCACTGCCCATGAATCGATGTTAATGGCATCCAACTGGAAGTTGCCAGTGGTTTTTGTCTGCCAAAACAATGGAATTGCAGTTTATACAAGCTCGCACGATAACTGGCCAATTCAAAATGTATCTGATATGGCAGCCACCTACGCAATGCCTGGGATTACTGTGGATGGTCAGGATGTCATCGCAGTGTATGAAGCAGCATCGGAAGCCGTGGATCGAGCTCGCCGTGGTGATGGGCCATCTTTGCTGGAGTGCAAGACCCTTCGTTTCAGACCACATGCGGAAGGGCTTCCAGAGTTCCGTCCTCCTGAGGTTATGGAAGAAATGCGAAAGCGGGATCCCATTGTCCTGTACCGGGAGAAACTGCTTGCCCAGGGGATCCTGACGCCGGAACTGGTTGTCAAGATGGAAGCAGAAGCAAAACAGGAAATGACGGCAGCAGAGAAATGGGCGGATGAAAGTCCCCTTCCTGATCCTGCCACGCTGCTTGAAGGCATATTTGTTGATTAATTCAAACAACAACAGAAAGGGAGCTGCAGAATGGCTACAGATACGCACGAAGAACAAATGGATATGCTTCGCAAACAAGCAGAAGCTTTACGAAAAGGGGAAAAGAAAGAAAGACCCCTTGAAATTTCCTATGGAGATGCTCTCCGGGAAGCAATCTCAGAGGAAATGGCCCGTGATCCCAGCATTGTGTTTTGGGGTGAGGGAATTTCGGATGGCTTGTTCCCCTTGACCGCCGGATTGAAAGATCTCTTTGGTGCAGACAGGATCATGGATACTCCCATTTGCGAACCAACAATTACTGGTTCCGCTATTGGAGCTGCTTTGGGAGGACTACGTCCAATTGCCACACTGATGTTCAACGATTTCTTTTACTTGTCGATGGGAGAACTCAGGCAGGCAGCGATCTGGGGCTGGGTTCACAATCGGGCTGGTGGAATGAAACTACCCATTGTGTACCAGGCTCAGTACGGTGGATATGCCCACCAAGGTTCGGACCACTCTTCTCCCACCCTGGCTTTCTATAAGCACATTCCAGGACTGAAAGTTGTTGTTCCAAATAATCCTTACGATGCCAAGGGATTGATGAAAACAGCGATCCGGGATAACAACCCCGTCATTTATTTAATGCATATGACAATGTATATATCAAAGGGACCTGTTCCCTTGGAAGAATACACCATTCCGTTTGGCGTGGCTTCTGTCCTGCGGGAAGGGACGGATGTAACTGTTGTCGGAATTGGTGCTCAATGTATGTTTGCACTACAAGCTGCTGAAGAACTTGCCAAGGAAGGTGTCAGCGTGGAGGTTATTGATCCGCGTACGATTGAACCCCTTGATATGGAAACAATCGTGAAATCCGTTCGGAAGACCGGTCGGGTTGTGGTTGTTGATGAGGAGTGGCCAGCTTGTAGTGTGGCTTCTGAAATTGGAATGCTGATTATGGAGCAGGCGTTTTTCCACCTGCAGGCACCAGTGAAGCGGGTATGTGGATTGCCAGTTCCCACTCCTGGGTCTGCAACCCTGGAATTTGCCGCACTGCCATCAGCAACAACGATTGCCCAAGGGATCCGAGAAGTTCTGGCAGTGTAGTCGGATCATAAGTATTTACCGGAATAACAGGAAGTCAGCCGCCACGTCTGTACTGATTTCCTGTTATTTCTTGAAAAGAAAATCATTAAACGAATACCCTGCTTGTATGAATAGGCAGGAATGAAAAAGGAGATAAAATGCCAATCCCGATCTTAATGCCAAAAGCTGGTATGGCGATGTTTGAAGGATTATTTACAGAATGGTTGAAGCCGGATGGAGCACACGTCAATAAAGATGATGCCGTGGCAACTGTGGAAAGTGAAAAAATTTCATTTGATGTGCTGGCACCGGCCGATGGGACTCTGCATCATATAGCAAAACCGGGGGAGAGGATTGAAGTCGGAAAGCCGGTAGCCACGTTGACATTGGTGGGCGAGAAAGAGGAACTGAGAATTGAAGAAGCTCCCAAAGCTCCAGTTGAAGAAGCACAGCAAAAAGCAGCCATCTCAGGAAGCCGGCAGGATGTTCCTGTAATTGTTTCCCCTGCCACGCGCCGCCTGGCAAAGGAAAAAGGGGTGGATCTGGCACAGGTTACCGGGACCGGACCCAATGGGAGGATCACCGATCAGGATATTCTGCAGTTCCTGTCTACTCACGAATCTGCCCCTCAACCTGAAGAAGTGGAAAGCAAAACCACCACAGTTGCTGCCACACCGGTTGCACGGAAGGTTGCTGAGTTGAATCAAGTTGACTTGGAAAAGGTAACGGGAACAGGTCCGCACGGCAAGATTACCCAGGAAGATGTCCAACATCACATAGATGCCAGAGTGCAAGCAGTTGTCCAATCATCGGAATCCCAGGTGATTCCCTACCGGGGGATGCGCCGTTCCATTGGAGACAAGCTGGTCCACAGTTTACAAGCCCTTGCTCAGAATACCGGGATGACTGAGGCAGATGTAACAGAAACTGTTCGGTTGCGGAATCAATTGAAAGAGAAATTCAAGGTCACCTATACCGATATTTTTGTCAAGGCAGTTGCTCTTGCTTTAAAAGAATTTCCCATCCTGAATGCACGGTTGGTTGGTGAGGAAATTCATTTGCTGAAGGAGATTCACATTGGTGTAGCAACTTCATTGGAAAATGCAGGGTTAATTGTTCCCGTGATTCGGAATGCTGATCGCCTATCTTTGCGGGAGATTGGGGCAGAATCTTCCCGGTTGGTGGAAGCTGCCCGCCAAGGAAAACTGACCGTGGACGACGCAACCAGTGGTACTTTCACAATTACCAATGCGGGAATGTATGGTGTGGATTACGGAACCCCAATTATTAATGAACCAGAAGTAGGAATTCTCAGTATCGGTAGAATTCAAGAGAAGCCAGCTGTGTACAATGGTGAAATTGTTGCCCGATGGATGATGGGACTGAGCCTCAGTTATGATCACCGGGTTCTGGATGGAGCCCCTGCAATGCAATTTGTGGCAGAAGTGGTGCACATTCTACAAAATCCATATCTGTTGTTGGTGTAATGATGGCGAAAGTCGGGATTATTGCCAATCCTGCATCCGGTAAAGATATTCGCCGGTTAATTGCCCAAGGGTCTGTTTTCACCAACCTGGAAAAAGTGAATATAGTCCGGCGAGTACTCCTGAGTCTGCAGGCAATGGATATCGAAGAAGCGATCTTCATGCCGGATTATTTTGGGATTGGTCTCAAAGCCGTAGATGGATTGCACTTGACAATGAGCATCTCTACGCTGGAAATGAAATATCACGGTGACCAGACCGACACCACGATTGCAGCTGCATTAATGGCCGAAAAAGGTGTGGGCTGTATTGTAACGCTGGGCGGAGACGGCACCAATCGGGCGGTTGCCAAGTCCAATATTCTCACGCCTTTAATGCCAATTTCCACGGGAACAAATAACGTGTTTCCCTTGATGGTTGAAGGGACCATCGCTGGTCTGGCTGCAGCGATTGTTGCCAACCAATCCCTGCCGAATTCGGTTACCTGTCAGCGACAGAACCGTTTTGAAATTATCCTCAATAACCAGTTGGCAGATATTGCCCTTGTTGATGTTGCTGTTTATGATGATCGGTTCATCGGATCCAGGGCAGTGTGGGATATGTCCAAGGTGCGCTCCATCTTCCTTACCAGGACCGAAGCTGGGCATATCGGGCTCTCTTCGGTGGCAGGATCTTTGAGCGGAATCGATTTTAATTCCCGGGAGGGGATGTACGTGGAACTGGGGGATTCCGATCTGCAGGTTATTGCTCCCATTGCTCCAGGTCGTTTGGATCGAATTTCCATTACCAGTTACCAAAAAATGAAGTTGGCAGACTCCATTGAAGTACATCAAAAACCTTCTGTGCTTGCCTTGGATGGTGAACGTGAAGTGGAAGTAAGACAAGATGATCGGGTGTTGATCCGTTTTTCAGATGAAGGTCCATATGTAGTGGATGTCCAGACGACTATGAACTTGGCGGCATCAAACGGATTATTCATTCGACATGCCAATTCGAGTGAAAATCATACCCGGTGAGGATTAATCATGACAGATCAACAGGTGGACGTCGTTGTTATCGGTGGTGGCCCTGGTGGATACGTGGCTGCTTTACGGGTTGCCCAATTAAATGGCAGGGTGGTCTTGATTGAAAGAGATACCGTGGGTGGCACTTGCCTGAACCGGGGTTGTATCCCCACCAAGTCCCTCTATACATCAGCAAAAGTATTGAATGCTTGCAGGAATGCGAGTCAATTTGGAGTGAATGCGGGAGCTGCTTCCCCTAATCTTGCTGGTATGATTTCCCGTAAAGATAAGATTGTTGGCCAGCTCGTTCGTGGCGTGGAAAGTTTATTGAAACGGGCAGATATCCGCATTGTCAAAGGAACCGGTAGGATTCTCGGTCCCGGACAGGTGGAAGCAATTCATGCTGATGGAACCCGTGAAATTATTGAAACGCGGACTATCCTCGTTGCAACTGGATCGGAACCCGCCAGGTTGCCCATTCTACCAACAGATTCTCCCAACATTTTTGATAGTACGGAAGCATTGAAGTTAACGGAGATCCCTGGCAGGTTGGTTGTGATCGGTGCCGGAGCAGTCGGTCTTGAGCTGGCAACCATCTATCATACCCTGGGTTCCAAGGTAATTGTGATCGAAATGTTGCCCCAGATCCTCCCTGCAGAGGATGATGAAGTTGCTGGTCTCCTGGAGAAAGAACTGGTTAAGCAGGGGCTGGAAATTCTCACCGGCATGAAAGTGATCAGTGCTTCTCAAAAATCTGACTGCCTTGAATTGGAGCTATCGAGCGGCAGGGTGATTCAAACCGACGTGACCCTGGTTGCAGCGGGGCGGTCCCTTAACACGGAGAATATTGGATTGGAGACGATTGGTGTCCAATTGAACAAGCGTCAAATTCTTGTGAATTCCCGGATGCAGACGAATATTCCAGGAGTCTATGCAATCGGCGATGTGGTCGGAGGGTGGATGCTGGCGCATGTTGCGTCAAAGCAGGGTCTGGTTGCAGCAGAAAATATAATGGGGATACCAACCAGAATGGATTACCGGGTGGTTCCCCGGACAGTTTGGACCATTCCCGAGGTTGCCAGCGTGGGAATGACACAAAAAGAGGCGGAGGAAGCCGGACGTTCTGTCAAAGTGGGCAGATTCCCCTTCCGGGCACTTGGAAAGGCGAAGGCAATTGGCGAGGTTGAAGGGTTTGTGAAACTGATTGGAGATGCAAAAACAGATGAACTTCTTGGCGCCCAAATGATTGGACCGGATGTAACGGATCTGATTGCGGAAGTTGCCCTTGGTATGCAGTTAGAAACCACGGTTGAAGAAGTTGCTCATACCATCCATGCCCATCCAACCCTGCCGGAAGCCATCATGGAAGCAGCCCACAACTTGATCGGACAACCTATACATTATTAATAGCTAACCACATTAATAGCTAACCACGGGAGTTTCCAATGGACAAGATGTTTTACGCGAAAAGTGTAGCAATTATTGGTGTTGCGGATGAAAAAGGTAATCTGGGTGCTCGAATCTTCCGGAACATGAAACATCATGGATATCAGGGAGCTATTTACCCAGTTCATCGGCGGGGTGGAGAAATTGATGGACAGGAAATATTCAAATCGATCTTTGATGTGCCGGTACCCATCGATTTTGCAATCATCATGATCACAGCAAAAGCAGTCCCAGGTGCCATGGAAGAATGTGGAAAATTGGGAATCCCGTGGGTGGAAGTGCTAGCGGGTGGTTTTTCGGAGACTTCTGAGGAATTCAAATACCTGGACCAACAACTTGTTGAGATTGCAGAACGATATGGGATGAAACTGATTGGTCCCAATTGTGTGGGAGTGATAAATACAGAAAACGGCTTGATCGCTGAGTTCCATCCAATGACCACCCAGACACTCCTGAACGGCCCTATTGGTGTAATTGCCCAAAGTGGATCTGTGGCAGTAGAGACTCAGGTTCTTTTTTCCCTACATAAAATTGGCATCAATAAATGTGTCAGTATGGGAAACAAGCTTTTGACCAATGAGGTGGATCTCCTGCGGTATTTTGTCGAGGAGGATGAAACCATTAAATCGGTGTCCATGTACTTGGAAGGAATTTCCGATGGACGGGGTTTGTTTTCGGTTGCCTCCCGGAGTAGGAAGCCCATTGTCATGTATAAAGCGAATATTGTTCCGGGCGGCAACCCGGCAGCAAAATCGCACACTGCTGCTTTGGCAAGCGACGACCGGATTGTTGATGCTGCCTGCCGTCAAGCGAACATCATCCGGGCGAGCGACTCATATCAGTTGATTTCCTATACCAAAGCAATGGCACTACCGCCCATGCGGGGGAACCATGTTGCTGTCGTAGGTATTTCCGGTGGGGCAGGTGTTACCGCAGCAGATTTTTGCTACAAGTATGGTTTGGATTTGCCTGCATTACCCGAGAAAATCATTCAATTGATCGAGTCACGGTTGGAAGTCCGGGCAATTGCGCGGCGGAATCCGCTTGATTTGGGAGATGCATTTGATTACGACTTGGCCTTGGCATGCCTGGAAGGTTTATTGGCATCTGACGAATTTGACGGGATCGTGTTTCACCTGGTGGGCGACCCAAATCATAGAGCGGTGGGGGCTTCCTTGATTGAAGCAACCAACCAGGCAGGCGCATTGGGAAATAAGTACAACAAGCCGGTAGCTATTTGTTATGCCCCCATTCTCATGTCCATCGATGATCTCCGCCTCCAGGTGGATTATCCTGTTTTTGATCGTTCTGAAGAAGCGGTTGAGGCACTGGTAGTTTCAAGAACCTATTGGCTGCGCGCCGGCAGGAATGAAGTTGATCCCCCATCCTTTGATGTGGATCGAGCGAAAGTTGAAGCCATTCTTTTTTCTGCAAAATCCGTTCACAAAAATGATCTGGGTGAGGATGCCTTCAAGGTTCTCCAAAGTTATGGAATTCCTGTGGAGGGATTGATCCCTGCTGGAACCCCTGATGAGGCAATTGCGATTGCCAGAAAGACCGGGTATCCGGTTGTTCTGAAGGTAAATTCACCCCAGATATCGCATAAATCGGACGTTGGTGGTGTGGCTGTGAATATCAAAAATGATGATGAGGTAATATCAGCCTTCCACCGAATCATCGAGTCCGCTCATGCTTCCCGACCGGAAGCGGAGATTTTGGGAGTAACTATCCAAAAAATGGTTACAAAGGGTGTCGAAGTGATTATTGGTGCCAATGTGGACGCACAATTTGGGCCAGTCATCATGGTCGGATTAGGTGGGGTGATGGTGGAATTACTGCATGATGTATCATTCCGTCTTGCACCGATTACAGAATTGGATGCCAGGGAGATGATTGAGGAATTGAAATCAAATAAAATGTTGAAGGGATTCCGTGGACAGCCCCCAGCAGATATTGACTCTGTGGTGAATGTTTTGGTCAGGTTATCCCAACTCCTGATTGATTTTCCCGAGATTGCGGAAGTGGACCTGAACCCGGTCAAGATATTTCCGCAAGGAGAAGGATGTTGTGCTGTGGATGCCCGTATTTTTATGCGGACATAGTTCGATCCGATCGTGACATTTATTCTTTCACGATGTGGAAGAAAAAAACATCATACGGTGAATATCAAGCGCACAGATCGCTGTGCAAAGAATTGTCCCCGCCAGACAGGTGTTTCCCAAACACTGTTCTGAATTTCCATAATCATTCATTCCTCTCTGGCACCCTGGCTGCCCGCGAGCCTGAAAAAACGGATCTCTGGCACCGGGGGGATGATCTTAAAAAATTCTTGTTGGAATATGCTTGCACCTGGTGCAAGCACATCCCGTTTCAATCCATATTCCGATGGCTTGAAGGAAAGAGCAAACCTTTAGGCGGGTTGGCAAATCTTGAAAGGTATTCGCGTGTACGCCGTGCTTGTGCCGGGCACCGACCACGGGCTGGAAGGGATGTTCATTTCATCAACAGGAAAATTTCACACCAACGAAGGATGTATTTCTGCAGATAGTAAAGGTGTTGACTGCCACCTATAGAATTCGATTAGGAATTTTTTCGGACTTATACAACCAGGCATCTGCATTGATGCTACAAAGTACAAGCTTACCTTTATTGATTTCAGAAATTGTGTTCCTCCGCAGCGCACCTCCACAATGCGGACAGTATACATGCCCTTCATCATCTGGTTCAGTAATTACACCAAATATGCGAAGTGGATGGTTTTGATATTCGGTGAATTCCCCAATAAGATCTGATTGGTGGATTTGCGCCATGAGTTCTTGGGATCGAACTTGATTGTTTTGGTTCTCAATCCAATTCAATATGGGTAATAATCGCTCTTTTGCTGGCGGAAGATAGGATACAATTTTGTGAAAAATCCGAATGCTTTCCTCCCACAGGATTCTTCCCATCCCAATATTTTTCGGCTCTGTTAACGCTTGCAAATCAATTCCTAACTCTTGATCAAATTTAATGATTATTTTTTTCAAGGCTAAGAATCTTGATACAAGGATTGGATTGTACAATCCGGATTGCCACGAAGGGGGTTGTCCAAAAGCAGCACTAGTCATCACAACCAAGAAAGACGATACATCTGATTGCTGCCATGCTTTCTTGAATTCATCCCCCATACCATTTTCTCTAAAGAGGTTCCTGCATGATATTCCTTCGATACCGATCATGATTGGAGATAATAATGGTACCCATATGTGCAAGTAGCAGTGCAAGAAATCTTCGGGAGTAAACTCGATAACATGGCTGTTAAATTCAAGCAATAGCCGAGCCAGAGTTATTTGGTTGTCTATTAATATGCCAGGAGTGATTTTTTCTATGAACTCTTTCTGGCAAATTCGTCTGGAATATTTCCGACAATAATCGACTAGATAACTACATAACCGTTGTCGGGCATTTGCTTGAGGTTCTTCAGCATCATGTTGATTGGATTCATCTTCATTGTTACCCTCTTCCTCATTTTTCTCTGTTGAGAGAGCAGACGGCATTGTAAGTTTTAGGAGGACAATAGACAATAAATTACGCAGACTATAAATATTTTGATCATATGGGGCGCGAGTATATTTCCCAATTTGGAGTGCACCGGATGCATCACGTTCTGGCACAACAAATTGCTCAGCATCGGGTGCATCAACAGTATTCACCGATTCATCATCACGATTGCTGTTATTTCCTGATTGGTGGGTGGAACGGTGAAAATATTGGGGAGCTGATGGATTTGGAGCCACGCGTTCCAACAAGAAATCCAATAATTCATGGAATAAATCTTCTGCCCCATTGACGGTATCCAACTTATCCTGAATTCGGTTATGATTTACGTGCGTACCATGCTCATTCAGGCTTTCTGGAATATCAATCCACCTGGCAAGTGACTCACATCCATTCCCTCGGATAAATGCCGATTCGCTTACCTGAATTTTGTTGGTGTACGGAATTTTAAAGGAAAGATCTTGCTCAATTATTAATGGGAAAGTTTCTCCCGACCGCGTGAATACCAACTCAGCTTCCTGATTCTGAGTAATTGGCCACCGGTTGAGCTTGCCAGATAGTATTTTATTGGTTAATGTCAGCTCGGTAATTAAAACCGTATCTTGTGTTATTTTTCTGGGTTCGTCTGAAAAATCAGATGTTAAGGATGGAGAGATGGAATCCAGCGTAATTGGGAGAATTGAAAGAGTATCATCATCCAAATAATGAAATGCCGCCGGGTTTGGCGACCACCGAAAGGTGACCAATTCTAGATTGGAACCATTTCGCCAGGTATTATCAAATGCTGCCCGTGTCATGTTAGCACTGCCTGCAATACACCATGATCCGGAATCCTCAACTCCGACAACTATTTTGGCATGCAGGAGCCGTTGATTTTGCTCTTTGCCAACTTCTCTGATGTCAAAAAAATTAAAACCTTGAAGATCACTTGCCCAACGATTAAGCAAATAGGCTGCATTTAATGTTGTGTTATCCTGACTAATATAAACTTTCACCCGGTCTGGTAAAAGATTCTCAAAAAATTTTCGGAGCATTCCGATATCTTGGTCATAATAAGGCGAGAAGACCTGTAATTCTTTGATAGTTGAGCCATATAAACCTGCTTTTTCTCTCCAATCCAAGAATTGGGACCAAATGGATTCCTTATAACTATTCCAAACACAGAAAGAATTGGAGGGTATGGGAGGATCTGTAAGCCAATCAGCGTCTGCAGAGATCATGCGCAATTGTTGCTGAGCGGCTAGAGAAAAGGGCGAGTCATTGGATAATTCTTGTATGAGGTGCCATACAGAATGGAATGCCAAATGAGATTCGGCCTCTGGATTATTGACATCATACTCAAAATGAGAAAAGGCTTCCAAGTTCCGGCTGTACCCGTGCAGAGTTAAATTTCCACTGCCAATGAGTAGTCTCCCTCGATTTTTGCCAGCCATCAGAAGGATTTTGGCATGTTGTAAACCGTTTCTTTTTCGGGGAAGTGCTGTACAGACATATCGCATACCGGCATATGCTACAGTTTTCCGCCCTGTTGCTAAAGCATCTGCGTATCCATCGGGATCAGCAATGATTAGTACATTTGAACATTTGGCCCGTTCTAGTGCTGGGGCGATGATTTGCTCATAAAAGCCAAGATTGAGGGAATAGGTTAAGAAAACTGCTCCAGAGAACCCACCATGCTTAACGGCTGCTTCGTTTTCAATGACTGTTTTGAGGTTAATTGACATCTCTTAACCCCTTCAAGACCTTGGCTCGATACTCAGCTCCTTCTTCGGATAATTCAAGGAATCCCTCATTGTTCTCTAGAATTAACCCAAGGTCAGTCAACATCGTGATGCAGTTATTTAACCGGTTTCCTGCTAACCGGATTGGTTCTCGGTAATTTTTTTTGCCAATCGGCCAATGGAAAACGCCATCCTCAAAGTAGAACTTGAATGTATCATATCCTTGGTAGCGTAACTTCTCCAAAGCGATCATTTCATGCTGCTCAAAGATATATTCTTGATATATCCAAGCCACCCAGTCATGGACCAGTAATTCATTTTTTTGCAAATGGGACTCCATATGTTTAAAATAGGAGTTAATGGGCACCCGTGGTCTATCAGCTAGTTCATTCCAGATAGGGTCATGATTGGTGTAATCTGGTAAAAATCGATCATACAATTGCAGGAGAATTTGGACACCAGTCTGAAACAAGAGACTGGAATTCATTTGATTTTTAGTGGCCTTTAAGTATAAGGAGTATTCATCCAAACCTGATCTGCGACCAAATCCCACTTCAGCCGAAAAATGTTCCATAAGGGATCGAACCGGAATATCCCATTGAAGCTCATTCAACCATGTCATGGCTCTGACATCCCAATCCGTTTTTCTAATCTCAAGCTCTGAGGATAGCTTGATAAGAAAAGCAGCCCACATACATTGGATGCCAAATGTGAAGATGTGGCGAATCTCAACCATACGCCATCGTTTTACCCAATTGATCAATTCCATGGCAGGTATATAACGAAGCCCGGGAGTATATTCTTCAAGATATAATGCCGGCCCCAAATATTCCCGAAGAAATTGTCCTTTTGCTTGATGGATTAAGTCCAGTGCCACACCAAGTGAATTGCGTCGGCGCACATGGGGATTATTCTCCTTGTTAGGTTCTCGAAACCGGAAGAAAGTATCCAATAATAAAGCCCGATCTTGACCACGACTTAATGCAGCAGGGCACATGCAACCAACCTGGGCAAATTCTTCTGCTTCTGCCCGATGGGTTTGAATAACAATGCCAGTCTCCAGGTTCTGAAAATATTGTGTTGTGGAGATGGATGCCTGGTATGCTTCAGCAAGGTTTTTTCCGCGTTCAGTCAGCCGGTAAACAAGCCTTGATTCTTCTTGATCTTCAAGGATTCCCATGGCTTGCATTGCTGTTCGGTAATATTGTCCAAATCCCCCCATATTGTTGTTGAAGTAGTGCTGATCTAGAGAAGCCGATTCTTTGTCTCCCCAAAAGTTTTTTGCTTTATTGCTGTTGATGCCACTGCCAATGATGCCGGGAAACGGGGTTGCTTGGTTATGATGCAGATATGCCGAGAGGATTAACATCATTTCATGACGTTTGAAAAACAACCCCTGGAAATCTTTGAGCAGTCTACTGGATCCCTTGTTAAAAATAAACCGGTATAAGATCCATGCATAGAAAGAGTAATATCGGGCATGGTCAGTGACTGTAATAATACCCGGTAAAATTTCTTGTTGGTAACTCTGGGCTGCACTTTCAATTCCTAATTGATCTTCACCATTCACTGTGATGTCGGTAATTCTGGTTGTCCATTGGGGATAGGAAGTGTTCATAAAGCGTTTATCCCATAATCATGTAGTAATTCATCCATTTTGTCCTGACGTAACCATTGAAAATACCAGGCTGGACAGATATACAATGAAGGTTTTTTCTTTAATGTCTCTGAATAAGTTATTTGACCATTGATATCGCATGGGAAAACTTTTCTTTACATTCGTAATTACATCATCATTGGAATTATCATATTTTTCTATCCAGGATGATTCATTTTGATGATTCGGGTGATATCGTTTCCAATCCATCATCATTTTGATCATTTATGTTTACGCAGTTTGCCAATCTTTTCTAATTTTCCGGTTTCTGGATCCTGATAATGCCAAAAGTCCCAGGTCGGAAAACGCATCCCATTCAATTATTTCGTGTCCATATGTAGTAAAAGCAAAGGCAATTCCCAAATCACGCGCGTAGCATTTTGACTGTTCCAAGCCGGAGATTGCTGGTTTTCCCTCTTCTTTTGCTTCTACGACGGCGATTGAGAAACTATCAGTATATCGAAGAATATAATCCACGCGTTTCGGTGATAGCCTTTCGGCTTTTCCGGCGCGTAAAACAATTCTGCCAGCGGTATATTCCCAATCAGGACGGTAATAATGTTCTCGTGTGACTTGGGTTCGTGTCCAGCCAGCGATGTTAAGTTTTGGATCAATGAGTTGTGAGCGTGTATCTGCTTCGTTGAGAGACATGGTTTCTGTTTCTTGATGAGTGAACGGATTTCAAGCTTTACTAAGTGGATTTTCTTTTTCAAAAACCAGTAAATCCCCAACCTGGCAATCAAAATATTCACATAATGCTTGGATTACTGGTGCATCATATCGGGTTACCTGGTTATTTGCCCATGAATTGAGTGTGGACCATGCAATACCAGTCTCACGCTGCACATCCATTAAGGCAATATTTTGTCGCTGCCTTGTCGCTTTCTCTGCAAGGAGGATGCGAAAGCGATTGACGACTCTTCCAACCATAATCATTACCTCACATGGGGAGATTATTATATGATAGGAGAGATCTGAGATGTTGTCAACGAAAATCGACGACTAGTTTAAATAATCATTAGAGGAATAGCAGTTTATTGTGAGAGAGCGAGAATCACACTACATCCCCGTATCAAAAATATGCTTTCATTCCAAATGCTAATTTTCACAATGAATTAGTTGAAGAAAGTGTAACCTCGAAGGAAATAGGGGGTGACAATAATAGAAATCTTCCCCAGAGGTGGATAATGGGTGGTTGGCACCAGTGCCGTCAGCTAAAGTGATTATTAGAATCGCTTGCACCAGGTGCAAGCGAATCGGTGATTTCATTCCACACCGTGGAATTGGGAAATTCCTCACCGGAAGGCGTGAGTGAGGGGCGTTATACCCCCGTGTAAATTTTTTGTCCGGATAAAACAGGTATATCCCCCAAAAACTGTCCGGGAATGTCCAGGATTACTCCTTCTCCCGGGCACCCTCCCCGTTACCGGAAGCGGATAACCGGGAGACCGCTGGGAATTGCTGAATCCCCCGCTTCAGGAAGTCTACGGAAATCTGCCTGTGCGGGTCTTCCAGCTGGAGTG
>CAYPAG010000012.1:23149-27911 GCA_964408645.1 uncultured Pelolinea sp. | reverse complement strand
AAGGATTACAGCGATCAGGGAAGGTGGAAAAAAATAATTCACCGCGCCATGAAGGAAGATTTTTCGTGGAAAACCTCAGCCAATCATTATATTGATCTCTATTTCCAGCTGGCAAACCAATAGTATCTAGAATGTTTTTGCCAGTGCTTATTTTGTTTTCTCAATTTCAGGTCGAACTGCTAAAACTAACCCAGTGATAATTAACAAAGAACCCATGACCTGAAAATCAGACGGTATTTCGCCCAGAAAAAACATCGCCAGCACCGTCGAACCTACTGGTTCCCCCAATAGGGATAAGGCAACATAAGAAGCTGGTAATTTGCCCAGCGACCAATTAATTAAGGAATGTCCAACCAACTGAGGAATGATGGCAATCAGGATGACCCAGCCAATGGCTGGCTGAAAAACTATCACCGGCATTGGATGAGTCACAATCAGAAGAAAAATTAAAAATATGCTGGCGCACAAATACACCAGAAAAACGTAAGTGAGATTGTCAAGTTTTTTCCTGAGCAATTTCCCACAAACGATATACCCTGCAGCAAAAATTGCGCCGCCTATAGCCAGAAGATTTCCTGCAAGCGATGTCCCTGATGATAACGTGTTTATTTTTATGGCTTCACTAAAAAATATTTTTCCATTAGTGAAATAATCTCCCGCCGCGATAATGACGACACCTAAAAACGAAATCACCAGACCTATGTAGAAAACTGGTTTTAATCTTTCTTTGTATAACCAAAAAGAGAGCAGTGAAACCCAGATCGGTGTCGTGGTGACCAGCACAACTGAACTAAGCACGTTGGTGAATTCAAGTGACTTGATCCAGCTGGCAAAGTGCATGGCCAGAAAGATTCCGGAAATTACCAATAAAACAACCTCCCTATTACTCAATCTTGAAATCGAAGTTTTCTCTTGTCTGATAAAAAACGGTAGAAGAAACAGGCTCGCCAATCCCAATCGAGCGGCTGCAATAAATAATGATGGGAAAAAGCCCTGCGCTATCCGGATAAAGATTGACGCAGTTGACACAGCGCTGATGGCGATGATCAAACCAAAAGCTGGGTCGAGCTGTGAAAAGAATTTATTGGTGACCTTTTTCATTGACATTGAGTTTATGCGATTATAGAATAAGAAAAACTGAAAAGAGGGAACGATGTTTAAATTACCTGATTTACCTTATGCTTATGATGCCCTGGAACCAATCATGGACAAGCTGACGGTGGAAGTGCATCACGACAAACATCACGCGGCTTACACCAATAATTTCATTGCCGCCCTGGAAAAACACCCTGAATTGTTTGAAAAAAGCGTTGTCGACATTTTATCCAATCTCTCAATTGTGCCCGAGGACATCCGCACGGCAGTCCGTAATCATGGCGGTGGTTTCTACCACCATAACCTTTGGTGGGAGCAGTTTGGTCCCAATAAGGGCGGCGAAGCCACAGGTCAGTTGGCCGATTCGATCAAATCCACCTTTGGATCCTTTGACACATTTAAGCAGGATCTGATCAAGACTTCTGTCGGTGTTTTTGGCAGCGGCTGGGGTTGGCTTTGCAAAGATAGCGCCGGTGGACTAATAATCGCAACCACATCTAACCAGGATTCCCCGGTCAGCCTAGGTTTGACGCCAATTCTGGCGGTGGATGTTTGGGAACATGCATATTACCTGAAATACCAGAACAGACGCCAGGAGTTCGTTGAAAAATTCTGGGATCTGATCGATTGGGACGCGGTATCAAAGCGTTTTTAGTTATTTACAAACGGAGGTCTTATGCCCAGAGTAATTACCAATCTCTGTTTGCGGGATGCCAGCTGCGTGGAGGTTTGTCCGGTGGATTGCATCTCTCCCGGCGATCCGGTTGAGGAATACCCCACATACTACATCGATCCAGACGCCTGCATTGACTGCGGCGCATGCGAAGTTGAATGCCCAAATTCCGCGATCTTCGAACAGTCGGAGGTCCCGGATAACTACTCAGCATCTGGCGGAGAAGTGCTCTCCGCGGTTGAAGGGACGCCTGGCTTCGAAACACCCTATGAGGGCGAGAACCATGACGCGGATATCGTGAAAATTCCTTCGACTCGAATTCTTACCGCCGGTGAATCAGTTGACCTCACGCCGGCAATTGAGAATAATGCCAATTTTTATTCTAAAGGCCCCGGCTATTCAACTCAAGTTTGATTTCACGGGAATGATAGAAAAAGCATCTGACAAATCATCTAAAAAGGCGGACCAACAGTGTCCGCCTTTTTTTCTTGATTGATTTTAAGAATCTATTGGCAAGCCGCTTGCAGATGTTCTTCATAAGTTCGTGAAAAAACGTGCCTTCCCGAGCCATCACAGGCAGCCCTGAAAAACAGAAAATCAGTTTCTTCCGAGTTGACCATCGCCAGCAAAGAGTTCAATCCTGGATTGCAGATAGGTGATGGAGGTAGTCCGTTGTTTTGATAGGTGTTGAAGGGGGATTTGACTCGCAGGTCAACACTGGCAAGTGGATTTTTCCACCAATTTTTTCTGGTTTGGTCGTATCCAAGCGCGTACTGAACAGTCGGATCGCTCTGTAACGGCATCCCTGCCTCTAAGCGGTTAAGAAAAACGCCAGCAATCAAAGGCGCTTCTTCGGCAACCACAGTCTCTTTTTCTATGATCGAAGCCAGGATTACCCCTTCAACCAAGCTCAATCCCCTTTCTCTCAGCTGCTGTTCATAATCATCAGGGATCTGACGCAAAAATTCCTGGATGAATGTTTCAACAAATTTTTCCAAGGTTGTATCCCTCAGAAATTGATATCTTCCCGGAAAAAGAAAACCTTCCAACCCCGCGCCACCAGCAAGGTCAATCCGATTGTCACTAGCGCTGAATTTTACATACTCAACAAATTCCTCTGGTTTTAATTCCAACCCCGAAGAAGGCAGTAATTGAGCGATTTCTTCAACACGCCAACCCGCAGGAAACGCGAATGCGACATCCTCCGGATTCTGGTCAACCAATGAATCTGCCAAAGCCATTGGTGTGATCTTCCCGGGAATCAGGTAAACCCCTGCCAGTAATGATCGGTCAATACCCTTATAGATCAAATAGTCGGTAAAGCTTTCCTCATTGGGAATTAATCCACGGCTTGCCAAAGAAACAGCTATGCCTTGGCCTGTCTGACCCGGCTCAATGATGAAAATCTCCTGTTGTTGCCGAGGGTTAAGTTCGGTCAGGAGCTGATCTCGCTGGAAGAATAGCTTGGCGGAAAGAACGATCGTCTGTGAGCGGTCCAGGTTTGGTGATGCATCGCCGAACCAGCTATTCACCGCTTTTGGTGCATAAACCATGAAAAAAAAGGCGCAAATTCCTGCGAGCAACAGAAAAACGAGAACGATAAACGACAGCAGGAGCGACTGTGTTTTGGTTTTCATTGGTTCGAATCCAGATAACTCTGCAAGATAATCGCGGCAGCTTTGTCATCTGCATGCCCGCTCCTCTTCGAACGAGGGGAACCAGTCAAGATCATGGTTTCTTTCATTACGTTGGTGGAAAATTCCTCGTCCCAAAGAATTATTTTGATGGATGCCCGCTTTTCAATCTCGGCCGCCAACCGCTGGGCGCTTCGGCCGGAAGGGCTTAATTCATTCTCATCGCTGTAGGTAACACCAACAATGATCATGGATACACAATTCTGATCAGCGGTTACTTGAATACGCCTGGCATCTTCCGCTCTTGAGGTATGCTCAAACACAGCCAACGGACGAGCTATAGTCTGAGTTACGTCGCTGATGGCAAGCCCAATCCTATTCGCTCCCCAGTCAACTGCCAGAACCTTGCCGGATTTTTTCCCGTCTGCCATACCGCGATTATAACCGCACGCATATATATATCAGAGAATTCCAGCGATGATTCTCTTATATAATAAAAAATGTTCAAAGGATGAAAAAATGGCGAAAATTTTGAGGTTTCCAATAGTTTTGATGATCGCGGTGTTGATGCTTAATGCCTGCACGATCGAAGTCCCTTCATCGATTTTATTTGAAGATAAAGTCGCCACCCAGGCGGCAGTCGTATTCACTGCCACTGCCCTGGCTGAGCAGTTCGCCAATCCAACGGCAACCTCCGAGCCCCCTTCACTGGCAACCAGTGAACCGACAGCTGAATCAACATCAACTCCCCCAGCAGATGATCCGGTCAAAGATCTGGGCGACGCGGACGCACGAGACACACTTTCCAGCAGTGGCATCTGGTTCAAGAATTCATCCAGCTTTGATAATGAGTTCGCCACATTCACTGCCAAATCGGGTTCCATTTCTGCCTTAAGTAAAAAATCGGGCGGGCCGATTTGGTATGACTATTTTGAGAAACGCCCGGCTGATCTTTTCCTTGAAGGAAAATTGACTGCCGTCAGCTGTTCCGGTAATGATTCTTATGGGATTCTTCTCCGAGGTCAGGACATTGGCGTGGGGCCAAGCTACTTTTTCGCGGTCAAGTGCAACGGCAATTACGAGTTTTATAAATTCGGTGTTCCGGGGAATATTTCTTACCTGGTCAGCAACAAATCTAATGCAGCCATAAAGACAGGTTCAGGCGCGACGAACACTTTGGGCGTTTGGGCCAGTGGGGACACCATTCGGCTGTATGCCAACGGGACTTTTCTGGAAGAGGTGAAGGATAATTCCCTGTCGGGTGAGGGATATGTTGGCTTTTTCATTTGGTCAGTCAACGGCGCGGGGCTTTCAGTCGATCTTGACGAACTAGCGTACTGGGGACTGGACTGAAAGGACA
>CAYPAG010000012.1:0-23049 GCA_964408645.1 uncultured Pelolinea sp. | reverse complement strand
GGATTGGTTAATAAACCAAGAAACTTCACCATCGAGGATATCAACTCACTTTTCTCTGCTGAAGAGCGCATTTACCGCATGCGCTGCGTGGAAGCCTGGTCGATGATCATTCCCTGGAATGGATTCTCCCTCAGCCGCCTGCTGGACATGGTAGAACCCACCTCACAGGCAAAATATGTGCGTTTTGAGACACTTTATGATCCTGAACAGATGCCCAATCAGCGTACACCGATCTTCCCCTGGCCATATATCGAAGGTCTGCGGCTTGATGAAGCGATGCACGATTTGACTCTGTTGGCTACCGGGCTTTATGGCAAGGCGCTGACGCCTCAGAACGGCGCCCCTGTGCGCCTGGTGGTGCCATGGAAGTACGGGTTTAAATCCATCAAGAGCATTGTAAAGATCGATTTGGTGGACGAAATGCCGGTCTCCCTCTGGATGGCATCCTCGCCCAATGAATACGGTTTCTACGCGAACGTCAACCCAAATGTCGATCATCCCCGCTGGTCACAAGCCACTGAGCGCCGGATTGGTGAAAACAGCCGGATCCCGACACTGATGTTCAACGGATATGAGGATGAAGTGGCATCCCTCTACGAAGGCATGGACCTGACCACCAATTTCTGAAATGAAACCAACTCGTGGCCAGATCATCGCTCATTTCCTCTGCCTGTTGCCTTTCCTTGTACTCCTGATCGCCTTTTATAATGATTCCCTGACAGCCAATCCCATTCAAGCGCTCACCCTGCGCAGCGGCCGCACAGCTGTTAATTTATTGATGTTCACCATGGCGTGCCGTCCGCTCAGTAATTTGCTTGGGCTTTCTGCTTTTTTTAAAATTCGTGTCATCACTGGTGTTTACGCGTTTTTCTACGCCCTTTTACATTTTCTTGTTTTCGCCGGACTTGATTTCGGTTTTAACCTGGAGTGGATTCTGGAAGAAATCCAACAAAAACCCTTCATCCAAATCGGATTGCTTGCATTAATTCTCCTGTTTCCCCTCGCGGTCACGTCAATCAACAAAGTAAGAAAAAAAATGGGCGGGAGTTGGCGTGTACTCCATCGGATCGTTTATTTCATTTCTTTATTAGCGATCATCCATTATCTGATGGCTTCCAAAGGCGACATCCTTCTCCCCATAATTTATGGACTAATCTTGAGTATTTTGCTCTTATTTAGATTGCCGCCGCTGAATCGCTTAAAATTATTCACAGACGCAATTTGGTTGAAGAATCTGAATAACTATCTGTTGAAAGCTTAATTAATTTTGATGGAGGGAATCCAACTCACACCCACTCAAGAGGAAGCGGTTAAGCAGCCTATTAATACCTCGATCTTCCTTGAGGGACCCGCAGGCAGCGGCAAGACCACTGCAGCATTGGCTTATTTGAATAAAGCGCTGAAAGAAATTCGGGGTGACCAGATGCTTATCCTGGTTCCCCAGCAGTCCTTGGGCTTGCCTTACAGGAACTTCATTAGTTCCAATAGGTCAATTAAAGGCGGTCTGCCATCCATTTTGACCATTGGCGGGGTGGCACGTCGTTTGACTGAACTCTATTGGCCGTTGTTCTCACGGGATGCTGGTTTCACCAATCCTACAGGCCAGCCCCAATTCCTTTCCACCGAAACCGCGCAATACTGCATGGAAAAAGTAGTTTCGCCGTTTTTGGACAGAGGTTTTTTTCGTTCGGTCAGCATTGAGAAGAACCGGCTCTACGGACAGCTATTGGATGACCTCAATAAAAGCGCTGTTGTTGGCATTCCATTGACAGAGTTATCCGGCAGACTGAAAAACACCACCTTAATCACTCCGGAGCTTTCCATCGCATACGACCAGATGCAAACCGGTGTGCAGAAATTTCGCCATTTTTGTTATCAGAACAATCTGCTGGATTATTCTCTACTGATTGAATTTTTTGTACGGCATCTCTGGCCCAGCCAAATCGTCCAGGATTATTTTTTTCACACTTGGAAAGTATTAATTGCTGAGAATACTGAGGAAGATGTGCCTGTAGCACATGACCTCTTCAAACAGTGGATTCCACGCATGGGAGCATCGCTCATCCTCTATGACCAGGATGCGGGTTACCGCCAATTCCTCGGCGCTGATCCAGTTTCAGCGTTTTCTGTTGGTGATGTGTGTGAGCAAAAAATCCACTTTCAAACGCTTGATCAAAATGTAAATATTCAGCATCTCAGGGCTGAATTGATTTCTTGTATTAACCACAAGAAATCCGGTGCTGAATCATTGAATTTTTCGCCGTCGCTGGATATCAGGGATTACCATTTTTATCCTGAGATGATCCAGAGCATCAGCAGGGAAATAGGCGCATTGATCACTAATGAAGAGATTCCCCCTGATCAGATCGTGATTGTTTCGCCCTATCTTTCAGATGCCCTGAATTTTTCACTGGAAGCCAACCTGGCTGAGATGCAGATCCCTGTTATTTCATCCAGACCTTCGCGCAAGTATTTGGCAGAGCCCTCTGTGCGCGCCATGCTGGCATTTGCCCGACTCGCGCATCCTCGTTGGGAGCTGCCGGTGAGCAGCCTGGAATTGCGCGGGGCGTTGATGATTACCATACCCAACCTGGATATTGTGCGCGCAGATCTGGTGGTCCGCACGCTCTTTTCTGACCGCCATCCTGAACAAGGTCTTCGATCATTTGATGAGCTTGCCAATCGTACAATGCAGGAAAGAATCACTTTTTCAGTCGGTGAAAAACTGCAGGCCATTCGAGAATGGATTGAAGCGTATAAAGCAAAGCCCCCTCAGCCTTTGGATGTGTTCCTCAGTATGCTTTATGGTGAACTGCTGTCACAAACCAGTTTTTCACTCAACACCGATTACCAAGCGGCAGAATCGATTGCGAAAGTGATCCTCTCAATGCGCAACTTTCGACAATTTGCCCAAGAATTCCTGAAAATTGATGAAAATGCGTCCGGATTTGAATACCTTCGCGCGATCGAGGGCGGCCTGCTGCCTGCAGCCATTCAATCCCGTCACGAACCAAAGCTATCCGCCGTTCAAATCTCTCCCGCGCATACTTTTCTCATGGAAAATCGGCAGGTAGCCATCCAATACTGGCTGGATATCGGTGCCATGGGCTGGTGGGAGCGACTGAACCAGCCCATGACCAATCCCTATCTGCTCAACCGCAACTTCGATCCTTCCCAGCGCTGGACGGATGCGCACGAGTTTAACGCCAACCAGGATGCAATGCAGCGTTTGGTCGCCGGGTTGTTGAATCGCTGCACAAGCCGAATCATCGTCAGCGCGGTGCGAACCAATGAGTTCGGCTCCGAATCCCGTGGCCCGCTACTGCATGCTTTCCAGACATTGCAGAAGCGAATTTATCTTTCATCAGAGGCAAGCCGTGTTTAATCCCCGGCCTGGACAGTCAGAGGTCCTACGCTACGCAGGCGGCAAAATGGGTATTTCCGCAGTGCCGGGCAGCGGCAAAACTCACACCTTATCAGCCCTGGCAGCCCGCCTGGTGGCTGCGGAGGAACTCGCTGAAGACCAGGAAATCTTAATCGTCACCTTGGTCAATTCAGCTGTGGATAATTTTGCCAGCCGTGTAGCAGGATTCCTGCGTGAAAAAAGGTTAATGCCTGGCATTGGTTACCGGGTTCGCACCCTGCATGGCTTGGCCTATGATATTGTGCGTGAACAGCCGGCTCTGGCTGGTTTGGATAACCAGTTTTCAATCGCCGATGAGCGGACCAGCGCGGAGACGCTTAACCTGAGTATTTCGAATTGGATGAGGATTAATCCGGATTTTATGGCTGATTACGCGGACGCCAGCTCACCGCCTGAATCGAACCGCAACCGCTGGACTGATACTCTGATTTCTCTTGCAAGCAGCTTCATCAGGCAGTGCAAGGATTACCAGATCACACCGGATGATCTTTATCAGCTCATGGAGAAATCGAAAACCTCCGATCGCCTGCTTAACTTTGGGTACCAGGTTTATTCAGACTATCAGCGCGCGCTGGGGCTGCGAGGCGCGGTGGATTTTGAAGATCTCATTCGCCTTGCATTGAAAATTCTACGTAACAATCCTGATTATCTATCCCGGCTTCAGAATCGTTGGCCGGTTATTTTGGAAGACGAAGCGCAGGACAGCTCGTTGATTCAAGAGCAGTTGCTCCAGATGCTCGGCGGCGAAAATGGAAATTGGGTGCGTGTCGGCGATCCCAACCAGGCGATCTTTGAAACCTTCACGACAGCCGATCCAGAACTTCTTCGTGCCTTCATCCGCCAAGACGATGTGACCCCGGTCGACCTGGAGCATTCCGGCCGCTCAACCAGGAGCATTATCGCGCTCGCCAACCAGTTGATCCATTGGACGATGGATGAACACCCGGTGGTTGAGCTGCGCAGCACGCTAACCGAGCCGCTGATCAAACCCACCCCGCCGGGTGATGCCCAGCCCAATCCCGAAGATGAACCCACGCAGGTCTTCTTGTATAACAAAGCGCTTAAACCCGAAGAAGAGATCAAAGTGGTGGCTGGCTCTATAGAAAGATGGCTCGTGGAAAATCCTGACAAAACGGTAGCAGTCCTGGTACCTCGTAATTTGCGCGGTTCTGAACTCGCGGAAGAGCTGATTTTGCGAAAAATCCCGGTTCGCGAAATGTTAAACAGTAGCCAGGAAACACGGGATACGGCGCGCAATCTTCGCGATATCATCAAGTTTTATGATCACCCGTCCTCTTTACCCAGATTCGTGGACGCGCTTAAAGCGGTATTCATGATTTTGCCTGAGAACATAACCAAAGAGGAATTGTCAGCGGATGTCATTCGAGTTATACGGCAAAACAGCCTAATCGAGGCCATCCTCTCACAACCAGAGTCCTTTTTATCGAGTATGGAAAGTAGTGATACGGTGATTCCGCAAATGGAATGGCTGAGGGAAGCGCTGCAAAAATTGAAAAATTGGCAGGGCGCATCGCTCCTCCCCATCGATCAGATGATCATGACCATCGCGATGGACCTGCTGGTGGAACCTGCTCAACTTGCCCTGGCGCACAAGCTGGCGGTCATCCTGAAAAATGCCCAGGGATTGAATCCAGAGATGGAACTGCCGGATTTCATCAGAGAGCTGGATGAAATTGCCCGCAACCGGTTCAAGCTTTACGGTTTCTCTTCGGATGATCTCGGTTTTAATCCTGAGGAGCATAAGGGTGAGGTGGTTATTTCCACCATTCATAAAGCCAAGGGATTGGAGTGGGACCGGGTGTATCTAATGTCAGTTAACAATTACGACTTTCCTTCCATGCAGGAGCATGATCGTTACATATCAGAGCGCTGGTTTGTGCGCGGGACACTCAACCTGGAAGCGGAATTGCTCTCCAAACTGGATGGGTTGATCAATGAAGATTGGCTGAAACTGTCGCAGCCCGAAGGTTTGGCCGGCGAAAAAGCGCGGCTTGACTACTGCGCAGAGCGCTTGCGCTTGCTCTTTGTGGGTATCACGCGCGCCAAACGACAGTTGGTGGTCACCTGGAACACCGGCCGCCAAAATGACTGCACAGAAGCATTGCCGCTCCAGGCATTGAGGGAATGGTGGGAAGTGGAACATGCATCTGAATAACGATTTTGTTTTCAGCGCGAATAATCTTCAGGATTATGTGGATTGCCCGCGCCGCTTTGAATTAAAGTATCTCCTTAATCAAAGCTGGCCGGCGGTTGTCAGCCATCCAGTTCAGAAAATGGAAGAAAAAATGTCGATGGGAACTGAATTTCATCGCCTGGCTCGCCAGTACCTGGAGGGGCTGCCAACTGAAACGCTGGTTGCCAGTGCCAAATACCAGCAGGTAGTGGAATGGTTTGACCGCTTCACACGCTTTTCCGCGCCTTATGTGAAATCACGTCATTTCACCGAATACGCGTCTTTTACTTCCCTAGACGGGTATCGTTTGGTGGCAGTGTTTGATTTCATCGCTTTTTTTGACGATGGACAGATCATCATAGCCGATTGGAAAACGACAGAAGCCCAACCTCGCCGCGACTATTATCAAAACCGGATTCAAACGCTGCTTTATCCTCTGGTGGCCTTTGAAACAGCGCCATATCTTTTTGAGAAATCGCGGAATTATTCTCCCTCCGATATCTCTTTTCTTTACTGGTTTCCTGCCTTTCCGGAAAAAAGCCTGGAATTCCCGTTTTCTGCCGAAATCGAACAGAACAATCGGCTGATGATCTCAAACCTTATCCATGAGATTTCAATCAAAGCGCCAGGTGATTTCACCAAAACGGAAGAAACCCGTCGTTGCGAATACTGTCAGTATCGCTCTTTATGCGACCGCGGAACTGAGGCGGGCAGCGTGGATGGTGAGATCGATTTGGATATTGATGATTTGATTGGAAGTCTGAGTCTCGATCTTCCTTGAGTCATAAGCAATTAAGCGAAAAGAAATCAAAATGAATTGGATCGAACCAGTCATTTACCAGCCGAGTGCTGAAATCCAGGCCGAATATTCCAACACACTGTTGTTGGCTGGACAGTTGGCCAAGCGGGGAATCACCAACCTCCAACAGGCACGCCAGTTTCTTGATCTTGACGCCTATACGCCATCTTCTCCCTTTGAGTTTCCAGACATGCGCAAGGCGGTAGCGCGGATTCAGGCAGCTATCCAGAATCAAGAACTCATCGGTATTTGGGGGGATTTTGATGTGGATGGTCAAACCTCCACTGCTCTTCTGGTTTCGGGATTGAGGGCTCTTGGCACTCAGGTCATTTATCATGTGCCGGTTCGTGCCAGCGAGTCACATGGTATTGGGCTTGAAATTCTTAAGAAGTTCAATCAAGAGGGAATCCGACTTTTAATCACCTGCGATACCGGCATAACGGAATTCGAATCGTTAAGCTACCTCCAGGATGTCGGGGTGGATGCCATTCTCACCGACCATCACACCATAGGCGAGACCCTTCCCCCAGCACTTTCAATCATCAATCCTCACCTTCTTCCTGAAACCCATCCTATGACCGGATTGGCGGGTGTGGGAACTGCCTTTCAAATTCTACGCGGATTGATGGAAGAAAAAGGGGAAACAACGCTTTCCGAAGATTTCCACGATTTGGTCGCGCTGGGCACCATTGCTGATCTGGCGCCGCTGATTGGAGAGAACCGTTTTTATGCAAAAAAGGGACTGGATCAAATGAACCAGTCACCACGTCCCGCGATTTCTGCGATGCTTGATTTTGCAGGCATCAAAAATCAGCGCATCACTGAATCCCTCATTGGCTATACGCTGGGTCCGCGCTTAAATGCGGCAGGCCGATTATCGGACGCGAATCCGATGGTGGAATTTTTAATCTCAACTGATAAGGAATTAATTAGAAATACCGCCATTCAACTCGAAGATCTCAATTCACGAAGACGCTTGGCCGTTGACATGGTTTACAAATCTTCGCTGGATATGCTTGAAAACCAGCCTGCTCTATTGCAATACCCGGTGATAGTCCTGGCGAAATCCGGTTGGGAGGGCGGTGTTGTCGGTATTGCCGCCAGCCGATTGGTCGAAAAATATGGGAAACCTGCCATCCTGTTCAACCTCCGGGGAGAAATCGCTGCCGGCTCTGCCCGCTCGGTGGAAGGCATTGATATCATTCGGGCAATCCGCGAAAACTCGGGATCACTGCTGCGGTACGGTGGCCATCCCATGGCGGCTGGATTGTCCATTCGCGGGGAAGACATCCCCGCATTTAGAGAGGGGCTTTCAATATCCGTTGACCAGCAGGCTGCTGGTATTCGGATTGAACCCAAGCTCGAAATTGACGCCTATTTGCCCTTCAACGCCATCAATACCTCTATCCTGGATGAAATCGATCGTCTCGCGCCGTTTGGACCCGAAAATCCCGCGCCTGTGTTGGTCACCCAAAAAGTTGAAATCACAGGCGAATCATTGATCGGTAAAACGCGTGAACACAGGCGGCTCGAACTTAAGGATCAGCAAGGCGGGCAGTCGAACGCGCTTTGGTGGAACTCCGCTGATGTCTCTTTGCCCGAAGGACTTTTTGATGTGGCTTACCGCGCACGCCGGGATACATACAAAGGCGGATCAGGGGTAATTTTGGAATGGGTCGATTTTAAACCAGTCGCAGCTGACCGCATCGACTTGAAACAAACCACATCCAAATATCAGATTCATGATCACCGCATGGATTGTGATCCGCTGCCAATATTGGATACTCTGCAAGATGACGGACAGGCTATTTTTTGGGCGGAAGGTTTTCGTTATCAATTCAAACAAGCGGTTAATCGAACGATGCTAACCAGCGCCTCAAAGTTAGCTATACTCACTGCCCCGCCTTCCTCTCATGAATTGCGCGATGCGCTTGAACGGGTGTCTCCAAAAGAGGTTTACCTCTTCTCCATGGAACCGCCTTCAGATTTGCTGAAAGAATTCTTGGCTGATGTCCAAAAGTTTGTCAGGGTGGAATTAAATGGCGGGGAAACAGTGATCTCACTTTTCTCCATGGCAGCTGTACTTGGACAAACCATTGAGATTGCATACAAGGGAATGAAGTGGTATCAGCTTCGCGGTCAATTGGAGATATCCCAATTCGGTGATCAAGTGAAAATAACAAGGGTTAATAACAAGATCTCATCAGAAATCGAAACATTTTCCATCGAGCTGATGAATTCATTGAGGGAAATTGCCGCCTTTCGTAATTACTATCGGCGCGCGGATCCGACTCTCTTATTAAGTTGAGTCTTCCAATTCACACCTTTCTTGTCCGAATAGTTGGTATAATGCGCAGCGTGTCACAGATCAGCCGCAGAGGTTTTCTAAAATCATTTGGTGTGGGGCTGGCCGGTCTTGCTCTTCCGCGATCAAGTTCTTCCAGCCGCAATGTTAATCTCCCGCGCCTTGGGCGCGTCGCCTCTGAATCACTCAGTGTGTATTCGGAAGCGTCGGACAAGAGCAGCATTCGCTTTCAACGCTACCGCGACGACATCCTCCACCTTTATCAGGATGTTGTGTCTGAAGATGGTCCTGGTTATAACCCGGTTTGGCACCGTGTATGGGGTGGATATGTTCACTCGGCCTTTGTGCAGCCGGTGAAAAACCGCTTGAATCCCATTGTGACAGAGTTCCCTTCGGTAGGCTTGCTCATGGAAGTCACCGTGCCATTTTCCCAATCCTATCGCATTCGCCAGAATGGCAGATGGGAGGCGTTTTACCGCCTGTATTTTTCATCCACCCATTTTGCTTTTGAAACAGTGCAGGGTCCGGAAGGTGAACCTTATTATAAGGTTAACAATTCGCTGTTAAACCTCTCTTATTATGTGCGAGCGGAAGATATGCGCCTGGTGGATGCAGCTGAGCTTTCTCCCATCCATCCAGAAGTGAGTCCTCAGGATAAACGGATAGAAATCTCCATCGATTTCCAATCATTGCGCGCTTTTGAGTATGACCAAATGATCAAGGATATGTACGTGTCCACAGGGCTGCCAACTACCAGCAACAATCCCGAATTGCTCCCCACTGACACGCCCAAAGGCAATCATGTGATCCGCAGTAAACGGCCTTCTGTGCACATGGGCGACGGCACCTTGCGGTCAGACGCCGAAGCGTATGAGCTGCCTGGCGTTCCTTGGGTGTCCTATTTCGCGCAGGAAGGGTATGCAATCCATGGCACGTTTTGGCATAACAATTTTGGCGTCACCATGAGCCACGGCTGCATCAATATGCGTTCAGAGGATGCCAAGTGGATATATCGCTGGTGTTCTCCTTATCCACAGGCAGAGGATGAGCTGAACGCTTACCGTACAAAAGTTCTGGTTTATTGATCTTTCAAAAACTGCATAAACACCTGATTGCCCACCATTCTTCCCCGGTTGGTCAACCGCAAATGCCTGCCATCTGTAAGATTCACCCATTCAAGTAGTCTTTGTTTCAGTAACAAAGAAATTTCTTTTCCATAGGCATTTTCAAGGGATTCACCAAATCGCCGCTCAAAATCCCTTGCGCCAACACCCGTTTGCGTCAGACGTAAACCCATCATCATTGTTTCCCCCAGATCATCATTTCTTGTTAATAGTGTTTTGTTTGTGGCCGCGGGAGAAATGGTTTCATTTGAGATCATGGTTTCAAAGTTTGACAGCCTATCAATATATTCCCCGATCAAATCCAGGTTAGCCCACCGCCATTGTTGATAATGACTATGCGCACCTGCGCCAAATCCCAAATACTCACCATTCATCCAATACTGAAGATTATGGCTGCATTGGTGGTTTTCATCGATAGCCCAGTTGGAAATCTCATACTGATGGTAACCAGCTTCCTCAAGTCTTTCCATGGCTTGCGCGTACATGTCCCCAGCCAGGTCAGCATCCGGTTCAGGCAGGTCTCCCTTCGTGATCATGGATGCAAGCGGAGTACCCTCTTCAACGGTCAACGCGTAGAGCGAAAGGTGCGGTGGTTTGATCTTCAGCGCAGCATCAAGAGTGCTTTCAAAAGACCTGATGTTCTGGCCCGGGAGACCGAAAATGATATCGAGGTTTATATTTTCAATACCAGCCGCCCGGACTGACTCCACGCTGGCAATCACATCCCCGAATTGATGTTTTCGTCCTAACATCGTTAGTTCTTCAAGCGATGCGGTTTGCATGCCCAGGCTGATGCGGTTTACACCCCTGGATTTTACTTTTTCTAAATATTCGGTTGACAGATGCAGCGGATTCATCTCCATGGATATCTCAACATGCTCCCTCAGGATAAAGCTCGACTTAATATGATCGATCACATCCGCGATCATATCTGCCGGAATTACGCTGGGGGTTCCGCCTCCAAAAAAAATGGTATGCACGGGATTAAGGTGATTAATCCGTTTCTTAACTTCAGCGATTTCCTTTTTGAGGGCGTTTATGTAGGCTTCGATGAAATGCTCCATGCCGGCGTATGTGTTAAAATCGCAGTAATAACAGCGCGTCCTGCAAAAAGGGATGTGGATATAAATGCTCAAGTTCTCACTGGCTGACATAAACTAATCATAATCAAAATTCGTCAAAAACCGGGATGGTATAATGACACGGTTTTTTTCAGAGGTAAAACCACTATGAACCCTGAACCAGCTTCCCAAACAAAAATTTGCCCGACCTGCGGCACGCGCTTAAGCCAGAATGCCACGCGCTGTCTGGTCTGCGGCCGGACATTTTCCGCATCACCCGCCCCAAAAACCCGTCAGGCAGCCGCCTCCCGCGGCCTTCCCGAGCTTCGCTTGAGTTTACCGTTAGCGATTGGGCTCTTGTTTATTATCCTGGCAGTTGGGGGCGGTTTGATCTACCTGATCTTACGTGGAGGGGGGCAGATTACTCCTCCTGAGGCCACAGCCACTGCCAGCCCATCACCAACATTCGAACAAAGTCCCACACCCACGCTCACGCCAACGCCTGAACCGACCGCAACACAATTACCGCCCATCGAATACCAGGTCAGGGCGAACGACACCTGTGGGTATATCGCCGTTATCTATGATGTGACCGTTCGCAGTATCGCCGACCTCAATAATCTCCCGCCGGATTGCGGTGTTCTCAGTGTCGGCCAGACGATCCTGGTTCCCCAGCCCACCCCGACCGTAACTCCACTAGCCACCAGCACACTCAGTGCCAACGCTGCCACTCAGGCAGCTTGTGGCACGCTGGAATATCGCGTAGGCGATAATGACACTTTAAGTGGGATCGCCTTGAATTACAACATCTCTGTCGATACTTTGCGCACTTACAACGGACTGACCTCAAACAATATCTATTCGGGTCAGATTATCACTATTCCGTTGTGCGAGCGCCTGCCAACTGCAGGCCCCACACCCACTGCCACCAATCCTCCTCCGTACGGCGCAGCCAACCTGCTGCTTCCTGCGGATGGCGCGGTTTTCACCGGTGTGAACGACACCATCTCGCTGCAGTGGTCTGCGATCGGCGGACTTCAGCAGAATGAAGCTTACGCTGTGACCGTGGAAGACTTGACTGAAGGCCAGGGCAAAAAACTGGTGGATTACACCGCGGATAATAATTACATCGTACCGGTCACCTTCCGGCCGGCAGATAGCGCGCCGCATATCATTCGTTGGTGGATTCAGCCAGTCCGGCAAAATGGCACCACGACTGCCGGCGATACCATCTGGGTGCCTGCGGGTGCGCAAAGCAATCCCCGTGTATTCGTCTGGTCGGGTATCGGCGCAGCAGCTACACCCGCTCCTTAAAAAAGAATTACAAAAAGGCGCACATAAATGTGCGCCTTTTTTCTAATAACCATTCATCTTTTTTGTAACATCTTATTCAATATCCAACTCAGCAATCGCAATCAAGGAATTTACAGATAAATCTCTGATAGCAATTTTTCACAGAAATGCTATACTTTTATTAAGAAATCTGATCAAGAAGTCATCAAGGAGGTGGCAAATGTTCAAACGGATATTGGTCGCTTATGATGGGTCAGAACACTCGCAAAGGGCGGCGAAGATCGCGGGAGATATGGCGCGTGTGTGCAAATCGAGCGAGCTGTGGTTGATATGCGTTCAGGACGTGGTGCCATATGGCTTGGGTGAATCCTACGTGCTCATCAATGAATTAATTGATGAACAGACCCGCAGGGGTGAGGAAATGCTAACCAAGGCGAGGGAATTGCTTGGCGCCGGTTTTGAGATCCAATCCGAGTTACTGTTTGGCACACCAGCAGAAAGGATTCTGGAATACGCGGAAGCCAAGAATTGCGACCTGATTGTCATGGGTACCCGTGGGCGCAGCGGTATCGCGGGATTGCTGCTCGGGAGCCAGGTGCAGAAAGTCATTTCGCATTCCACCTGCCCTGTTCTGGCAGTTAAATAACCTTACATATCACCAAATTGTTTTGAAGCAAAAAGAAAAATCAACCGCTGCAATCTTCCCAGCGGTTGATTTTATATTTCTTGTTTTTATCTAAAATTTCACGCGTCTTCTTCGTTTTCCAAAAATTTTCGCGCTTCAATGGCGGCCGCCGCGCCCATTCCGGCTGAGGTCACCACTTGCTTATAAACCGAATCATGGATCTCACCCGCGGCAAATACTCCGGGCAGTTTGGTTCGGTGATGAGCATCCGTGATGAGGTAACCGTTCTCATCCATCTCAAGCTGGCTGGTAAACATAGTGGAGTTCGGTTTATGTCCGATGAAGACAAACAGTCCATCAACCTTCAGCTCGGACTTTTTACCGGTTTTTGTATTCTCTAAAGCCAACTGATTCAGCCCGCCATCACCTTTGATCTCGGTCACGATGGTGTCCCACAGGAAACCAATCTTCTCATTCTTTCTGGCCCTTTCCTGAAGTATCGCTCCCGCCCGCAACTCGTCCCGGCGATGGATGATCGTGACAGAGCTGGCGTACCTTGTCAGAAAAATCGCTTCTTCCAGAGCTGAATCGCCGCCGCCAACCACAGCGACTTTTTTATCCTTAAAAAACCAACCATCGCATGTGGCACAGTAGGAGACGCCTTTTCCGCGGAATTCATCCTCGCCTGGAATCCCCAATTTCTTGGGACTGGCGCCAATGGCAATGATCAAGGATTTGGTTTTGTGCTCAGCACTGTAGGTTTTAACCGTGTAGGGCCGCTTGGAAAGGTCCACAGCGGTGACCGAATCAAATTCGATTCGCGCGCCAAATTTCTCCGCGTTCTTTTTGAATAACTCCGCCAGCTCAGTCCCGCTTAAACCATCCGGAAATCCCGGATAATTTTCGATTGAATAGGTCAACGAGACCTGCCCCCCCAGATCGGTTCCCGTAAAAACCAACGGATCCAGATTCGCCCGGGCGGCGTAGAGCGCTGCAGCCAATCCGGCCGGACCCGCGCCTATAATGATCACATCTTCAATCTTCTTCTCTTCAGCCATGAATTACCCTCAAAAATAAATTATTCCTGTATTAATATTACCGGAGATTTGATGGATTGGGATATACAAGCTGTTAATTTCTCATACTATTTTTATTAATGAGGACATCATGATATTTGAAAACAAGATCGCTTTGGTCACAGGGTCAAGCCGTGGAATTGGGCGGGAAATTGCTTTATGCCTCGCTGAACGAGGTGCTCATGTTGTAATCAATTATGTTCACAATGAAAGTCCCGCCAAGGAGGTGGCGCAGAAGATTCGTGAATTTGGACGCCAGGCTATCACAGTCCGGGCAAATATAGGAAAAATGGAAGGATTACAACGGCTCTTTGAAGAAACCGAAAAAGTATTTGGGCGCTTGGATTTCTTTATCGCAAACGCTGCTTCCGGTTTCAACCGACCAGGAATGGATCAAAAGGAATCCGGCTGGGATCACACATTGAGCGTCAATGCGAAGTCCTTTCTTTTCGGTGCCCAATTGGCGCTGCCATTAATGGAAAAAGCAGGCGGTGGCGCGATGGTGGCTGTCACGAGCCCCGGCGCGGAGCGGGTCATGCCTGATTACATCGCGGTTGGAGCAAGCAAAGCAGCTCTAAACTCACTGGTTAGGTACCTGGCGGTCGAACTCGCCCCAAAGCATATTTCAGTAAATGCGATCTCACCCGGTATTGTTGAGACTGACGCACTCAAGCACTTTTCCGCCCTTAAAGAAAACGATGTCATCCCTAAAGCGGTCGCGGCCACACCGGCTGGCCGCCTGGTCACACCGCGTGATATCGCTCTCTTGGCTGCCTTCCTGTGTTCGCCAGACGCGGAGATGATTCGCGGCCAGGTGATCACCATTGATGGGGGTTATACACTTCCGGCAAGAAATTGAGAGAGGAATAACAATTCGAATACGGAAAAATATTACGTTGAATTTAGGGAAATCATATTTGAATATCTCTGAATTTTATGGACGCGTTAAGATCGCTCGCACAGGAGCGCCATCTGTCCCCATCAGCTTGAGCGGTAGGCATATCAAGTTGTAATCACCCTGATCAATATCAACCAAGTACGCGTTTTCGAGAATGACCACACCAGCGCCTAGCAGGATCTCATGCGGACGAACCAGGTCGTTGATTGGTGAAGCGGAAAAATAATCAATGCCAACCAACTTGACTCCTTGATTTACCAGGAAATCAGCGCCTTCCGAATTTATGCCAACAAAATCACCATGAAATCCATGGGGGTCGTCAATCCAAAATCGGGAGTTTTGAGTTTTCAAAATAATTCGATCCATTCCTGACTTAAAACCACTCGATAGCAAAGCTTCTGAGTTGATTACAGCGAACCGATAGGGAATCTCCATCACTGTTGCCGGACCAATCAGCATGTCCAGCGGGATTTTGTCCACGGTGTAACCTTGGGAAGATAAATGATATGGTGAATCGATGTGGGTGCCTGCATGGACCCCAAATTCCACCCGTGAAATATTAAAATCCGAAGATTTCTCGCGGAAAGCAACTTGCTGGATTGTGATCCCCTTATCCCCCTCCCACACCGGGGTCTGATTGGAAAGAGGAAGGGTAATATCAAAAATCTCCATGGGGTCTCCTTGTTTGCAGGCAATTCTACATTAATGTCATTCAGATAGTAAATGATAGCCCTGATGCTTATAATAAATCAATGATGCTAATCAAACAGTCTTGGGTGGTAAGGAACCTTCATCCACTTGATACCAAGCGGTGGAATTCAAATCATGTGGAATCAGAATCAGTGAATATTAATCAAAATCCTCTTCAGCATTTATCCAAGGCAAGCTGTGTGTTTATCCATTCGATAGGCGGCTCCCCGAATTGCTGGAGGTTGTATGCGTAAAGTAGCTGTGATCGGGATAGGCCAAACCAAGATTGACGAACACTGGGATAAATCCCTGCGCGAGCTGGCAGGCGATGCCATTTTGTCTGCCATGCAGGACGCGGAGATCACTCACATCGACGCGCTCTTTGTCGGAAATATGCTTTCGGGTTCAGCGAACAAACAACAGCATCTCGGCGCGTATATTGGGGACTGGATCGGCGAAAGGGGAAGATCATCAATACGGCTTGAATCTGCTTGCAGCTCGGGGGCGTCAGCTTTTCGAGCGGCTTTGTTCGCAGTCGCTTCCGGCGAGACCGACCTTGCGATTGCGGTTGGAGTGGAGAAGATGACCGATTCACCATCTTCAGAGATAACTTCCGCATTAGCCACCGCGGCAGATAGTGATTGGGAAGCCGAGATGGGCGTTTCTTTTGTCGGTTTGAATGCACTCATTATGCAGCGCTATCTTCACGAATATGGCTGGAAACGCGAGGATTTTGGAAATTTCTCAATTAATGCCCATCAGAACGCGCTGAACAATACATTCGCACGCTTTCACATGCCAATAACACAGGCGCAATTTAACCAATCTGGCATTATCTGCGATCCGATCACCTTGTTGGACGCCTCCCCTATTGGTGATGGCGCTGCCGCGATTGTATTGGCGCCTGATGAATTTGCTCGCTCAAAAGACGCTGCTCAAAGTATCCGTGTGGCTGGCTCAGGCGCAGCCAGCGACATGATCGCCATCCACTCACGCAAAGACCCATTATGGCTCAAAGCTGCCGAATTGTCTTCCCTTGAAGCTTATTCGCAAGCCGGAATTTCACCCAATGATGTTGATTTATTTGAATACCACGATGCCTTTACCATCATGGCCGCTCTTTCACTGGAAGCCAGCGGATTTGCCGAACGAGGTCAAGGACCACGCCTGGCACTGGAAAATGAGATTGGTTTGAAAGGACGCATACCTGTTGCCACGCTGGGCGGGTTAAAAGCGCGCGGTCATCCGGTAGGCGCGACAGGCATTTATCAGCTAGTCGAAGTTGTCCGCCAGCTGCGTGGGCAAGCCGGTGGCAGCCAGGTGGAAGGTGCACGCTGGGGGATGGCTCAGAATATCGGCGGCAGCGGGTCCAACATCATCACACATATTCTCACCAATGCGGGATGATATTGAATTATCCTGGCGGTTGATCGAGCGATATCGGGAAGGCACATTTCGCTTTGATCCACGCCGGAGGCTGAGGTCAGAGGATGAAGCAATTCGCTTTGTTAAAGAACGCGGTTTTATTTTCTTTTGGCCAATCACTGGTTTTGAGTTTCCCAGTCTATGGGGCTCCGTGGCTGGCAATCGGCCGGTGCCCGACCAGCACGACGATCCCGCCCATGTCACCTGGCGCTGGAAAGATAACCTCTTAGGTAAAGGCATTTGGTATTACGCCAAAGTCCTTCGGCAGAAAAGCACCATTATTTCTCTCGATCTCCTGCCTTCGTTCTATGCGCTTTCACCCAATTTCGGGGAGCCAGAGCAGGATTATCTGCTTGCTTACCAGGATGGAACGTTATCATTGGAAGAAAAGCTGGTTTACGAGGCAATTTTGGAACACGGACCGCTGGATTCCATCATGCTGCGCGCTCAATCCCGTTTATCATCAAAAGAAAATACTTCGCGCTTCAATCGCGCGTTAAATTTGCTGATGCGCGATTTCCGCATTTTACCTGTGGGTGTGGCAGAAGCCGGAACCTGGATTTATGCTTTCATTTACGATGCCATCCATCGGCACTTTCCAGATTTACCTCAAAAAGCCAGGTTGATCGGTGAGTCATCAGCTCGGTCAAACATATTAAGAGCATATTTCCTGTCGGTTGGAGCTGAACAAACATCAACGATTAAGAAATTACTACAATGGCCTTTTTCTCTTATCGAAAAAAGCCTTGATTCTTTGATTCAATCTGACTTCGTGGTCAATCAGGTAAAATTTACTGGCAAGGTTGAAGACTGGTGGATGCTCACCTCACTGTTGAATTGACAGACGATCAGGTGAATTACTTTAAGTGTGAAAATTGATGCCCAATAATCGCAACTCATCATTACAATGGAACCAGGATATTGTCCTCCTGGCAAAAAACACCCATGTCTGGCTTGCCCAATTAAGCCGTAAATATCCCAGGCCAATCCTCACGTTAGACCAGATCCCTCAGGAAGAACTTGATGAAATTCACTCGATAGGTATCACAGGTTTATGGCTGGTAGGCCTTTGGGAACGCAGCCCGGCATCACGGCGAATTAAACAGCTTTATGGCCATGACCATTTGATCGGTTCTGCTTATTCTATTAACGGGTACAAAGTGGCTGCAGATTTAGGCGGTGAACTTGCGCTTGGCATTCTTGGAGATAAGGCAGCCAAAGCCGGAATCTCTCTTGCTTGCGACATGGTTCCCAATCATACTGGGTTGGATTGTCCATGGATTCTCGACCATCCAGATTGGTACATCGGGACATTCAAAAAACCCGTCTCAACATGGGAATATAACTCCGAGAATCTCTCACCGCGTGATGGCATTCAAATCCGCATCGAGGATGGGTATTACACTCAGCAGGAAGCGGCGGAAGCATTTCAATACACCACATCCTTAGGGTTTGGTCCGCTCTATATCTACCACGGCAATGACGGCACCAGCATGCCCTGGAATGACACCGCCCAACTCAATTATCTCAATACTCGCGTACGTGAAGAGGTAAAAAAGCAGATTTTGGATGTCGCCCGCCGGTTTAAGATTATCCGCCTGGATGCGGCGATGACTTTGCTTCGCGGCCATTACAAGCGGCTCTGGTACCCGGCCCCAAAAGGAGAAGATTTCATCCCAACCCGTGACGCGGATCCAATGACGCAGGACGAATTTGACGCGCTCATGCCGAATGAATTTTGGGCGGAAGTTTTGCATGATATTCAAACGCAAGCCCCCGGCACACTGCTCCTGGCAGAAGCTTTCTGGTTGACGGAAAAGTATTTTGTGCGCGAATTGGGGATGCACCGCGTCTACAACAGCGCATTTCTTAATCACCTTCGGGATGAAAACAATGCCGAATTACGCCGGTACTTACGCGAGATCATAGAAAGCGATCCGACATTGCTCGAAAATTTCATCAATTACCTCACCACACCAGACGAAGCCCCGACGGCTGAAAGCTTTGGCTGCGCAGAGAAATATTTCGGCGCGTGCACGCTCATGGCGTCACTGCCCGGGATGCCTATGTTTGGGCATGGACAACTTGAGGGACTCGCGGAATGGTATGGAATGGATTTTTCCAAACCGATGCTGGAAGAAATTGCTCATACCGAAATCTTGGCTGAACATCAACGATTAATTTCTCCATTGCTACTCCAGCGAAGAAGATTCACCAGCGCGGAAGGGATTGCTATTTTCGATCTTCAAAATGATGGTCAGACAAACGAGGATGTCTATATCTTCTCGATTATCTCAGACAATCAAAAATCGCTGGTCATCTTCAACAACAGCAATCGACAGTCAGTTGGGAGAGTAATTCGAGGGTGGCATCGTCCTGATAAAGCAGATCAATCCTATCAGACCTCCCTTATCCATGCGCTGCACTTGACGAATGCGGACCAGGTCCGTTTCTCAGAAATTCGCACAGGTGAGATGAAGTTCTTCCGGCAAATTGATTTAGGTACAGAAGGATTGGAACTGAGTCTTCAGCCGTATCAATCACTCGTTTATGGAGTTGATTAATCCTGTTTTTCCAAGTATCCCAGATGGTTGGCGAACCTTGAGGGAAGAATCGCGAAATTTCTGGTCATGGAATCTAATGGACATGTACGATCCAATGCGAGAAGGTCAAGCCAATGGGTGGAAATGGGGTAGACCGCATCCGCTTTCCGTAGCCACAGATTGATCAAACGCAGGTAAGCAGGCGCCAGAGGCATCAGCGCTTTTTTACTTCCAGTAGCCGTCATCAGTAAACGTACCAACTGTCTGAATTCGATGAATTCGCCCCCGCCGAGTTCAAAGACTTCATTATTAAAGCGCTTTTTCTCATAGATGAGCATAATGATCGCCACCAGGTCTTCAATCCACAAGGGTTGGGTCAAGATGTTTCCATTTCCTGGCAAGAAATAGATGATCGGCGCGCGCTTGATACCTGCTGCGAAAGCAGTGGTGAAATGGTCTCCTGCGCCAAATACATCAGTCAACCGAAGTGAACAATAAGGGATGGCGGCTTTTCGTATGATATCTTCCGCTAACGCTTTACTGCGAAGAACGGGATACGAGGAACTTTTATCAGCGCCTATGCGCCCTAAAAACAAGATATGCTTAACGCCGGAGTCCTTTGCGGCGTCTATTAAACAGCGTGTGCCCTCAACGTCCACCTGTTCAAGCTCATCGGTAACTCCCTGGTTTTCAGCTGTGGCAAAGTGAAAGAGTGTATCAACACCGCGAAACGCTGTCTGCAGACCTCTATCATCAGCCAAACTGCTGACCGCTATATCCAAAGCGATATTTTTAGGCAAACGCGGTGTCGAATGTTTTGGCCTGACCAATATGCGTACTGGTTCCCCTGATTGGATCAGTTTTTGAACCACCCGGCTGCCAATGAAACCCGTCCCGCCTGTCACCAGAATCATTCCGGCGATTATAGCAGAACTTCATTTCCATCCCAATTAAGATGATCTGAAGATAAAAGAGCGGATGGCACACAACTTGTAACATATTCTATGGCTGCAAGAATTTGACCATCATGGAACATCTAACCAAAAAAGACATTCAACTGCCCAACCGTCTGGGGTTTCATTATTTTCCGGACTTTGAGCATTACAGTCAGAAAGACTTGCATCTATGGCTGCCAGTGCTGCAGGAAATGAAAGCCGGTTGGCTCGTATTACGCTCTCCTTTAACTCATGCAATCCCCGAAGATTTCATTCGTCCGCTGGCTGATGCCGGAATCTCCATCGTGATTGATTTTCAACATCCCCTTGGTTCAGATCCTGTTTGGACGGATTTGAAAGTTCTCCTTTCTGCCTATGGAAGATGGGGTGTCAATTTCGCCATGTTGGATCGAGATGCAAATATGCGTGAATCCTGGGGGAATAACCGATGGGCTAATCCCGAGCTGATTTCATCTTACGTTCATAGATTCCTTGAGTTCGCCGATCTGTCGCTTGATCATGCGATTCGCCCAGTTTTAGGCCCATTAGTGCCCGGTGGTGATTACTGGGATACTGCTTTCTTCAAGATTCTTGCCAGCGAGGTCGCAGCCAAGGGAGCGGCAGTTGTCAGGGCAAATCTTTTTCTATCCTCCTATGGTTGGACTTTTGAAAGACCGCTTAATTGGGGAGCTGGCGGTCCGCTTGCCTGGCCGGATGCCGTGCCATATCAGACGCCGGATATTGAGCACCAAAACCAGCAGGGATTCAGGCAATACGAATGGATTGATGCAGCGGCGAGGGCATTTTTTGGGCACTCTCTACCGATGATCCTCCTTGAAGCAGGATTGCCGAAGCATTCGAAAGCTTGTAATGAATGTAGTGTGGACTTCGCGGACCAATTGGCGATCAGCAGTTTATGCAAAGGTCAAAATGTTTACGACCAAGACCATCCATCCATGCTTCTTGCACCGCTGCCCTCTTATGTGAGATCCGCCAATTTTTTCTCGCTTTCGGCAAGCCAATCCAGTAACCATCCTTATGCATGGTTTAAGGAAGATGGCCAGCGATTGATGCCGGCACAGGCATTTTACATTCGTGAAGAATTACCCGCCAAAGAAGGTGGTTCCACACCCTCGATTTCTCTCGATCAACAAGCGGCTGATTTCAATTTTAAGCACCGCCGCTACATTTTGATCTCGGATCAACTTTTGGATTCGGCCCAGGAAATCCTAAGAACATTGCACCCCCTTATGGAAAGCGACAAACCTCTGGTGGGTTTCTCTGTCGAGGATGCCCGCAGCTCGGCGGTTATTAATTATATATCATCCGATGGTGAAATAAGCCAAGATCTGTTGGATGAATTGAGATTGGCTGGCAGTTTAGTGAATGTCATTCACGTCCGAAATATTTCGTCTCTCTTGAAGGAGCCAAATCATGAAATCAACTGAGTTTTATTCGAAATCACTTTCAACGCTTTCACCACGAATTAAGGTGCTTGGGCTTGGCGGAGGAGGGTGCAACACCGTTAATCGCCTTTCATTATTGGATTTTCCTGGAATTTCTTTGGCAGCAGCAAATACCGACACCCAGGCTTTGAATTCATGCCGCGTTAAGGAAAAAATCATACTGGGGGCTGAGCTCACCCGCGGGCTGGGATCGGGAGGAAACCCGCAAATCGGCAGACTGGCAGCAGAGGAATCATATCGTGAATTGATCTCGAGCATCAAGGAGTGCGACCTTCTCTTCCTCACTTCCGGAATGGGCGGCGGAACCGGGTCCGGCGCAATCGAAATCGCAGCCCGCATCGCCCGCTCCTTTGGAATAATGACCATCGCTGTGGTTACCATGCCATTTACTTTTGAATCAGGCCTAAGATCATCAAATGCTTATGAATCGATTGCCCGGTTACGCCCTTTTGTCGACACACTCATTACCATTCCAAATGATCAGTTATTGACTTTGGCGGATAAGAAAACAACACTGTCAAAGGCGTTCTCGTTAGCAGATGATCTGTTAATCAGGGCGATACAAGGCCTTTCATCGATCATTCGATCGGAAGGCGTTCTGAGCGTTGACATCTCCCATGTGTTGCGTTTGATGAAAGTTCAAGGCGGCAGCTACATATCAACAGGAACAGGGATAGGCGAGAATCGAGTGATTGAGGCTATTAATAACGCGCTCAACCACCCCTTGCTTGAAGAAATTCCGATCGCCAGTGCGAGTGGATTGATTGTCAAACTTGTCGGGCAAGTGTCCGTGGTTGAAATCCAGCAGGCAGTTGAATTCCTCAAATCGAAAACATCAAAGACAGCGGAAATCATCACAGCCGTCAGCGAGAATAATCTGCTCGAGGCTGAACATCTGGTGCAGTCGATGCTCTTGGTTACAGGTATTGGGGCTCTAGAACTTACCGCGAACACTAATGAGGAACAAGTAGCCTGGATTGAGAGCAAAGGATTGGAAGTAGAACCAATTCCCGTTTCCGGCACATTCCCTCAGATTGGTTATACGCCAGCGGAAGCACTTACCGATGAGATGGAAGTACCTGCTTTTCTAAGGAAAAGTCAAGCCCGTATGGTGGCGTAAAATATTTGAAATAGTCAGATGAATGAAAAAAACCTTGAGAAGGTGAATCAACAAATCTATTTTAAGTTTCC
>CAYPAG010000011.1:25752-28341 GCA_964408645.1 uncultured Pelolinea sp. | reverse complement strand
GGCGGTGACCACGCGCAAACGGTCGTAGCAGATGCTGGACGATCAGGTTCGTTACCTGCAGATCGCTTTTAACGATGACGCGCGCCTGGTGGCGGCACTGCTGCCGCGTATTCCACGCAGCAGCCGAATTATGATTGAAGCCGGCACGCCTTTTATCAAGAATGAGGGCATGAATGGCGTTCGCTACATCCGTCGGTTGTGGCCGGGGTTGATTGTGGCGGACATGAAGGTGGCGGACGGCGCGCTGGGCGAGGTGTTTATGGCGCGCGCTGCCGGCGCGGACGCCATCACGGTGCTGGGGAATGCTCCGCGCGAGACCTTGAACCTGGCGATCAGCGAATGCCGGCGGTTGAACATGATTTCGATGATCGACATGATCGGAGTCAAGGACCCGCTGGACACCATGCGCATGCTGAAGAGCCCACCGGATGTGGTGGTGCTGCACCTGGGGCGCGATGAAGAGACCACGCGCGGCAAATTGATCCAGTACCGGCATGTCAACCGCATCAACAGCAAGTTTCCGACATTGATATCGGCGGCCGGCGGTGTGGATGTGCGCGGCGCGCGCAGCGCGATCTTTAACGGCGCGAACATCGTGGTGGTTAATGTGGTGCAGGGCAGCGGCGCGTTGAAGGGAATCTCCACCAATGAAGATATCGCGCTGATGGCCAGAAAATTCCTTGAAACCATCGAATGAATTATTGAAATCTTGATAAAAGCCACAGGATTATTTTAAAAAATTTGAGCGAATTTGTCATTGCGAGAAGCGAAGCGACGAAGCAATCTCAGCCATATTAGTTGCAGATTGCTTCGCCCCGTGCATCTTCTTTTTGGGGTTCGGGGCTCGCAATGACATACGCAATAGAATGTTTTTCACAACTGTAATTCATTGCCTGATGTAAAGGAAGTTATTGATGAAGGTCAAGGATTTTCTATGGTGGCGTGACGGGATCATTTATCAGATCTACCCGCGCTCTTTTTATGACACCACTGGCAGCGGCATCGGCGATTTGAACGGGATCACAGCGAAACTGGATTATCTGAGTGATCTCGGAGTGGACGCGCTGTGGCTGTCGCCCATCAACCCTTCACCGGACCGTGATTTTGGCTACGATGTCAGTGACTACCTTGCCATCGACCCGAAGTTTGGCACAATGGCTGATTTTGAGCGCTTGATTGACGAGGCGGCTAGAAAGGGCATCCGCATCATCATGGACCTGGTGCTTAACCATACCTCCGATCAGCACCCCTGGTTCCTTGAATCGCGGTCATCACGCGACAATCCCAAAAGAGACTGGTTCATCTGGCGGAATGGCAAAGGGAACGGGCAGCCACCTAATAATTGGCTTTCGGTTTTCGGCGGCAGCGCCTGGCAGTGGGATGAGGCTAGCGGGCAGTATTATCTGCATATGTTCTATAAAGAGCAGCCGGATCTCAACTGGCGCAATCCCGAGGTGCACCAGCAGCTGTTGAACGTGTTTCGCTTTTGGCTGGATAAAGGTGTCAAAGGATTCAGGTTGGATGTGTTCAACCTTTACTTTAAAGATGCTAAATTCCGGGATAATCCAGTCAGACCGTTCCACTTGCGTCCGGACCAGCGCCAAAAAATGATCCATAACTGCGACCTGCCCGAAATGATGAATGTGCTGGCAGAGATCAGGGAGTTGCTTGACCAGTATGATGATGCCTATGTCGTGGGTGAGACCTTCCTGGGCAGCCCGGTTAAGGCAGCCGGGTATTGCGGAGAAAATGCTCTGCACCAGGCTTTTTTGTTCGATTTCCTGGAGTGCCGCTGGAATCCGAACTGTTTTTCAAAAGTAGTTAGGCAGTGGAAAACTGCACTTGATAAAGCCAATTGGCCAAATTACGTGCTTAACAATCACGACGTGGTGCGCTCCGCTTCACGCTATGGCCAGGGAGAAGATGATGAGCGTTTGAAAGTGGCGGCCGCCATGCTGCTGACCCTGCGCGGAACGCCTTTCCTGTATTATGGCGAAGAGATTGGCATGCGCGAGGTAAAGTTGCCAAGAAGCCGGATCCTTGATCCGGTCGGCCGGCGATTTTGGCCTGTTTATAAAGGAAGGGATGGCTGCCGTACGCCCATGCATTGGAATACGGGAGCCAACGCCGGCTTTTCACCCGGTACCCCCTGGCTGCCGCTGCATCCTGATTGGCTGGAACGCAACGTTGAGAACCACGAGAACGCTCCGGGTTCCCTGCTTAATTTTTACCGGAGGCTGATCGCTTTGAGGAGGTCAGAGCCGGTATTGGTGCAAGGCAGCCTTGAATTACTTGAAGACATGCCTTCAGGGATGATGGGATACCGTAGGGCATTGGATGGCCGAAGCGCCTGGATCTATCTCAATTTTGGCATAAAGAATCGACGGATTGCCGCCCCGGAAGTTAAAATGAGCAGGATTTTTTCCAACCAGAGAGAGGATTTGCCTGCAGGCCAAACAATCGAGCTGTTGGGGAATGAGGCGCTGATCTTGATCTCCGCCTGAGATATACTCATCAAAGAAAAGTGAATAATGATATGGAAAAGAAGATCAAAGACCAATTTGACCGCTGGCAGAAAGAAACGCTGGA
>CAYPAG010000011.1:19873-25652 GCA_964408645.1 uncultured Pelolinea sp. | reverse complement strand
TTCGACCTGCCGACGCAGATCGGTTATGACAGCGATGATCCCATGGCTTTGGGCGAGGTGGGTAAAGTAGGTGTGGCGATCTCTTCGCTGAAGGACATGGAAATGCTGTTTGACCACATCCCGCTCGACAAAGTGTCCACCAGCATGACCATCAACGCGCCGGCCGCGGTGCTGCTGGCGATGTACATCGCGGTTGCCCGAAAGCAGGGTGTGGAAGAAAAGAAACTGCGCGGCACCATCCAAAATGATATTTTAAAAGAATACATCGCGCGCGGAACTTATATCTTCCCGCCGAAACCTTCCATGCGCCTGATCACGGACGTATTCCAATATTGCTGTGGCAATGTGCCAGCCTGGAACACCATCAGCATCTCGGGTTATCACATCCGCGAAGCGGGTTCCACTGCCGCGCAGGAGGTGGCTTTCACCTTTGCCAATGCCGTTGCCTATGTGGACGCGGCATTGAAAGCCGGATTGGAAGTTGACAGCTTTGCCGATCAGCTTTCGTTCTTTTTCGCCTGCCACAATAATTTTCTGGAAGAAGTGGCGAAATTCCGCGCGGCGCGCAGGATCTGGGCGCGGCTGATGAAGGAGCGCTTTGCTTCGACTCAGGAACGCTCGCAGATGATGCGCTTTCATACGCAGACCGGTGGGTCAACGCTGACCGCGCAGCAGCCGGAAAATAACATTGTGCGCACCACGCTGCAGGCCCTGGCCGCGGTGCTGGGCGGCACGCAGTCGCTGCACACCAACAGCATGGATGAAGCGCTCTCCCTGCCCACGGAAAAAGCTGTGCGCATAGCGCTGCGCACCCAGCAGATCATCGCGCATGAATCCGGCGCCGCGGATTCGGTGGATCCTCTGGCAGGTTCATACCTGGTTGAGCACTTTACTGACGAGCTGGAAAATAAAGTCATGGATTATCTAAAGAAGATCGATGACATGGGCGGCGCGCTCGCGGCGATCGAAAACGGTTATATCCAGCAGGAGATTCAGGAATCGGCTTACCGCTATCAGAAAGCCATTGAAAAGAAAGACCAGGTGATCGTTGGTGTCAATGCTTTTGAGACTGAGGAAAAAATTGACCTGGAGAGATTAAAAGTTGACCCGCGCATTGAGGCTGAACAGCATTCACGGTTGGCAGCGTTGCGTGAGCAGCGGGACAACGGAAATGTCAATGAACTCAAGGCAGCGCTGGAAACTGCCGCCAACGGAAACGAGAACCTGATGCCGCTGTTCATCACCTGCGTGGAGAACGATATGACGTTGGGCGAGATCTGCGGTATATTGCGCGCGTGTTGGGGAGAGTACCAGCCGCCGGTTTGGGGATAAGCGAACATAAGGAGAGCGTAAATGACCAAAGTCAAAAAGATCAATCATGTCGCGGTGGTGGTCGCCGATATTGAAAGCGCGCGCGCTTTTTGGGAGGACGCACTGGGAATTGGCATGGATCATGTTGAGGATGTTCCCGCGCAAAAAGCCAAAGTCGGTTTTTTCCCGGTGGGTGAGGGCAAGATTGAGTTGGTGCAGCCGACTGACGCGGAGAGCGGCACAGCCAAATTCCTGCAGGAGAGGGGCGGCGGAATGCACCACCTGTGCCTTGAGGTGGATGACATCGAGGGCATGCTCGCGCGGTTGGCCGAGAAAGGTGTGCGGCTGATCAACGAAAAACCAATGGAGCTGGAGGGGCGCAAGATGGCGTTCATCCATCCCAAGAGCGCCAATGGGGTGCTGGTTGAGTTATATGAGCTGATTGAATAATTTGGTAACGATTGGTTAACTTTAAAAAATCTTGGCAGGTGCGGGTTTCAACTCCACACCTGCCAATAAATATAATTTATTTGTACAACCTCACTTGTTAATTAACTTCCGAAAGTAAAGGCAAACACTTGTAATCCGGGATCGATAAACTCGATGGTTGCAATGCTTTCCGTGAATTCTTCCAATGACACCAGGTGATAGAGTGTTGCCTCACAAATCAGGATCTCGCCATTCTTGTCAATCTCGGGACTCAGGTTTTTTAATTTCGGATCCGATAAACTGACGCGGATCCGCCCGGGTTCCGGTGCGTCTAAAACCAGGTAGACATCTTTCGCGGAAAAATGCAAATTAAGCAAATTCCCCTTTTCCAGCGCTTCCGCATGCTCCTCACGGAAAATCCAGCGGCCGGAAACGCCGAAATGATCCAAAGATATCTCGTCAGGCATGAGGTAGGAGGCAGCTTCGTCAACTACCAATGGGGTTAGCGATTCAAAAGCTTCCTGTCTGCTGTAACCGACATACAATTCGGGCGTTTGCGCGCTGGTAATGGGAACCGCTTGTTCGGTGGTCAATTTCTCACCTGTGGAAATGCCCGCTTCTGCCAGGAGCTGCTGAATCACCAACTCGGATTCCTCGTATTCACCTTCACCAAAGTGGACATAGCGGACATTGCCCTCGACGTCGATAAAATATTTGGCGGGCCAATAGCGGTTGTTATAGGCGCGCCAGGTGGTGAACTCATTATCCTGCGCGATGGGGTACTCAATGCCAAAGCGTTCAGCCGCGTCGATAACATTTTTTGTTTCCTGTTCAAAAGCGAATTCAGGCGCATGGACACCCACGATCACCAAGCCGTCATCGGCGTACTTGCGGTGCCATTCGGTCAAATAGGGCAGGGTGCGCACGCAGTTGATGCAGGAGTAAGTCCAGAAATCAACCAGCACCACCTTGCCTTTTAATTCCTGCAGCGTGAGCGGTTCGCTGTTGATCCAATGGGTGATGCCGGTGAATTCCGGTGCCGGGCCAAGATTGGGGAGCATGGTCCCCATCTCTAAATCGGCCAAAGAGAGGTCAGAGGTTGTGAAATACCCACCCCGAATATCGCTTTCCGAAAGCTGATTCAGCTGTTCCTGAATCGCGTCGCTGGTTTCAAAATTCGCCATCACAGATGAAATCCCGGATGGAAGGTTCTGAGTCAGCCAGGCGCTGACCAGGACATCAAAATTCAGCGCAATGGCAAACGCCGTCAGAATCATGACCACACCAAACACCCGCTGCACTTTGCCGAGGTTTTTGTTCAGTACTGGAACCTTATTGATGAGTGAGCGGCCTCCATAAGCGATGGCCAGCAGCGGGATGCCGGAACCGATGGCATAAGCCAGCACCACGAAGGCAGAGCCGAGCGTGACACTTTGCGTGGCAGCCAGGGCAGTCACAGACGCCAGAATCGGTCCGGCGCAAGGCGCCCAGACCAGACCCAGACTCAGACCAGTGACAAATCCTGGTGAAAAACCATCTCCCTGGTGTTGATTATCGCCCGCCAACCGTGGGAGGAAACTGAAAACTCTCTCCACCAGTTCATTCAATTTGGGGATGATCATGCTTAATCCGAGAAAACCGATGATGCCGATGGCGATATAACGTAGTGTGTTGGGTGAAACACCCAGCCAGGATACGATCTGCGAGATGAGCAGGGTAAACAGGGAAAAACTGATGATCAGACCGGTGATCACACCCAAAGGTCGTCGCTTTCCACCTGCGGCGGATGATGACAGCACGATTGGCAGCATAGGCAGGATGCAGGGGGAAAGCACGGTCACGATTCCGGACACGAATGCAAATGCTAACAGGATGGCCATCTATTTGGTCCTTTCTCTTCTTCATACTTACTATAACGAGGGAAATTACCTACAAGTATTTATGATATATATGAAGAAAGAAAGATCATTATTAATGAAAAAAACCGCCCGTTTGGGCGGTTTTGGTATTTATTTCCTGCCTTAGTCCACAGCTATCATTTTGGCATCCTCGGCCTGAGCAGTGGCGATGCCGCGTTCAACGTTGACCTTCGTTATGATGAACAACCCTACCACGAAAAAGACGATCAGGGAAAGGATTGCCAACCTGCCGTTGCCGGTCAGATAAGTGATTGCGCTGAAAAGCGCCGGCCCGATGATGGAGTTGAATTTCTCAGAGACGCTGAAGAATCCGTAGAATTCGGCTGATTTGCTGGACGGCATGAGCTTGCCGATCAGCGAGCGGCTGAGCGCCTGGCTGCCGCCCTGCACAGAGGCAACGCCCAACCCCAACAGAACGAAGTGAATTTCTTTACTGAGGAAATAACCCAGGATGGAGATCAAGGTGTAAACGCCCAGGCTGAGGTAAATGGAATTCTTGAGACCGATCTTTTTAGGCAGCGAGCCAAACAGCAGCGCGAAGGGAGCGCCGACGAACTGCACGAGCAGCAGGGTGCCAATGAGCACCAAAGTGCCGAAACCGAGATCATTGCCAAAAGCAACCGCCATGTAGATGATGGTGCCAATACCGTTGGCATAAACAAAGAATGCCAGCAGGAAAAGGAAGAGATCGCGGAACTGGCGGATGTTCTTGAAGGCTTTAATGAGACGGCCGAAACCCACTTTCCAGACATTTTGACCTTCTTCGCTTTTCTCAATTTTGCGGCCAGGTTCGGGCACATGCCGGAAGATGGGGATGGAGAAGATCGCCCACCAAACCGCCACACTGGCGAGACTCAGGCGCATCATCAGCTTGGTCGCGTCGGCTTCGGCCATGTTGGGCAGGAGCTGAGGACCGAGGAAGATCATGGCCACGTTAACCAGCAGCAGCAGGCCGCCGCCGATATAGCCCATGGCATAACCGCGTGAAGAAACCTGGTCGATCTCGTCCGGTCCGGCCACATGGGGCAGCAGGGCATCATAAAATACGATCGAACCGGCAAAACCGATCGTGCCGAGAATGTAAAATAGCGCGGCCAGGCGCCATTCGTCCGGTTGGTCAACGATGTAGAGCAGCGCGGTGGAAATCACCCCAAGAACGACAAAGGCGAACATAAATGATTTTTTTGAGCCCTTGAAATCAGCAATCGCGCCCAGCACTGGGCTGATGATGGCGACGATAAGACTGCCGATGGAGACCAGCAGCCCCCAGGATGCCAAGGCATCGTCCAGTTTGATGTATTCACTGAAATAGATGGGCAGGATCGCCGCGCCGATGGTGGTGACGAAGGCGGAGTTGGCCCAGTCGTACATGGTCCAGGCGCGGATGGCGCGCTTTTTTAGATTTTCGACCATTGGAAAACCTCCTGAGAGAAAATGAGTTCTGTTATTGATTATAGCGGGGATTAATTGTGCAACGAATCATTAACCAAACGATAATATTTGATCTAAACGGGAAAGTTATAGTAGGGGCGCACAACCGTACGTCCCTACCAGGAAGGGTTGAGGGGTAGTTTGGAGGACGCATTTCCGCGCTTAAATGTCATCACGAGGGAAAAAGCGTGTGCGAAACCTCCCCGAAGGGGATTAGGCGATCTAGCTGGTTTTGTGATGAAGCAGATTGAAGAAAATTGTTTTCAATTTAAAACAAAGACTGAGATTGCTTCGCCCCTAAGGGGCTCGCAATGACAAATTTCCAAGTTGTGTTTCGGACTTATTTCATCGCGAGGCGCGAAGCGGGAGGTAGGTTGGGTTGGTGTTTTTCCAACCCAACAAAATGGTTTTTTCTCGAGGTTCGGATTATCCTGGGTTTCGCTTAAGCTCAACCCGGCCTGCAGATTGGCTTTTCCTTCGCTCATAATGAATAATTTTTGAGGTAGGTTGGGTTGGCGTTTTTTCAACCCAAAAAAATGGTTTAGGGTAAAAATTTCGGTCTTTCATGCTGAGCCGAAGGCGAAGCATCTGGCTCTGGTTTTGAAGATGATCCGAGATTCTTCACTCGCTTTTCTCGTTCAGAATGACAGAAAAAATCATCTCGGCGGGGGGACGTCCGCGGCGGGCTC
>CAYPAG010000011.1:0-19773 GCA_964408645.1 uncultured Pelolinea sp. | reverse complement strand
GCCAGAGGTTGAAGGCGAAGCAACACCATTGGCGGAAACTTCTGACTTGGTGGAAACGCTGGCTGCAGCAGACGTCATTCTCGCGGATGAGGATGGCGAGGAACTGGACCTGGCAAGCGCGGAAACAGCCGAGGCCATCATTTCCGGCGATCCCTGGTGGATGGTGGGGACCACCAAGTACGCAACTGTCTTTGACCTGGGTGATTGTCCCACCGGAACCACGGCTGGCGTGACCTGTTGGGCAAGTACCGAACCGATCAATCTAGCGTTGAGCGAAATCGTGTGGATGGGTAAACTACCCTCGGATGGCAAATTACATGTTGAAGCAGGTTCATATCCTGATGTAATTCATATCAATGGCTCGGGCAGCATCCTGGCCAACTTCAAGGGTGTCGTGGGCGTACCTTCAGTTGAAGGCGCTTACACCTCCAGCTTGTCCGGCAGCGTGACTGTTCGAAACGTGGTTAGCGGGTTCACCCTGAGCGGTTTCAATATTGATGGCTTTGTCACGATGTATGACAACACAGGCACCATCACCCTTCAGGATCTTTATGTGCACGGTGACAATGGAATCCTTGTGTACAACCACAATGGTCCAATCAAGCTCAACCAGGTGAGAGCGGAGGGAAATGATCACCATGGCGCGGACTTGTCTAATACTTCCAGCGGTTCCGCGGGGGTTGAAGTAAAAAATAGTTCCTTCAATTACAACACCATTGCTGGCGGATATGACGCGGGGCTGCAGATTTCATCCAATGGCCCCGTGACCATTGATGGTGTGTCAGCCAGTCATAACAATGGCGATGGGCTTGATATTTTTAACGCCAGTTCCTTGACCGTCAAGAACTCGGTCTTCAGCGGCAACTACGCAGATCCAGACAACGGCGTGTGGGGTTATGGCATGTACATCGTGTTGGGAGACCGGAACGCAGTTGTAACAATGGAAAATGTCCTGGTGAACAGTAACGAAAGTGACGGCATCTACATGCAGACCATGGGCAAGGTCACACTCAAGGCGGTGGTGGCATCCCAAAATGGCGGGAACGGCGCGCACCTGGATAACTGCGTGGACGACGGCACAGGCATCTGCGGCAGCACATATTTCAGCCCGGTCATTGTGACGGACAGCTACTTTGAAAACAACACCGGAGGTGACGGGCTGGAGATCAGATCCAAGGGTGCAGTGACGCTGACCTCCATCCATGCCTATAACAATGGTGATGATGGTGTGTACGTCAACAATTGCTTATATAACAGCGGCGCCTGCCAAGGCACAGGCGGCGTGACCATAACCAGCATCCTTTCGCAGGGTATGGCCGGCGTCAATTACTTCGGCTGGAATGATCGTTACGGATTGTATGTCAATTCCAAAGGCGCGATTAGCCTGAATAACTTTGATGCCGAAAATAACGGAATTGACGGGGTTTTTCTGCAAAACGCTTATACGGGAGCCACAGCCAGCGTCACCGTGAAGCCTACCTTGAGCGGGTGGGTCAACCGCACTTACAACAATGACGGAGATGGCCTGGATATAGCAAGCCATGGTGCCATCTCGGTGAGCAGCGTCATCGCACGCTCAAATTCCGAATCCGGCATGGAACTGGATAATGATTATAGCGGTGTGGTCAAGAATATCGCGGTCAGCAACAGTCAATCCGATTATAACGATGAGTATGGCATCTGGGTGGAAAGCAACGGCAGCGTCACCATAACGAACACCGGCGCCAGCTACAGTAACCTGAGCGATACCGGCTCTTACCCTGGTTTACGCATCAATAACAGCGGTGGGATCGGCAACGTGGTGATCAAATCCACCAACTCAAAGATTTATTACAACTTCAACCACAACTCAGGAAATGGCGTGCAGGTTATCACTAATGGCACGGTTAATATCAGCAACGCGGTAGCTAGCTATAACCAGGATACGGTGGATGACGTCAACAACGACGGCTTTAACATCGGCGGCACGGTTGACCCTAAATCCGTCATCATGACGCGCTGCATCGCCGATGGCAATGGTTGGAACGGCGTACAGATCCAGTCCCAGACCTTTGTGCTGCTGACCAACGTGAGCGCGAGCCAGAATGTCAATCATGGCATCAATGCATACGCCGGAGCAGCGTTTATCCTAAAAACTGCCAGTGGCACGCCTGATAATGAACTTAATAGCAACGGCAATCCATTCAACGCAGATGGGCTGTATGTCAATGCGTCTGGAACGATCACTGTACAAAATACCATAGCGGCTTACAACAATGCCTACGGGTTCGCCCTGCACAACGCGCCTGCTTTGACGACGCCGGTGGTGATTAAAATGAGCACGGTCAATTACAACCATTATGGTGGAATCTACATCAACACCGCCAGCAACCTGACCGTGACGGACTCCAGCGCGAGTTTCAACGATAGCTGGGGGTTATATGTGGACACTGACGGCACGGTGACGATCAACTGCACCAAACCGCTGGGGTACTGCAGCTTCAGCAATAACGGCACCGGAGATGGGCTGGACATCTATGCCAGAAAAACCATCACCATCAGCAAGATCGTGGCCAATGATAATGGCAATGACGCCAATGACCACGGCATGGATCTGCACTCGTACTTCACACCCTCGCCGATCATCCTGACCAATGTCAGCGTGGAAGGTAACTGGCAATGCGGTGTCCTGGCGGATACGGAGAACAATGTGACCATCACCAATGTGCTGGCACGATATAACCATGTGGGTGTCCTTGTTGGAACTGAGATCGAACCAGTCAATAATGTGCTGATCAGCGGCGCCAATCTGTTTGACAGCAACTACAGCGGGCTGGAAGTCTACGCCCTGGGCACGGTAAACATCAGCAACGTGACTGCGCAGTACCAAACTGGCGGCACCGGCATCTATGTGGTGTCGATCACAGATGGAAAGACGGTCACCATGAACAATATTCTCTCCCGCTACAACTATGATGACGGCCTTTACATCTCAAGCTATGGCAACGTCAATTTGAACACGGTGCGGTGCCTCAGCAACGGGAATGCCACCACAGACGGCGAAGGGCTGTATATGTGGATGCATGATCCGGAGGATATCATCACCATCAGGAACAGCGTGTTTACCTTCAACGCGGGGAATGGCATTGAGGCCAATCTCATCGATCCAAACGATTACACCAAATTTAAACTCATCAACACGAGCTGGCTGGGGAACGATTCGGATAACGACGGCAACGCGGATCTATATCTCTATTAACCAACGCAAGAAGCAACTTTATACAAACATCTCCCCCGCACTAGCGGGGGAGATGTTTTTTCAAGCCTGACAGGATTTTAAGACATGTCAGTCATGAACTTAAGCTGATCAATAATATATCTTTCTTGTTGTGATAGAATTGCTCTCCGGCGCGTTGTACCCTTCGCGCACATCCAAATGAAGACGAAAGGGCTTATAAAATGAAAGTACTGTTATTGAAAGATGTTTACAATGTGGGCCGCGCGGGCGATATTAAAAAAGTCGCTGACGGCTACGCAAGAAATTTCCTGATCCCCCAGAAAATGGCCGTGTTGGCCACTGCCGGTGCCATGACGCATGTGGAGCGCATCAAGGCTTCCGCCGAAAAACAGCGCCAGATCCTGAACGAAGAAATGGCTGGCCTGGCTGAGAAGATCCAGGGGCTTGAATTATTGTTCAAGGCCAAAGTGGGTGAATCCGGCAAGCTGTTCGGTTCCATCACCCAGCAGATGGTCGCTGACGCCATCAGCGAGAAGATCGGCGCGGAAGTTGATCGGCACCGTGTGGAATCCCAACCGCTGCGCGAGGTGGGGGAGCACATGGTGAAGATCCGCCTGACCTTTGACCTGATCCCCGAGGTGAAAGTCATCATTGAGAACGAAGAAGAACTTGAGGGCGAGGAAGACGCCAAGGAAGCCCGCAAGCGCGCCAAACAAGCTGCCCGAGAAGCCGCGAAAGCCGAAGCGGAATCAGTGGAAGGCGAAGAAACAGCCGAAGCTGCTGAAGGCGAAGATATCGAAACTGCTGAAGAAGAATAAACCTTAATCTTATCCATCCTAAGGTAAAAATCACATTTCGCGTTAAACCCTAAAGGTTTCTAATCCTTTAGGGTTTTTTATGCGTGAACGCCAGATGATCGAATCTGGCAAGAGTGCCATTCTCGATCAACGCTATCATTTATAATCTAGCCGATGAATCAGCCCAGTGACCAGACCGTTGGCGAAAGACTGCGGGCAGCCCGCGAGCAAAAAGGCATCTCCCTGCCGGACGCCGCGCGCGCCACGCATATCCGTGCCAACTACCTGGATGAACTTGAGAACGACCACCCAGAAATGTTTCAATCTGCCGTACAGGCGAGAGGGTTCCTGCGGCTGTATGCCTCGTTCCTGGAGCTGTCCGCGGAGGATCTGATCAACATTTGGGAAAATCCAAAGATTGAAGATACTGCGATCATTGAGCCTGCAGCTGTCGATGATAAAGCCGTCGAAAGAACCGAACAATCAGCTCCAAAACAAACAGAAGAAACGACTGAAAAAGTATCAGGCCTGGCTAAACAAACGGTATTTTTCAGCGTCTTAAAACGAATCAAAGAGTACATTTCAGCCATCGGCAAATGGGTTACCTCACTGCCTTTTGTGAACAAGATCAGCCAATTGATACCGAAGGCGTTGATCTCATCACGTCCCAAACGGGAAAAAGCCGCTGTATCTGAACCAGCCAGGGAAAATTCCGAAGAAATCTTCAGGGAAATCGGCGAAGCGCTCAGAACCCGAAGGCAGAAGATGGACCTTGATCTGGCTGATGTGGAGCATTTCACCAATCTCAAGCGCATGTACTTGATCGCGATGGAGGATGGGCGGTTTTTGGACTTGCCTTCGACAGTGCAGGGGCGTGGGATGCTGAATAATTACGCGCAGTTCCTGGCGATGGATGACAGCGCGGTGATGGACCGATACGGTCAGGCGCTGCAGCAGCAGCGTGAGGAGCGCATGCCCGCGCCGCGCAAGCCAATCGAGTCGCCGGTGAGCGTGCGGGTGAATCTGCCGGAGGGTGTGCGGCGCCTGCTGAATCCTGACCTGGTGGTGGGCGGCGCGATTATTGTCGCACTGTTCGGATTCATTTTGTGGGGCGCGATGCAGATCATCGGATCGTCTGGTAACGGCGAGGCGACCGAGGCGCCATCCATTTCAGAAATGCTGCAGATCACGCCGACAGTCACTCCCATGATTAGTGATACGCAGACTGTTGAGGGGGCTGAATCCATGGAAGCGGCAACCGAAGTGCCGGGTGTCGTGGTGGTGCAAGCCACGGCCACGCCCATCGCTACAGTCAATGCGGCGCCGCTGCAGTTGTATATCATCGCCAATGACCGGGCATATCTGCGCGTGAGCGTGGATGGGCAGGAGGTTTTCAACGGCCGCGTGGCGCCAGCGAATGCATACACTTATTCCGGCAACAGCCAAATCACCCTGATGACTGGCAACGCCGCGGCTTTGGAGGTGTATTTCAATCAGGAATACCTGGGTAAATTGGGTGCCGTGGGTGAGGTGGTCAACCTGCGTTTCGCGCCAAGCGGGCTGAGCACAGCCACACCTCAGGCCACACCCACACCAACGGCCACGCCTGAGGCGCTAATGACCGATGAGATGATGAGCGAGGAGAATTAATCCTCTTTCTTCAGCAAGCCCATCACCGAAGCCAGATGGACTGCCTGCGCGGTGGAGCGCGCGCCCAGTTTCTCGCGCGCATTGCCCAGATGAAAGTGCACCATGCGGATGGAGATTTTCAATTGGTGAGCGATCAAGGAAGCAGTGTGGCCTTGCGCAACCAGTCGCAGGCATTCTTTTTGACGGGGGGATAAATAAATGGATTGGGTGGAATCGTCGCTCATGACAGAACATGCCAGCAGGGTCTCGTGTCCAATCTGGCTCAAATTTGCATGTTCAATATAGAACAATAGGTCTAATTCAGTATAGGGGGATTTATTGGTTTTTCAAGGGTGAATGGCAGGGGAAATTGGTTGGTATTCAAATTCCGCTGGCGTCCCCGCCAGCGGAATCAGGCGCAAAATTAATTGGTAAAAACAATCTACTTACACTTCTCGATGATCTCGGCGGCATAGTCGAAGCGGTTGAAGGCGGGCATGAGGTAGACGCCGCCGGCCAGGGACTTCAACTGGCCGATCAGCTCGACTGCCAGTCGGATGCCTTCGCGGGCGCCATCCTCGCCGGCTGTCTCCATGCGCTGGTGGATTGACTGGGGGATGGTGATGCCCGGAACTTCTTGCTGCAGAAACGCCGCGTGGCGGGCGGAAGCCAGCGGCAGCACACCTGCCAGGATGGGCAGCGGGAATTTACCATAGGACTTTTCATAAAGCGCCAGAAATTCCTCCAGCGGCTGAGTGAAATACACCGGCTGGGTGAGAGCGAAATCCGCGCCGTTTTCGATCTTTTTGCGTGTTAATCGCACCTCGCGCGCCATGTCGGGCGCGGTCAGGTTGAGCGCTGTACCGACAAAGAAGCTGGTGGGTTGGCCGATATCCGCGCCGGCGTGATCTATGCCCGCGTTGAAGCCTTGCTTGATCAGTTTGATCAAACCGGAAGGCGCCAGATCATAATTATCCATGGCATCCGGGTAATCACCGATGGCGGTTGGATCACCCATCACCACGAAAACGTTACGCACGTCCAAAGCGTGCGAAGCCAGCAGGTCGCCCTGCACGCGCAGCAGGTTGCGCCCGCGGGTGGGGAAGTGCAGCACGGTCTCTATCTTGACCTTGCGCTGGATCAGGTCGCAGACAGCCCAGGGACTCATGCGCATGCGCGCCATCGGGCTGTCGGCTACGTCAATTACGTCCGCGCCGGCTTCGGAGAGCAGGCTGGCGCCGGCCAGCAGTTTATGGGTGGACAATCCGCGCGGCGGGTCCATTTCAACCGCGAAAATAAACCTGCCCTGGGCAAGCTTGCTGGCCATGCGGGTGGGTTTGAAAGTTTTGGTTTCTTCTTCCTCCGCGCCTTCGACCATCTCCACATGCCCGTTGGATTCAACCGATTCGGTTCGATCCAAAGCGCGTTTCATCGCCGCGATATGCTCGGGGGTTGTGCCGCAGCAGCCGCCGATGATGTCCGCCCCGCCTTTCCAGAAAGACAGCGCGTAATCGCCAAAATAATCCGCTGAAGCAGGATAGAAAATGCGCCCGCCGACTTGCTCCGGCCATCCGGCGTTGGGTTTCACCCAGAATTGTCCATCAGGCAGAGCACCGCGCATCTCCTTGATGATGCGCAGGAGCTGGTTGGGTCCGCCTGAACAATTGACGCCGATGATATCCGCGCCGAACTCGCGCATGGCGCGCGCCACCTTGCGGGGGCTGTCGCCCAGCAGCGTGCGGTCATCGCGGGTGAAGGTCATGGACGCGATGATTGGGATCTCTGCTGACAATTCACGCGTGGCAAAGATCGCCTCGCGGATCTCGTACAAGTCGGTTACCGTTTCGATCACGATCAAGTCGACCTTGGATTCCAACAGGATGGCGATCTGCTCCTTAAACGCCCGGCGGGCATCTTCTGGCTGGACGCGGCCGAAAGGCGCGAGACGCACACCCAGCGGGCCGATATCGCCAGCGACCAGAACCGGTTTGAAACTGGCAGCCACTACGCGGCGGGCCAGGTCAACTGCCGCGCTGTTGATCTCTTTTATGGAAGAGTCCAAGCCATGGCGTTCCAGTTTATAGCGATTGGCGCCGAAGGTGTTGGTCAGGATGATCTGCGAGCCGGCGTCAATGTAGGCCTTATGAATTTCCGCCACAATAGCCGGATTGGTGAGATTGAGCTCATCAAAGCATTTGTCGAAACTGACGCCGCGATCATGCAGCAGGGTGCCCATGGCGCCGTCAGACAAAAGCGGTTTGCTACCTTTTAACCAGTCAAATAATTGATATTCAGCCATTTGAACCTCGATTCTAATCCATGCGGAAGTATGAAGCCGCGGGATGATGGACGACCATGGCGGCGGTGGTGTATTCGGGGATGAACTGCCAGGCGGAGGTCATGCGTAGACCGAGTTCTTCCTCAGCCGGAAGCAGCTTAAATAGCAGGTCATGCTGTGAGAGGTCAGGCAGCGCTTCGTAACCCCAGGAATAACGCTTTCCGCGGTTTTTGCCAAGCCCGAGCTCCTTTCGAATCACATCGTGGACAAATCCAGCGGCAGCCTCGGTGAGCTGGACCGCCAGCCCGTGGGCGTAAAACGCTTCAGTGATACCGGTGGTTTCCTGCAAACGGTGGACGTGGTCAGCGGACACCTGGCCGAGCGTTACGATCTGAAAGGCGACAATATCCTTGCGGCCTGATGAAGCCGGCGCGAAATAATCCGCCAGGCACAAACCTTCGCGGGAAGTTTGGCGCGGGAAGCTGAACCTGATGGGCACATCACCATCTGGGTAAACAGCCAGATCATTTTCCTGAGCATCGCAGGGCCAAAAACCATAAAGGCCGGCCGGTTTGAGCCAGGGATTGGTTTTCAATTCATCCTTCATCTTCTCGAACAGCGCGGTGAATTGGGATGAAAGCTTCTCCCATTTCCCGCCTTTGGCGTTGCGCGCTCCCCATGAGACGCGGAAAAGAGCGCTGAGGTTGAGCCGTTCAAAAAGCGCTTCCAGGGGGATATCAATCAATTTGGAGCCAATAAACGGCGGTTCTGGCAAAAGTTCGAGCGCGGACACCCGATTCTGCCAGCCATCCGACTCGGACGGATCGCTATTATCCTCACGTACAGAGTCGCTCTCCTCTGCAGGCGGGTTCACGGATGCACGTTTCCCGTCCAGGACTTCCAGCGCGTCAAAGGCATCACGGCAGTAAAAGACAGGATATCTCTGATCACTTTGACTCGCAATGGAATCTGCGAAATCAGCGTTGATGGCCGCCCCGCCGACAAGCACCGGGATCTCCAATTGATGCCCGCGCAGCTTTTCCACCACCACGCGCATCTGCTGGCTGGTGCTCACCAGCAAGGCGCTCAAGCCCAACGCGTCGGCGTTTTCATCGATCGCTTGCTGGACGATCGTATCCGCGGGTACCTGCTTGCCCAGGTCGATGACTTCATAGCCATTATTGGAGAGGATGGCGGAGACCAGATTCTTGCCAATGTCGTGGACGTCGCCGAAGACCGTGGCCAGAACGATCCGCCCGCGGCCAGCCGCGCGGCCTTTCTCCAGGTACTGCTCGAGGAATTTGGTTGCAGCGCGCATGATCTCAGCGGATTGCAGCACGAATGGCAGGATCAGCTCGCCCCGCCCAAACTGGTCGCCGACGGTTTTCATGGCGGGCAGGAGGATGGTATTTAATAAGGAAAGCGCGGATTCATGCGGCTGGCTGCCGCGCTGGATAAACGCCTGAAGATCCGCTTCCATTCCTTCACGTTCACGCAGCAAAACGCGCTGGAAAATGCGCTCTTCCAGGCTTAAGCCTGCCAAACGGTCAGCCGGGCTGCCAATGAAATCCGTTTGTTTTCCGATGAATGCCTGAATGAAATCTCCCAATGGATCCTTGCCTTTATTGAAGATGAGGCATTCAGCTAATTCCCTCTCTTCTGAAGGAATTTCGTTATAAGGTTTGATCTGCGCGGGATTGAGGATGGCCATATCCAGGCCGGCTTTGACCGCGTGAAAGAGAAAAACGCTGTTTAATACTGCCCGCGCGGACGGGTCAAGCCCAAATGAGATATTGCTGACGCCCAGGCAGGTGTGCGCTTCCGGCATCTCGGTTTTAATCAGCTCGATCGCCCGCAGGGTTTCCACACCGGCGTCCGCGGTCTCTGCCGACCCACTAGCCAACGTGAAGGTCAGCGGGTCAAAGACCAGGTCGCCGGCCCGAAAGCCAAACACTTCCACAGCCAGATCGCGAATGCGCTGGGCGACCGCCAGTTTGCGGCTGGCTGACTTGGCCATGCCATCTTCATCGATGGTCAGGGCGATCAGCGCGGCGTTGTGCGCTTTGGCCAGCGCGAGGATCGCACGCGTCTTGTCCTCCCCGCTCTCCAGGTTGATGGAGTTGAGCAGGCAGCGGCCTGGTGCGGATTTCAGCGCGGCTTCCATTACCTGCGGATCGGTGCTGTCGATCACCAGCGGCGCGTCCACATTGGCGCTGACCAAGTGCGTAAGACGGCTCATGGACTCAGCTTCATTTGAGGTTTCTGTCAACGCGGTGCACAGGTCAAGCGCGTGCGCGCCACCCTGCATTTGGTTTTTGGCAATATTCAGCGCCTGATCAAGTTGACCTTCCAGTAAAATGCGCTTGAAGGCGCGGCTGCCCTGTGTGTTCAGGCGCTCGCCGATGATCAGCGGCGCGGGTTCCTGGCGCATATCCAGCGTGTTGAAAGCGGAAGATAAACGTGGTGTGGAATCCGTTGGCCGATGTGATTTGGGGAGCCGGCGGATCTTTTCTACCAATTGTCTTAAATGTTCAGGTCGCGTACCGCAGCAGCCGCCGACCACATTCAAGTTGTATTCAGCCGCATAGGAGGCTAAGGATTCGGAAAAATCTTCGGGCGACAGGGAATAGACAGCCCGCCCGTCAATATTTTCGGGCATGCCGGCATTGGGCAGGCACGTGAGGGGCAGGGGACATTCCCGCGCCATGATCTCCAGCGCCGGACGCATGTCTTCCGGGCCGGTGGAGCAGTTGATGCCGAGAACATCGATCTCCAAGCCGGAAAGGATGGCAACTGCCGCGCTGATATGTGTGCCGAGCAGCATGCGGCTGCCGGCATCCAGTGTGACCTGGGCCTGGATGGGCAAGGTGACGCCGGTTCTTTCAAAAGCCAGTTGGATGCCGTGAATGGCAGCCTTGACTTCCAGAATATCCTGCTGGGTTTCAAGCAGCAGCAGATCCACACCGCCCAGAATTAATCCTTCGGCTTGTTCGGCAAAGATTTCCTTTAATGCATCAAACGTTGCCGATTCATCGCCATCCTCAGCCATGCTGACCAGTTTACCGGAAGGGCCGATGGAACCAGCGACAAATCTTCTGTGGTGCTTGGTTGAAAATTCATCAGCGCACTTGCGGGCAAGCCGCGCGCCGGCCTGGTTGATCTGAGTAACCTTCTCCGCCAAGCCAAATTCTCCCAGCGTAAAGCGGTTGGAGCGGAAGGTGTTGGTTTCAATCACATCCACGCCGGCTTCCAAAAAGGACCGATGAACTTTCCGAACGGCGTCGGGGCAGGATAAATTCAGGTGGTCATTGCAGCCGGAAAATTCTTCTCCGCCAAACTGCGCGGTTGTCAATCTCTGGGCTTCCAGATTGGTGCCCATGGCGCCATCGAACACAAGGATGCGCTCATTCATGGCAGTCAAGTATGGGTGCTGAAAGTTTTTTTTGCTGTTCACCTTATCACCTGATAAAAAAACCTCTCTGGAAAGAGAGGTTGATATTCACCATCCTTCATCTTCCAGAACCCGCCCAAGGCAGGCCTGCCGGAATTGGCACCAACGGACTCCCGCGGTTGCCGAGGTTTCACAGGGCCGGTCCCTCCGCCTCTCTAGATGAAACTTGTTAACGAACCTTAATGGCTGCTATCTTACCATAAATCCAGCGGTCAATCACCTCGAGCCGTAAATCAATGCACTATTGTGCAATTTCGTCCCTTAATAGCTGCAAAAATACCAGTTTTTTGACTTTTATGTGTATTTATGCTATTTTAATGCTCTAATAACTTTTTACACAGGTATGTGAATGATCAGAGAACGGATCGCGGATAATGTTTACTGGTTTCAAAGTGAAGTCTATGCCCAGGTTGCGGCAGGGGCGGTGATTGGTCATGACTGGGCGGTGGTAATCGATACACTGCCCATCCCGGACGAGACTCTCGAAATGAGGTCCTATATTGAAGAAACGCTTGGCGTCCAGGTGCGCTATGTGGTGAACACAATTTACCATGCTGACCACACCTTCGGCAATTGCTTTTTCCCCGGCGCGGCGGTTGTGGCGCATTCGCGCTGCCGGGAGTTGATGATCGAAAACAATTATCAAGCGCTAGAAGCCGCACAGGCGGGCAATCCTGAGTTCAAACGCGTCAAGATCGTCCTGCCCAGCATCACCTTTGACAGCGGCACGCTGACGCTCACGGTCGGCAAGCGCCATGTGCGCATCTTTACACTGGCTGGCAACAGCCCCGATGGAGTGGCGGCGCTGGTGCGTGAAGACCGTGTGCTGTTCGCGGGTGACTCTTTCCTGCCATTACCGCTCGTCATTGAAGGTGATTTGGAAGAGCAGGAAGAAACCATCCGCCGGATTGGCAAGATGAGTCTGGAGAATATCGTTCAGGGTCATGGGGATGTCATCCTGCGGGGAGAGATTGATCAAGCGGTGAAAAGCAACCTGAATTACCTTTCCACGATTCAAAAAGTCGCCCGGACAGCTGCAAAGCGCAAGGATCCCATGCCGGTGTTGGAGGAAGCAACGGTTGAGTTTTGTGGGAAAAGCCGTGTGCTTTTAGGCGGTTTGGTGACGCAACTCCACCAGCGCAACCTTACAGCGTTGTATCGCAGGGAAGCGGCTCTGAAGAAAAAATAAAACCGGCTCTGGATCAACCAGAGTGTTTGTTGAAGATCCGTTTAAGAAGATTGACGCGGCGCTCGGTGCCTTCTTTTAGGCGCTGCAAATTCGGCCGAAGCGCGATCACCACGGCTGCCACAGCGCAAATGCCGAACAGCACGTAAGCCCAGGGATCATTGCCCTGAATGGCGCGGATCAGGAAAATACCTGTGGCGGATAAAGCGATGCTGATGGTGGTCAGGGACGCGTATCCGACGATGACATAAAAAACCGCAGCGAAAGGCAGTATAAACATCCAGCTTTGCGCCCACAAGCCCACAGCCGCGCCGAGCGTGGTGGCACCGCCCGCGCCCCCTTTGAAGCGCAGCTTGCCGTTTTCATCCCGTTCCGTCAGAAACGCGGAGTAATTATGCCCGATGATCGCCAGCAGGCCGCTAAGCGCGCCGACCCACTCTACGCCGGTGGAGAGTGTGCGGCCGAGCCAGACCGCTGCCGCGCCTTTTAAGATGTCCAACAGCGCGGTCGCCAGGCCAGCCAACGCGCCGGCCGCGCGCATCGCGTTGGTGCCGCCGGTGCGCCCGCTCTCAATGGTACGAACATCCTGCCCGGTGGCAACCCTCACAACCAGCAAGCCGGAAGGGATTGAACCAAGCAAATAAGCCAAAGGTAAAGATAGAAGCGCTGTAATCATCATCGGTGTTTAACCCTGCTTTCGCGGAAAGGTTCCTTTTATTAAGGTATAAAAATTGCCAACAGCCACAAGATACCCATCATCACCAACGGCTCAATAAAAATGTTCTTCAAGTCCGGTTTTTCCTCCAATGCTGCAGCTAATCCAATCAACGCGTAAGCCGGGCCAAGCAGCAGGAGCCCGAAGCGCACCGGGGAAAGCGGCCAGTAATAGAGCGCGATAAGGACCTGGGTGATGACCAGCGTGATGACTGTTGTCCAGCCAATCCGCCAGCGGCCGCCCAAACGGAAATTCAAAATGCGCAGGCTGAAGAACGCATAAATGACCGGTAGAAGCATCAACATCTGGTAAAGCCGCAGACCGGCAAAACGCAGGGCGATGGTGAGGATGAGCAGAAGACTGTAGCTGGTGCCGGAAAGCACCATCATGGCCAGCGGATAACGGATGTCGCGCGGTTCAAGTGAAATGTACTCGGAAATCAACACCAGCACGACCAAGATGCTGCCCAAAGCCAGAATGACCCACCAGGCGGCTCCGGATTCGATCAATCCGAGCGGGTAACCGATGGCCGCGGCGGTCAAGGCAGGCAGGATCAGGTGAGGGATGGTGTTTTGACCCTCACGGCTGGGATGATCGTAGAGCAGCCATTCCATACCTGAGGCAGCCAACCCCGCGGTGATGATGGAAATGGCGTTAAAAAAGTTAAAACGAAAAGCGACCTGGATGCCCAAAAGAACAAACGAGATCTCACGTGCCGGCACCTGGACCAACGGCAGTGAAGCATAACAAACCAGGATGCCGGCGGTGATGACACTCAGACGTTCAGCTTTTGGCAGGTGAATAGCGTTAGCCACAGGGGTGATTTTACCTTATGGGCGCGCAGCAGATGGGCAAAAAATGCCTCTATGGTAAAATTATTAGTCGTATGTTTGCCCCACAAATCGAAGAAAAAATCGCACCCCCAAGGATCATTCCATCTTTGGTGGAAGGGTTTAATGCCATCGCGGGACGGATCTATCTGATCCTCTTTCCTGTGCTGCTTGATCTCTTTTTGTGGTTCGGCCCTCTGGTTCGAGTGAAGAAGCTGCTGTTGCCCACCTTGACGCGTGCGACTGAGCTCTCAGCTAACGCATACGGCGAAGGCGCGGAAGCGATCATCCAACAATCCAATGTTATCTGGACGGAGATGCTGGAGGAATTTAATCTGTTTTTCGCGCTGAGGACTTACCCGGTTGGAGTCACGAGCCTGATGGTCAGCCAGGGAAAAACTCCCAATCCACTTGGATCACCGCTAATCCTGGAAATGAATTCAGCCCGAGGCGCTCTGCTGGTTATCATTTTTCTAAGCATTATCGGAATCTTCTTTGGCAGCCTTTACTTCTCATTGGTTGCCCGCAGCACGGACAAAAAGCTTTCCGCGCTTAATTTCCCGGTGTTTCTGCGGCTGTCAGGCCAAAGCATCGTTCTCACCCTGCTGCTGATCCTGCTGCTGAGTGTTCTGGGGCTGCCTGCCATGTGCTTAATTTCTTCGATCATGCTGTTCCTGCCATCGCTTGGCACATTGCCTTACATGCTCTTCGGGTTGATGGCTGTCTGGGTGATGATGCCGCTGGTGTTCACGCCGCATGGCATTTTCATGGGTGAAATGCAGACCCAGCGCTCGATTGTGACTTCGGTCAAATTTGTGCGCGCAAGCATGGCCGGCACTGGTATTTTCTTCATCTTTGTTATTTTGATAGGGTACGGGCTGGATATGCTGTGGTCCACACCGAGCGCTGAAAACTGGATGATGCTGGTGGGGATCATTGGGCATGGGTTTATTTCCAGCGGTCTGCTGGCGGCTTCTTTTGTGTTTTATCGCGACGGACTGGCCTGGCTGAGCGAGGTGGTCCGCAACAAGGAAATTCAAAAAGCCCGGCAGGCCGATTTATAACAATCCCTGTAAAATTAAATAATACGGAGCATTCTGTGGCTGATTCTGTCATTAAAACATCCTCATACGGCGCGAAAGATATCCAGGTGTTGGAAGGCCTTGAGGCCGTCCGACGCCGTCCGGGTATGTACGTCGGCGGCACCGATCAGAAGGCGCTGCACCACCTGGTGTACGAAGTGGTGGACAATTCCATCGACGAAGCGCTGGCCGGCGAATGCACCCGCATCAGTGTGACCCTGCATGAGGACATGAGTGTCACCGTTGAGGATAACGGGCGCGGCATTCCGGTGGATATTCACCCGGAGAAAAAGGTTTCCGCTCTTGAAGTCGTCATGACCACGCTGCATGCCGGCGGCAAATTCGGTGGTGGGAGTTACAAGGTGTCCGGCGGTTTGCATGGCGTGGGCGTTTCCGCGGTAAACGCACTATCGGAATGGTGCGAGGTGGAAGTCCGCCGCGATAACACCATATACTTCCAGCGCTATCAGCATGGTCGGCCTTTGGAAGCGGTCAAACCCATTGGCCATTACAAAGGCGAAGAGACCGGTAACAAGACGCGCTTCCGCTTTGACCCGCAGATCTTCAAGGATGAAGCGCATTACCGCTTTGACACGCTGGCACAGCGCTTCCGCGAGATGGCGTTTGTCACCCGCCAGGTCGAGATCAACCTTATTGATGATCGCGAAGATCCCTCACACAGCATGACCTTCTATTTTGAAGGCGGGATCAAATCCTTTGTTCAGTATCTCAACCGCAACCGCGAAACACTGCACAACGTATTTTATGCCGGAAAGGACCTTGAAGGTATCGGCGTCGAAGTCGCGCTGCAATACACTGACGCGTATTCGGAATCGGTCTATTGCTTCGCCAACACCATCAACACTGTGGACGGCGGCACACACCTGACCGGGTTAAGGACCGCGACTACGCGCGTGTTGAATGACTATGCCCGCAAGAATAACCTGATCAAGGACAGCGACCCGAACTTTACAGGCGACGACACGCGCGAGGGCATGACCGCCATTGTCAGTGTCAAGCACCCTGATCCGCAGTTTGAAAGCCAAACCAAAGTCAAGCTGATGAATCCGGAAGTGCAGACGCTGGTCACTCAACTGGTGGGCGAAGCCTTTTATGAATTTTTGGAAGAAAACCCAAGCGCGGGTAGAGCGATCGTGGGCAAGTGCCTCACGTCGGCGCGCGCGCGGGACGCGGCGCGCAAAGCCCGCGACCTGGTGATCCGCAAGTCCGCGTTGGAAAGCCTGACGTTGCCCGGCAAGCTGGCGGACTGCTCGGAACGTGACCCATCGCGCACCGAGCTCTACATTGTTGAGGGCGACAGCGCCGGCGGCTCTGCCAAACAGGGGCGCGACCGGCATTTCCAGGCCATCCTGCCGCTGCGCGGCAAGATCCTCAACACGGAACGCGCGCGCCTGGACAAGATCTTGTCCAACAAGGAAGTCAAAGCGCTGATTTCCGCGCTGGGCACCGGCATCGGCGATTCCTTCAGTCTGGAAGGCTTGCGCTATGGAAAAGTGGTCATCATGACCGATGCGGACGTTGATGGAAGCCACATCCGCACCTTATTGCTCACTTTCTTCTTTCGCTTCATGCAGCCGCTGATCGAATCCGGCCATCTTTACATTGCCCAACCGCCGTTGTATTTGATCACTTATAAACGGGAATCCAAATACGCTTACACAGAAGAAGAAAAAGAATCCATCTTAAAGGAATGGGGCGCCAAGGAAGACAAGGTGACCATTCAGCGCTACAAGGGTCTGGGCGAGATGAATCCCGAGCAGTTGTGGGACACGACCATGAACCCTGAAAACCGCACGCTGCTTCTGGTCACGGTTGAAGATGCCGCGGAAGCGGATCGCACCTTTGACATGCTGATGGGCGATCAGGTGCCGCCGCGCAAACGCTTTATCCAAACACACGCCAAACTGGTCAGAAACCTGGATATATAAAAATCGGGCGGAATTTCCGCCCGATTTTTTTTGACGCTCACTGAGCTTGTCGAAGTGAGTGTTAATGACCTTTGATACAAACCCCTAATTGGCAGGTCGTTCACCAAGCGTCACTGTCAACTCAAAACTTTCGCCGTCGCGCAGCAGGGTGAGGGTCACCTCATCGCCAGCTTCAAACTGGCGGAGGGCTTGTGTGAGCGCAAGAACGCTGCTGATCTCAGTTTCTCCAACCGCGGTGATGATATCGCCGCCGATCAGCACTTCCGCACCGTCAATTTCAATGGGCATGAAACTGCCGCGAATACCGGCTTTGTCTGCCGGGCTGCCGGCGGACACCTGCTGCACCAAAATGCCCGCGGCTTCCGCGTCCAATTCCATCGCTTCAGCGATCTCAGGCGTCACATTGACCGCCTGGATGCCCAGCCAGGCCGCATCGTCCAATGCAGCGGCTTGCTGTGTCTCCTGTCCGGGGCGAGCGGCGAGCGTCAACGGAACCTTCACCGTCTCACCGTTGCGCAGCACCTCAAGATTGATAGTCTGGCCGACCAGCGCGTAACGCGCCAGGAATGCCACCAGATCTTCAAAGTCATTGATCGGCCGGCCGTCCACGGTAGTGATGACATCACCGCCGACCAGCACCTGCTGCCCGTCAATCTCAATTTCTTTCGCGCTGCCGATCAGACCGGCTTCCGCCGCGGGGCTGTTGGGGGTCACCTCGATCACCAACGCGCCTTGCTGGCTGCTTCTCAGATCCATGGCCACCGCAGATTCTGGTGTCAGATCGCGGCCGCTGATGCCGATCCAGGGCTGCTGGTAATCGCCATCTGAGATCAGGATGGGCACAACCTTCGAAACGATAATTGAAGGTATCACATACCCCACGCCGGCATTGGCGCGCACCGGCGATTCGATGGCGGTGGTGACGCCGATTAAGCGGCCTTCAATGTCCACCAGCGGCCCGCCGGAGTTGCCCGGATTGATGGCTGCGTCAGTCTGGATGATATCAGGGATGGAATAGAACAGCCCGCTGGAATCCGTGCTGTCAAGGGAGAGAGATCGGCCGGTGCCGCTGATGATGCCGGTGGTCATGGTGCCGCTGAGCTGGAAGGGATTGCCGATGGCAATGGCGATTTGTCCGACATTGACCTCAGTCGAATCCATCACCTCAATGGGTTTCAAAGCTGTCGCGGGCAGATCCACTTTCAGGACCGCCAGATCGCTGGCGGCGTCCGCGCCGACCAAATCAGCCAGGACGCTGGTGCCGTCCGAAAAATTGACGCGGATGAAATCGGCACCTTCGATGACATGATTGTTGGTGATGATGTGGCCTTCGGTGTCCCACACAAAACCGGAACCGGCTCCGCGCTGCTGGAAGTCGGGTTCCTGCTGCTGTGGGAGATTGGGAAATTCGAATTGCGGAGCGCTGACCCGCCGTGCAACTGTGATCGAAACCACGGAAGGTAAAACGCGCTGGTACACCTGCTCATAAGCGCTCTGCAGGCTGGCCAAACTACCAAAAAGAATCTCACCCGTGTTAACGCCGGCTGGCTGAGCCTCTGATTCTTCGGTTGGGACTTGAACCGCCGCGGGTTCAGGTGTGGGCGTGGGCAGCGCCACCTGCAGTCCGCTGCAGGCCGCCAGTGAAAGAACCGCCAGGATGCTGACGGCTGCCAGGATTGATCGTTTGAACATTAATACCTCCATTAGAACCGACTTTGCGTGAATATTTTTAAATGCACTGTAAATATAATTCCACCCTGTCAAAACCCTGTCAGAAAAATGTAAAAAATCTGTAAAAGCAGCAGCGTAAATTTATGATTGAGCAAATAGGTTTGAAAGGGTAAGAAAAACTGAGAAACGATCATTCGCGCGATAAAAATGGAAGAATTTGGATGTGTTAGCCTGGGGTGTCGATTAAAGCCAAAGCAGCGTCCTTTTTGCTTACCGGCAGATGGCAGGCTTTGTTTTGGCAGACATAGATCAGGGTCTCCGAATCGCTGAAGCGGTCCTGGAATATGGGCAGGGAGCTTCCTTGAGGCGAAGCGGCGAATACCGCATTGGGCAGGTAGCGCTTTTGCATTTGCCGGGTGAGCAAGAGTGCGTCTTTGCCGGTCACGGCGATTTCAAAAAACGGCTTGACCTGAGAAAGCATCAGCCGCGCCCAATGGGCGAACATGCTGCCATTCTCATAGATTTGGCTTTCCATCCTCGCCAGCATGTCCAGGGCGACCTGCTCCCAATCCGGATGGTCCAGAAGGTGGCTGAGCTTGAACAGCAGGTGGGCGGTCACGCTGTTTGAGGAGGGAATCACCCCATCGATGATCTCCGTTTTGCTGATGCCGAGGTCATTTTCTTCCCGCGGGGTGAAGGAAAAAACGCCGAGTTCAGGAACGAAGAAACGCTCCAGGCATTCGCGCAGCAGCGCTTCGGAATGCCTCAGCCAGCGCTCATCGAAAGTGGATTGGTAAAGAGTGAAGCAGGCGTCCGCCATCAGGGCATAATCTTCGAGGAATCCCGGGATGTCCGCCTGGCTATTTCGCCAGGCGTGGAAAAGCCCGCCGTCAGGTTTGGTGATTTTGGTGAGAATGAACTCTGCTGCTTTCTCTGCCACGCGTAAATAGTCCTGACGCTCAAACACC
>CAYPAG010000010.1:6358-28646 GCA_964408645.1 uncultured Pelolinea sp. | reverse complement strand
CTTCTGACGAATTTTACCGGTGGTCCACGCGGAATTCACGATATTCAAGGTCCCACATTGTTTGGCAAAACGTTTTCAAGTGACGCTGATTACGTCTATCTCATTTTTGCCTGCGTCGCATTAATCATTTTTCTTTATGACCGGTTGCAAAATTCCAGGACTGGACGCGCCTGGCTGGCGATCAAAGAAGATGCAATTGCCGCGCAGGCGAATGGCATCAACTTGCAGCGATATCGTTTGCTTGCCTTGTGTATTGGCGCTGCTTTTGCTGGTTTGGCGGGTGGAATCTTTGCCGCCAGAAACCAATTTACTGGCCCGAATGACCACACACTGATGGTATCGATCAATATTCTCAGCATCCTTATCGTCGGTGGAATCAATAGTGTTCCAGGGATCATACTTGGTGCGTTCACGCTTAAGGGTTTGCCTGAAATATTACGGGAGATTGAAAATTACCGGTTGCTATTCTTTGGAATGCTATTGATTGTCATGATGTTGATGCGCCCCAACGGGCTCTGGCCATCAGTGCGTCCATCTTTGGAGGAAGAGGTTTCGAAAATGGAAGCAAAAGATAATCCTCCCCAAAAAAGGAAGAAACATGAATGACATCATTATTCAAACAAGAGAAGTAAGTAAATTCTTTGGCGGCTTAACTGCGGTAAACAAAGTTACCATTGAGGTGAAGAAGAATTCCATTCACAGCATCATTGGTCCCAATGGCGCCGGGAAAACCACTTTGTTTAATTGTATTTCAGGTTTTTACACACCTGAATCTGGCGAGATTGTTTATTTCAATGACTCCATTCATGGATCTGCCACTGACCAGATTGCCAGTATCGGAATATCTCGTACCTATCAAAACATCAGGCTTTTTGGCAATCTAACTGCTCTTGAGAATATCATGGTTGGACAGCATACCAAAATGGAATCCGGCTGGATTGATGCGATTCTTCATACAAAAAGGTTCCAGGAGGAGGATCGTTTAACAAAAACCGAAGCCTTGCGGATTTTGAATTTTGTCGGCCTCAAGGGCTTTGGCGATTTTTTGGCCAATAATCTACCTTACGGCCTGCAGCGAAGGCTTGAGATTGGCCGCGCTTTGGCAAACAATCCTCGGTTACTGCTTCTGGATGAGCCAACAGCAGGGATGAATCCGCATGAAACCCGCGAAATGACTGAATTCATTAAAAACCTTCGAGAAAAATTGGATATCACCATCATCCTGATTGAGCATGATATGCGTGTGGTCATGGATATTTCTGACAAAATCAGCGTGCTGGATTATGGAATCAAGATTGCAGAAGGAACTCCCAAAGAGATCCAGTCAAATCCAAGAGTGATTGAAGCTTACCTGGGACCGGGTGGCGCGGCGTTATCCCAAAAATATCAGGACCGAAGGCGGGAACATGCTTAAAGTTGAGAACCTCCATGTTCATTATGGCGCTATCCATGCGCTGCAGGGGTTAAGTTTTAATCTTCAGGAAGGCGAGATAGTTACGCTGATTGGCGCCAATGGCGCAGGAAAATCAACTCTTCTCAATGCAATCTCGGGTCTTTTAAAGCTGACCGAAGGAACCATTGAATACATGGAAGAAGAAATTTCGCACATTTCACCTCAGGAAATCGTTGGGCGGGGAGTGATTCACGTTCCCGAAGGCCGAAAAATATTTCCAAAAATGAGTGTTTATGAGAACCTGGAAATGGGCGCTTACAGCATCAATAACAAGAGTGAGACGGAAAAAAAGATCGAGGAGATGATGGAGCGCTTCCCGATCATAAAAAAGCGAAAAAATCAGCTGGGTGGAACATTGTCTGGCGGTGAGCAGCAAATGCTCGCTATCGCTCGCGGATTGATGGCTTCCCCAAAATTAATGCTTCTTGACGAGCCTTCCATGGGTTTGTCACCAGTACTCGTTGAGCAGGTATTTGATCTCATCGAGGACATTAACCAACACGGAACAAGCATTTTACTGGTTGAGCAGAATGCTCAAATGGCTCTTTCAATTGCCGATCGGGCATATGTTCTTGAGACGGGCAAAATTGTTTTGGAAGGCAAGGCATTAGACTTATTGAAAAATAAAATGGTTATCGATGCTTATCTTGGTGGATAACCAACCACGGGGACAAGATTGAAAGCGAGAACCGCACCCTTGGTTTTGGTGCGGTTTTTTTATTAAAATTTGTGCTGGAAATTATTTACAACCTGGAGGTTTTGATCGGAAATGGGTAAAACAACTGTCCTCTTCCTTTGCACGGGCAACTCCGCGCGCAGCCAGATGGCTGAAGCGCTGCTGCGGAAACATGGCGGCTCCCGCTTTGAGATTCACAGCGCGGGCCTGGAGCCTTCGGTGATCAATCCCTACGCTGTCAAAGTGCTCAATGAAATCGGTATCGATACCGCCGGGCAATATTCAAAATCTCTGGATACCTACATCGGAAAGAAAAATTTTGATTTTCTAATCACCGTTTGCTCCAATGCGGATGAGAAATGTCCTGTTTTCCCGGGTATGGGCAACCGCCTGCATTGGCCTTTTGAGGACCCCGCTGCTTTTGCGGGCAGCGAAGAGGATAAAACACAAAAATTCCGTGAAATCAGGGATTTGATTGAAAGCCGTATCATCGACTGGCTTCGCGCATTAGATCAGAGCCATGAATTTATAAAGCGCTAAGCCACTAGAACGAAAAACGATATTTTTCTAATAAAAGGTGAATGTCCATTGATATCTTATGTCCCTAGGATATTAATAATGAAAAGGCAAAGATGAAAACGCTTGACGTCAATATCAAGGGAATGGACTGCGCGGAATGCGCTGCGCATGTTAAAAAGGCCATTGAATCCGTGGAGGATGTGGAATCCGCGGATGTCTTTCTTGGCGCAGAAAAAGTCCGCATCGCTTATCAGCAAATCCCTCCTGACCTGATGAAGGTCAAGAGCGCGGTGAAGGCAGCGGGTTATGAAGCGGTGCTCGAAAAAGATGCTGCTCACCTGAATGACTCTAAAAACCGATCAAGCAGCGGCAACAAACTCTTGATTGGTTTGGGGCTTGTCATGGGCTTGACACTCTTTATCACAGTGGTGGGTGAATGGCTGGGATTATTCTCCCGGCTGACGGCTTTTATCCCCTGGTATGCCTGGCTGGCAGCCATCCTTACCGGCGGGTGGCCGATCTTTGCCAATGTTCTACGGACGGCACTGAATCGGCAGGTCATTTCCCATACATTGATGACACTTGGCGTAGCTGCCGCCATCGCGGTGGGCGAATGGCCGACTGCCGCGGTGGTGGTTTTGTTCATGCGCATCGGCGATTACGTGGAGAGTTTCACCACAGGCAAGGCGCGAACCGCGGTCCGCGACCTGACTGACCTGGCGCCGCAATTTGCCTTTGTGCTCAGAAATGGAAACGAAGAAAAAGTGCGCATCAGCGAAGTTGGGATCGGGGACACGGTGGTCATCCGGCCGGGTGAGGCAGTTCCGGTGGATGGCGAGGTGGTTTCCGGAAATGCCACGGTTGACCAATCGGCGATCAGCGGAGAAAGCATGCCTGTTGACGCTGAACCAGGAAGGAAGGTCTTTGCCGCTTCAATTCTATTGACGGGGATGCTCAAGGTGAAAGTGGAAGCTGTGGGTATGGATTCCACTTTTGGAAAGGTTGTCCAACTGGTCGAAGAAGCTGAAGCCAACCGAGGGCGGACGCAAAGAGCAGCGGATAAATTCGCGGGGATTTATCTGCCCATTGTGGGCGCGATCGCCTTGTTGACCTATCTACTGCGCGGCGACCCTCTCGCGACGGCCGCTGTGCTGGTGGTGGCATGTTCGTGCTCGTTCGCGCTGGCCACACCCATCGCCATGCTGGCCTCGATCGGCTCGGCTGCCAAGCTGGGGCTGTTGATCAAGGGCGGGCGATACATAGAGACGCTTGAAAAAGTGAACACCCTGTTCGTTGACAAAACTGGCACGCTGACATTGGGAAAGCCGCAGGTGACCGATGTCATCACCTTAGGTAAATTCGAGATAGAAGAGATCGTTCAACTTGCTGCTTCCGCCGAACGCTACTCGGAACATCCGCTGGCGAAAGCGGTTGTGCGATACGCTGAAAGCCATGTGATCGACATAATCGACGCGAAAGATTTCCGAAGCACACCGGGCGTTGGTGTGGAAGCGAAGATCGGCCGGTTGGCTGTCAAGATCAGTAATCAGGTGGAAAATCTACCGTCAACTGCCAAAATGCAAATCAGCGAATTACTGGAGAATGGTAAGACAGTCTTTTTCATTCAGGTTGATGGGAAAACAGAAGGCGCCATTGCCGCTGAAGATGAGCCGCGCAAGGATGTAAAGAACGCAATAAAACAGCTTAAAAGCAACGGCATCCAGCGGATTATTCTGATCAGCGGCGATCGCGAACCAGTGGTTAGAAAACTGGCCGGCGAACTGGAGATTGACTATCACGCGGATCTGCTGCCCGAGGACAAACATATGCTGCTGCAAGCCGCAGAGTCCCGAGGGGAAATCGTTGCCATGATCGGCGACGGCGTCAATGACGCGCCTGCGCTGGCCAAGGCGCATGTCGGCATCGCGATGGGCGAAACCGGCAGCCAAATCGCCGTCGAAGCGGCCCATGTGGTCCTGATGCGCGAGGATTGGTCGCTCATCCCAAAACTGTTTGAATTGTCAAAAAACGCCATGCGGGTTGTGCGCATGAACATCCTGTTCACCGCGCTTTACAACCTGGCCGGCTTGAGTTTGGCCGCTTTTGGGATCCTGCCGCCCGCGTTGGCGGCTGCCGCGCAATCACTGCCGGATGTCGGCATTTTGGCGAATTCAGCCCGATTGATCAAAACCAAATAAACCAGCCAAACCTTCGATAAAATTGGAGTGATGCCGGATTTTATCGAAATTGATCACTTAAGCTTTAGCTATCCCACGCGGTCAGCCATGCCTGAACCGACCCTCAAGGATATTGGTTTAAGCATTCGCGAAGGTGAATTTATGGCTGTAATCGGCCATAACGGCTCCGGGAAAAGCACGCTGGGAAAAATGCTCAACGCTTTGTTGATCCCGGACAGCGGAAATGTCATCGTTGCGGGGATGAACACCAGGGAACGTGAGCAGCACGCGATCATCCGGTCCATGGTTGGTATGGTTTTTCAGCGCCCCCAGGATCAGATCGTGGCGACCACCGTGGCTGAAGATACCGCCTTCGGCCCAGCCAACCTGGGCCTGTCGCCGGCTGAAATAAGGCGCAGGGTCAGCGGCGCGTTGAAGGCCACCGGTTTGGCGGATTATGCCGACCGGCCGTCTTATATGCTCTCCGCGGGTGAGACCCAGCGAATGGCTTTGGCAGGTGTGCTGGCAATGCAGCCTAAATGTGTGATTTTCGATGAGACCACGGCGATGCTCGACCCGGTGGGCCGCGAGATGGTGCTCGAGCAGGCCAGAGCGCTGAAGGCGCAGGGATTGACGGTTATCTTCATCACCCATTTGATGGACGAAGCCGCCCAGGCGGACAGGGTAGTGGTTCTGAATGAAGGCCGCCTGGTGATGGATGGAAATCCCCGCTCGATCTTCTCAAACGAAGCCGAGCTCAAAAAAATTGGATTGGAACTGCCCGAAACCGCCGAATTATCCAGGCAATTACATCAACTCATTCCACATATCTCTTCCGGGAATTTATTCGAGAGCGATCTGTTCCGTGAAATCCCTCAATATTCAGGGGATGGTCAACCGCAGAGAATGAAACACCCAGCCAGCAGTACGCCTAAGGTTATTGAAGTTGAACATTTGACGCACGTCTATCTGCGCGGCGGCCTGCTGGCGCATCCATCCTTGAATGGCATAAATTATTCGGTTAACCAGGTCAGCGCATCCGGGTTAATGGGTTCAACCGGCTCAGGTAAGTCCACTTTGCTCCAGCATCTCAACGCGCTGATCAAGCCACAGCAGGGCAGGGTGAGTGTTTTTGGTGAAGATCTGTCGAAAATGGATCTGGATATCAGGCAACTCCGCAGCCGTGTCGGACTGGTTTTTCAGCAGCCGGAACACCAGATCTTTGAGCAATATGTGGGTGACGAGGTGGCGTTTGCCGCGCGCAACTTTAAGGTTGTTGGAAAACTATCGGAAATTGTGCGCGACGCCATGAATTCCGTAGGTCTCGATTTTGAAAAATTTAAAGATCGTTTTACCTCATCGTTGAGCGGCGGGGAGCAGCGGAAAGTGGCTTTGGCCTCTGTCCTTGCCGGCCAACCGGAAATCCTTCTTTTGGATGAACCCCTGGCGGGATTGGATCCGCAATCAAGGCAGATGCTATCAAACCACCTAAGGAATTTAAAGTCGCTGGGGCTGACGCTGGTGGTTTCCACTCACCAATTGGAAGAGACAATGGAGTGGCTGGATGAGATCAGTGTCCTGGCGAAGGGGAAAGATGTCTTAGCCGGTGATCCCGGGACTGTGTTTAAACAAATTGACTCTCTCGCGGAGTTTGGGCTCACGGCGCCTTTGGCTGTGCGAGTGGCCAACGCCTTCCGGCAGAAGGGCTGGCCTATTAAGGAGGATGCGATTACTTCTACTCGGCTGATTGACTATTTAGGTGTATTGCTTGAGGGATCGCACCCATGAGCGATTTTGAATACCTGTCCAATATTTCAATGGGGCAGTATCTTCCCCTGAAATCATTTCTGCATCAACGCGATCCGCGCGCGAAACTGGCCGGGATCACCTTGGTCGTTTTATCCCTGACGATCTCCAACTCCATATTCGGCGCAGGGCTTGGGTTGGTTGCGATTTTGGCGCTGCTGATCATCAGCCGTGTACCCGCGAAATATGCGCTTAAGGGGCTGATTAAACCTCTCCCTTTTTTACTCATATTGGCTGGTCTACAGCTCTTCATCACCCCGCACTCGAAGGACGCACTCCCTGTTTTTCAGCTGTCAGGCATTCAAATCTTTGATACTGGCATCAAGGCAGCCATTCTGCTGTTGATGAAATTCGCCGGGTTAATTACGCTGTTTTTCATCAGCGGCGCAAGCATTTCCACCCTTGAGCTAATCCACGGCCTGGATCTGTTGTTCAAGCCGCTGACGAAACTTGGCATTCGAACACAATCCGCTTCGATGACGCTGCAGATTACGTTTCGCTTCATTCCATTTTTGGCAATCAGCGCGGAGCGCATCGCCAAATCGCAGGCATCCCGAGGCGCGGAATGGGGAAGCGGGAAAATGACGCTTGTGAAACGGGTGCGCCAGGTGATCCCGCTGCTGATTCCTTTGTTTAATAGCAGCCTGCGGCAGGCGGAAACATTGGCGGAGGCTATGCTGGCGCGCGGATTTGAAAACACCTCATCCAGGTCGGGTTTACGGGAATACACATTCACGTGGTTGGATGCCGCGTTTCTGGCGGGATGCGGAATTTGCGCTTACCTGATGCTGTTTGTGAAATAAATCCAAGCGAATCCTGTCAATCCAAATCCGCCCCTTGTTTTTTCCCGATGGGCACGCGCCAGTAAGCCGCCACGACGGCCGCGGTGATCAAAGCGGAAGCGATCATTTCCGGGATGCCATTGGCCAAAGCGATTCCACCGAGGACCGGCCAGGGCAGCAAGTTGAGCAGACCGATCATTCCCAGGACAAGACCTGTGTTGGCCAGGCTGCCGACAGCGCCGGCGGCAAACAGTGAAGGCGCTAACCATTTTTTTAGGGCGGAATATACCAGCCAGGCGGTAGGCCCAATGAAAAGGCGGGGCAAAATGGACAAGAGGGGGTTGGTGAACCAAACATCCGCCGGGCCAGTGGGCGCCAGAGCGGCCTGAATCATACTGAAAATGCCGAACACGAGTCCGACGACCACTCCGGACAGCGGGCCGACCAACACCGCGGCGATGATCGCCGGCACATGCATGATGGTCAACGCCGCGCCGCCAAACCAGGGGATGAAGCCCCAATGAGTCCATCCAAGAATAACAGCAATGGCGGCCATCAAACCGGTGATGACAATTGAGTGAGTCGGGGAGGTTTTTTCCATTGGGTGATCTTTATCTTCTTCCTGATTATTATTAATTTTGAATTTTTATCATTATATTGTAATAAAACCCGGAAATTAAACCCTCGAAACAGATTTATGGTATTCTTGAACCACAAACCGACCGAAAGGAACAATATGCACAAGCAAAAAACAGTTGTCGCTTGCGCATTGGGGGAATGCGTACATGTTGCCGGAGTGGTTAACTTTTTACGATTGGCAGAACAAGCAGGTTGGAAGACGGTTTTCCTTGGCCCTGCGGTTCCAATCGAGCAGGCAATCCAGGCTGCTCAAGATAACCAGGCTGATTTGCTGGCGGTGTCTTACCGCTTGACGCCGGAGACCGGCGAACGCCTTTTGGCGCAGTTCGCTGAAAGCGCGGATGACCTGCGTTCCCAGGGAGTGAAGTTCGCTTTTGGCGGGACGCCGCCGGTGGCGGAGAGGGCGGAAAAACTGGGCTTTTTTCATGCCGTGTTCAATGGCGAGCAGACTTATGAGGAAGTGCTGGCATTTTTAAAGGGAGAAGATTACAAAGACCGCACCGAAAGTGATTATCCCCAGGATGCCATCAGCCGTATCCGCTGGAAACAACCATATCCAATCTTAAGGCACCATTTCGGCCTGCCCAATATGAAGGACACCATTGACGGCATTCGCAAAATTGCCGAAGCCAAGGTGCTGGATGTCATCTCCCTGGGCATTGACCAGGACGCGCAGGAGAATTTTTTTCATCCTGAAAGGCAGGATCCCCGTCGGACGGGGGCGGGAGGAGTTCCGGTCAGAACCGCCCAGGATTACCGTGACCTGTACGAGGCCAGCCGTGCCGGGAATTTTCCTCTGCTGAGGACTTATTCGGGGACTGATGATTTTATCGAATTGGCTGAGATGTATGTGGAGACGATCAATAATGCCTGGGCGGCCATCCCGTTATTTTGGTTTAATCTGATGGACGGGCGCGGCCCCTGGGATCTTGAGGGCAGCATCCGCGAGCACCAAAAGGTCATGGAATGGTACGGCAGGCATGGCATTCCCGTAGAGCTAAATGAAGCACATCATTGGGGCATGCGCGACGCGCCGGATGTTGTTTTCGCCGCTTCGGCGTATCTCGCGGCGTATAACGCCAAGGCGTTTGGCGTGCATGACTATATCGCGCAGATGATGTTCAACAGCCCACCCGGCACCTCTGATGCGATGGACATCGCCAAGATGGCTGCTTGTTTGAGACTTACGGAAGAGCTGGAGGATCAAGATTTCCGCATTTGGCGGCAGTCGCGAACGGGCTTGTTGAGCCATCCCCTTGAGGAAAACGCGGCAAGAGCACACCTCTCCGCCAGCATTTACGCCCAGATGTCGCTTAAACCGCACATTGTGCATATTGTCGGCCATACCGAAGCGCATCACGCGGCAACGGCGGATGACATCATCGATGCGGCCAAGATGGCGCGGCGATCGATCGAGAACGCCCTGGCTGGGCAGGCGGATATGCTGCAGGACGCAGCGGTCATCAAACGGCGGGATGAAATTGTCAGTGAAGTCAGGATTTTACTGAGAGCCATTCGAAATATCCATGGATCAAAGGCCACAGACCCATTGACCGACCCGGAGACACTGGCTAACTCTGTCAAGCTTGGAATTCTGGACGCGCCGCACCTAAAAAATAACGCGTTCGCGCGCGGCACAATTCGAACCCGGATCATCCATGGCGCGTGTGAAGCAGTTGACCAGGATAACCAAAAGATCGCGGAAAGTGACCGTTTAAAAGAACACTTATAAATTTAAGGAGGACAAATGGCTCAGACAACCCGATACACGGTGGTGGGCGCGGGGCATGGCGGCAAATCCATGGCTGCCCACCTGGCATTGATGGGAAAAGAGGTGACGCTGTATAACCGAACTTTTTCCCACATTGAAGTGATCAGCAAGCGAAAAGGGATCGAGCTGGAGAGTTATCCGGATGGACCCAGAGGATTCGCGCCGATACGCATGACGACCTCGGATATGAAGGAAGCGTTGAATGACGCGCAAGTGATCATGCTGGTGCTGCCATCATCCGCGCACGCGGATCTGGCCAAGCTGATGGCTCCTCATCTTAAGGACGGACAGGTGATCCTGCTCAATCCCGGACGCACCTGCGGAGCCATCGAATTTGATATGGTCTGCCGGAGGGAGGGCTGCAAAGCCAAATACATCCTGGCCGAAGCGGAGACATTTATTTATGCCGCTCGCTCGGACGGGCCGGCGCAGGCGCGCATTTTCCGCATAAAGGAAGCTGTGCCGCTGGCCGCGCTGCCGGCGACCGATACCCCTAAAGTGCTGGAAGCGATTGGGGATGTTTACCCGCAATTCATCGATGGGGTGAATGTGCTGCATACAGGGTTGAATAATATGGGCGCCATTTTCCACCCGGCTTTGACCATTTTAAATGCAGGGCGCATCGAGTCCACCCATGGAGATTTTGAGTTTTACATTGATGGCGTTACGCCTTCAGTTGCCAGGGTATTGGAAGTGCTCGACCGCGAGAGGGTGACTGTCGCATCCGCGTTGGGCATCCGCGCGCGCACCGCGCTTGAATGGTTGGCGCTGGCCTATAACGTTGAAGGCGAAAACCTGAATGAAGCCATCCATAACCAAAGCGGATATTTTGGCATCAAAGCGCCATCAACGCTCAATCACCGTTATATCTTTGAGGATATCCCCATGAGTTTGCTGCCAATCGCCTCGCTGGGGCAGCAGTATGGGATTTCGGTGCGCGCGATGGACAGCATCATCCGCCTGGCCTGCATCATCCACCGGACGGATTATACGCGCCGGGGGCGCACTGTGGATAAACTGGGGATCGCGGGGCTCAGCGTGGGCGAGCTTGAAAAGTATGTCAATGAAGGCATCCTTGAACGATAAATCCCGCTAAAAAAGAACCCCGGTTATCCGGGATTCTTTTTTAGCTATTGCCAGGCAAGATGAAATCATTATAATGATTAATAGAAATGGGGATGATAATTACCCATAAAGCCAAAACTGGTACTATTATTGCAACAATTATTTCAGGTGCTGATATTTAAGGAGGCAACCATGAAAAAAATAATGACTTTTGTGATGACCATCGCCCTGCTGTTGAGCGTCGTATCGTTTGCCAGCGCGAAACCGATGTCGGACACCACCGTCATGAGCGTGGTCGAAGATCAATCCGTGACCATCAGGTTGGAAGAATTTCCCGATGACGAAACCTTTTTTGTTTATATGGGATTTCGAGACACACTCGGATTGAATGGCTACCTGGTTTCCAAGCTGGAAACCAACGATGGCGGGACTTTCCTGGCAAAATTCCTGATCCCTGAAGAACTTGAAGGCGAAGAAGTGATCTCGATCCGTTTTGAGAGCCAGGACAGCGCGAAATTCTGGTACAACTTCTTCTACAATAAAACAGGCAGCAGCCAGGGTACTTCCAGTGGAACCACCTATAACAACCTGGGCAAGGGCGTCCCCACCATCCTGCTGGAAAAAATGGTTCAGGGCCAGTATATGGAAGTCACCACCAAATACTTCCCCGAAGGCGAACGCTGGGCAGTTTTTGTCAACAGCGGTCATGGCGCGAAAATCAACAAGGGCTGGATCGAAGTCAAGGGCTTTAACTCGGAAGAAGGCGGCGTTTACAACATCACCATCCCGATACCCAGTTCACTGCAATACGCGGAAAACATCGCTGTGAAATTCTACAGCGTGGATGACTCACAGTGGTGGTACAACCTCTTTGACAATCAAAACTACCCATAGAATCCGGCAACAAAGAATCAAATTGATGACTAAAATGCTCCCCGTTGTATATTGCGGGGAGCATTTTTGATATAAGATAATGTTGTCGATATTTGGAGGTGCCATGGCAGAGCGGATCATAGTTCGGCAGGATAAGAATTTCAGAACCTTGTTTTTGTCCGCGGATCCGGAAGACCCCGTAGCCCAAAATTATGAAGCTGTCGAAGATATTCACCAGTTGACGCCTTATGGTATGCTGCTCGCCAGCCTGGGATCCTGCACCGCGCTTGTGCTGCACACTTATGCCCAGAATCATGAAATCCCTCTGGATGAAGTGGAGCTGCATTTGGCTTATCAGCGCGTCTTTCGGGAAGATTGCGAGGACTGTGATGAAGCCGAAGAATTTAAAGAAGAAATTACCGAGAAAATTAAACTCGAGGGAAATCTACCTGGAACGGCAAAAGAGAAATTATTGCGAGTCGCTCATTTCTGCCCGATCTATAAAATGCTGGATCAAGGCGTGAGGGTAAAAACTCTTTTGTTGGAGATTGACTTGTCAGAAAATGACCTTAGCGGGCAGGATCACGCGGAATGATCTTGATCTGATTGCCGCGCATGGACCCAAGCGCATCTCCCTGCCAGTTTTCATTTTCCGACAAAAGCGGGAGTAGTCCACCGTCAACCAGCAGCAGATCCGCGTTCCTGCAGCCGGCAGCCAAGGCAGAGGGGTGGCCTTCGAAAATCCATACCCTGTGGCCGATAGCTGCGAATCCCAGCAGATAACCAAAGAATGGAATGGTTTTATTAATATCTTTTTTCAACGCTTCCAAATATGTATAAGCGATCACCGCGATGTTTTGCGGCGGATTAGCCGGCAGCAGACCGGTGAGCCGGTTGATCTCCTCCCGCGACAGTTCAGCCGGCAGAGGGCACGCCTTGCTGATTAACAAGCGGCCAGGTGTGACTATGATGACCTGCCGGCGGTAAAGCCCTTCGTCATCCATAACCGATTCATCGGCTGATGAGCGCGCGCGTTCAAATATCTTTTCGATGTCCGGCCTGATATCCACTTCAGGTATTTGCGGCTGAAAAAGATTGTTATCTGACGCCATACGTTCGATTATACGGTTAAAGAAAAAACGGCAGTCATCGACTGCCGTTTTGAAATGCTAAATCTTTTACTTAATACCGAGCTGTTTTTTCAGCGCAACCTTGTGCGCGAAATCAACACCCTCAATTTCATCGATCGCCGGGCCGTCGTACTTCTTGCCGCGGTCATCAGTGAAGTTGCCCCAGCCCAATGCGCGCAGCATTGGCCATGGGCCGCCTTCGACCTTTAATTCTTCGGCGACTTTGTAAACCGCATTGATCAAATCCTGATGGGTTTTGGTGTGCAGGAATTCTTTTTGCTTCTTCAGTTCAGCTTCGGAAAGGGCTTCGCGTTTTTCAATAAACGCATCCACCTTGTCTTTGGTTAATTCATCGGACAAGCTGCCGGAACCCGCGCCTGCCTTCGCAGTTGGTTTGATTGTTGGTTTTGATGTGGATGCCCGTGAACCCGCGGTCGGTTTAATCGTGGGTTTTGTGGTTTCCGTGGTCTCTTTCTTCTTGAAGAGATCAATTAGTTTTTTCTTTTCAACGCCTACCATCTTTTCCTCCAGATAGATTTTATTTACTATAGCACAAATATAGTTATTATTAACCATGCAATTCTTTTTAATATAAGGTTAAGATTGTCATAAAAACAAGGAAAGAGGCAATCATGAAGAGCTATCGGAACGAAATATGGGTGGAAGTGCCTGGGCGCAGGGGGTTGATCAACATAACTTCGGAGGTCAATGACTGTGTGAGAGAGAGCGGGATCAAGGAAGGCCTCTGTTTGGTGAATGCCATGAATATCACCTCTTCGGTTTTCATTAATGATGATGAGCGGGGTTTGCATGAAGATATGGATGACTGGCTTGAAGGGTTGGCGCCGCACGAACCCGTCAGCCATTACCGTCACAACAAAGGCACGGGCGAGGATAATGCCGACGCTCATCTCAAGCGGTCTTTGATGGGCAGGGAAACGACAATCGCGATTACAGAGGGGCGCCTGGATTTTGGCACCTGGGAGCAGATTTTCTATTTTGATTTTGACGGCAACCGCCGAAAGCATGTGCTGGTGAAGATCATCGGAGAGTAGACAGCTGATTTATAATCAAGGAGATTTTTGATCAAATGGAGGACTAGTGAAAAGCTACCGAAAAGACCTTTGGTATGTATATCCTGAACGACAGGGCGTGCTCAATATCACCAAGGATATTCAGGAGTGTTTGAAATCCAGCGGCATTCAGGAGGGTTTCTGCCTGATCAACACCATGAATGTGACCGCGGGTGTGTATACCAACAGCGATGAAGACCCGATGCACAAAAGCTTTCTGGAGTGGCTGGAGAAGCTGGCGCCGCACAACCCCGACGCTACCACCGGCAGCGGAGAGACCGAAGTGTCATTTCTGGACACTCATCTCAAGAGAACTGTGATTGGGCGGGAGGTGATGGTGGCGGTGACCAAGGGCGAGCTGGAGCTGGGCACCTGGGAGCAAATCCTGTATTTTGAGTTTGACGGCAAACGGCGCAAGCGAGTGCTGGTCAAGATCATTGGTGAATAGAAGCTAATAAGGGCGGATCAACGAACCGCCCTTATTTTTACCCGAGGATTAGTTTTTCGTCCGGTGATTCGATGAACTGCTTCAGTCGTTGTAAGAAGCGGGCCGCAGGCGCGCCGTCCACCAGACGGTGGTCGAATGCCAGCGAGAGGGACAGCATTTGGCGGATGACCACCTGCCCGGCGCGCACCACCGGCTTGGGGATGATCTTTCCAACCCCCAGGATGGCTGCTTCAGGCAGGTTGATGACCGGGGTGAAACCTTCTACATCATACATGCCGAGGTTCGTGATGGTGAATGTCCCCCCGGCGAGATGATCCGGGGAGATTTTGTTTGAACGGATCTCCTCAACCCGCTGGCGGAATTCCACGCCGATCGTCCGCAGGTTTTTCCGATCTGCATCCCGGATCACCGGAACATAAAGACCCTTGTCTGCATCCACAGCGATACCAATGTTGATGACTGCCAGTTGCTCGATCACATCGCCGTTCAAGCGCGCGTTCATATTGGGGAGTTCAACCAGCGCGGCTCCGCACAAACGCGCAAGTATATCGTTGTAACCAGGCGCGAATCCCCAGTCATTCTCAAAATCCGCCTTCCATCTTTCACGCAGATCAACCAGCGAGGTCGCGTCAACGTCCATGAACAGGGTCACGCGTGAGGTGACTCTGGCGCTGAGTCCCATGCGCTCGGCGATCACCCCGCGCACGCCTTTCAGGGGTATGCGTTCGCGGACCTCTACTTCAGCCAGAGGGGGCTGGGGGATAACTGGCGCTTCAGGTGCTGCTGCTCCCGATTGCCGGGCAAGCGCCTTTTCGACGTCTGCGCGGGTGATCTCTCCTCGCGCGCCGCTGGGAGCGATCGAACGCAGACTCAGGCCTGCCTTTTCTGCCATGGCTTTCGCCACCGGGCTGGCTTTGGGTTCGCTGCCGAGGTAATCAAGAACATCCTGCTCGCGGATGCGCAGGCCCCTGCCGCCGGTGGGCTTGACGAAATCAAGTGATACATGTTTCTCGGCCGCCAGTTTCTTTGCTCGGGGAGAGACAAAAACCTTATCTTTACCAGACGGAGACTCTGAACGAATGACTTGTTCGGTTGGCTGTGCCGCTTGAGGAGAATTCTTTTCAGCAGGCGCGGCTACTTCTTTCGATTGGGATTCCCGGGCTTCGAATTTTTCTTCTTGTTTACCGATCACAGCCACAACCGTCAGCACAGGCACCACATCGCCCTCTTTGAACGGGCCCATATGGATGTAACCCTTGTCAACCGCCTCCACATTAAAAACCGCTTTGTCGGTTTCAACCTCAAGCACTTCCTGGCCTTGTTCGACCTTTTCTCCGTCTTTCACCAGCCAATTGATCAGGGTAACCTCTTCAACGGTCTGGCCTAGTTTGGGGATAAAGAGTTCTTCAGCCATCAGCTCATCACCTTTCGGCAGGCTTCCACAATTTTGCCGGTATTGGGTATCGCCAGGTTTTCCAGAACTTCGGCCCGCGGGACTGGCACGTTGGCAGCCGCCACACGCACCATCGGCGCGTCCAGCCAATCGAAGGCGCGGTCGTTAACCTGCGCCATGACTTCGTTGATGAAACTGGTGTTCTCGTAAGCTTCCGTGACGCCAACAAAGCGCCCAGTCTTTTTCACTGAATTAATGACTGTGTCAATATCCAATGGATTGAGGCAGCGCAGATCGATCACTTCGGCATCAATGCCTTCTTCGGCCAGAATCTGGGCGGCTTCCAGCGCGTTCAGCACCTGGCGTGAATAGGTGACGATGGTTACATCCTTCCCGGGGCGCTTGATATCGGCAATGCCGAGCGGAATGACATAATCACCTTCCGGCACGCGCCCTTTGGTCTTATACAGCATCTTGTGTTCAATGAACATCACCGGATTGTTGTCGCGGATGGAAGCTTTCAACAGGCCTTTGACATCATAAGGAGTGGCAGGCATCACCACGTAAACACCCGGCATGTGGGTCCACAGGGATTCGAGGCTCTGCGAATGATGCGCGGCAATGGCGCGACCAGCGCCGCCTTCGGTGCGCACCACCATGGGCACGCTGGTTTTACCGCCGAACATGTAGCGGTTCTTGCCGCCCTGATTGGCGATTTGATCCATGGCCAATGGGGTGAAGTCCACATACATGATCTCCGCCACCGGGCGCATACCCGCCATGGCAGCGCCAACCGCAGCGCCGCCGATGGTGGCCTCGGAAATGGGCGTGTCGATTACCCGCCACTCGCCAAACTCCTGAAACAAGCCGCGGGAAGCACCGTAAGCGCCGCCATAAAGACCCACATCCTCACCCATCAGAAACACGCGCTCATCACGCTGCATTTCTTCCCTGAGCGCTTCCTGTATCGCTTCGGCGTAGGAGATTTCGCGCATGGAGCTGTCAAGAGCCACTTGCTCCCGCAGTTTGGCTTCATCTTCAATGTCTTTTATCGTGAACACTGAAGGCGCGTAGACGTCTGTCTCGAGTTCTGAGGGATCTGGCACGGGGGATTCTGTGCTGAAGTCCATGGCGAAATTTAGTTTGTCCTTGACTGCCTGTTCCATGGTTTCCAATTCGCTCTCCGCCAGCCACCCCACGGTTTTCAAATCATTGGAAAGCACCTTGATCGGATCCCGGTCTTTGTATTGCTGTTCTTCTTCCTTGGTGCGGTAGGCGCGTGGATCAGAATGGCTGTGCCCAAAATAGCGATAGGTTTTCGCTTCAATTAAGCTTGGACCATTGCCTGCCCGGGCGTGTTCCACGGCTTTTTCCACGGAGCCGCGCACAGCCAGCACGTCCATCCCGTCCACCACCTCGCCGGGAATACCGTAAGCGCAGGCGCGGTCAGCGATATTGGGCAGCTTGCTGGCTTTCGCCCAGGGGACTGACATGGCGTACATATTATTTTCAACCACAAAGACGAGCGGCAGATCCCATAAAGAAGCCATGTTGAGCGCTTCATGGAAATTACCGGTATTCGAAGCGCCGTCGCCGAAAAAGCACAACACCACCTTACCGGTTTTCATTAATTTCTGGGCTAGCGCTGCGCCGACCGCCACGGGGATGTTGCCGCCGACAATGCCGGTAGCGCCGAGGTTGCCATGCGAGACATCCGCGATGTGCATGGAGCCGCCTTTGCCTTTGCAGTAGCCGCCGGTTTTCCCCAATACTTCAGCCACCATCTTGTTGTAATGCGCTTGTTTCTCTTCTGGTGTTTTGGCGGCTGTGTCGCCATGCGCGTGGGCGTGCCCATGCCCACGGTGGGTGCTGGTGATCAGATCGCCTTCCTGCAGCGCGCCCACCGCGCCGACCGCGACAGCTTCCGAGCCGGCGTAAAGATGCGAGGCGCCTTGCAGGACGGCCTTTCCCAGGAGCGTGGAGATATTATTCTCAAAAGCGCGGATTTCCAGCACCTGCCGCAGATAGGTGAAAAGCTGTTCTTTGGTCAATGCTTGCTCTTCGATCAGGGCGGAGATGCGTTCAATTTCTGATGATGTGTTTTTCTTAATCATTAGTCCTCCAAAACAGAGATGATAACCTGTATAGACAGGTGCACAAGAAGTCTATCACGATTTCAGGGGCAAGTCAACGCGCTTGACAGGCTAACTTGCCATTGCTAAAATGCTTTTACCTGTATAAACAAGTGACAACATTAATGAATATTCTGCAAATTGGCCAAATCAACATTGATAAGACCATCCCGATCCCTTATTACTATCAGATCGTAGAAATACTCAGGGAAGCCATCGAGGATTCAGTAATCGCGGAGGGGGACAGCGCGATCGCGATGCCTTCCGAACCGGAATTGAGCGAAATTTTCTCGGTCAACCGCGGCACCATCCGCCACGCGCTGCAGGTGCTGGAAAATGAAGGCGTCATCCGCAAGGAAAAAGGCAGAGGCACCTTCATCCGGCGGATGCGCTTGAAGATGGACTTGTCCAATCTTCAATCCACGACCGAGGAGATCAAGCGGCGCGGGTGGAATCCAACCACCCGGCTGGTTGGCATCAGCAAAATCAAACCCAACAAGCGTGTGCGAGAGTACCTGCGGCTGGAAGAAAACGGGTCGGTGTGGGAAGTGCTGCGCATTCATTCGGCGAACGATGAACCCATCAGTGTTCAGCGGGTGATGATCCCGGTCAATCTGATGCCTGACCTGAACACGAAAAATCTGGAAGGCTCATTATACAAAATCTGGCGGTCGGATTATCAAATCGTTCCTGACCGCGGCGAACAGACCATCCGGACGCGCCTGCCCTTAGAGGATGAAATGCAGATGTTGAACATCACCCGCGATAATCCGGTTTTTGAGATCAACAGGGTGACCTATAACACCCAGGATGTTCCGATCGAATATCTGAAATCCATCTGGCGCGGCGACCGCTATGATTTTTTTGTCAATCTGACCAGCGATTCACCTTATCGATAAAACTACGACATCAACCGCTGATACAGTTCGACGCTTTCTTCTGAGGGCGGCGCGTCGATCTGGTCGCGCAGCGATTTGGACAAGGCTTGATATTGTTTTGCCACGGCGGGTTTGTTGCCGGTGAGCGCGTAAATTTCCATAGCCAGCCGGTGCAGTTCTTCGTTGTAGGAGTCGAGTTTCAGCGCTTTTTGGACATAACTCAACCCCTCATCCAAATCACCGCGCTCGATCAACAAGCGGGTGAGAGCGATCACATTGGCGATGTGCATCTCATGGTAGCGCTGCCGGTCCGGCTCCACCCAAAGTTCGCCAATTTCAGGGAGGTATGACCCCTGATAGATATCCGCTGCGTGTTTCAGTAGTCCCAATCGTTTGTCGCTATTTTTTTCTTCACGTGCCTGATCTGAGATGGACAAAAAATTCTGCACATCGTACTCATAATCAATGGAGCGGTTGAATTGGTAATAATTATCAATAAAGAGCACCGCTTCCGAGCCGATGGCGTGCCGCATTCGGTAGACGGCGTTTTTAAAGCGCAGCTTAAGCTCGGCGGGTGAGAGTTCGCCCCACATTAACTCGCCCACTTCTTCTTTGTTCAAGCCTTCAGGATGGGCGAGAAAAAGGAAAAACAGGTCGCGTGAGGTTTGGGTCTTCCAATCTGAAATAGTCAGCGGGCGGTTGCTGACGGCGACTTCCATTTTTCCCAACGCGCGGATCTCGAGGCGGGGCGGTGCGAACTGCACGGCTGACGCTTCTTTGCGAATTTTGCGCCGGCTTTTCTGGGTAAGTTTGCGGAATTCATCCATGTAAACAAATAAGGTGGAAATCTTAGGGCCAATCTCTTTTTTGTTGAGCAGCGGTTTAAATATCTGGTTAAGTTCGTTCAGCACCACCTCGCTAGGGATGCGGCGGGCGGGAATTTCCATTCCCTGGATAAATTGATCGAATAATTTTGCCGCGCGCGAAAACTTTCCCAGTCTGGCTTGCGCAGCCATCAATAGCGCCTGAGATCGAACTGAATCCTCAATGTGCCCTTCATTTGTAAAATATTTCTCGGCTAGCTCGAGTTCTTCTATAATATCCGCATATTTGCCGCCCGCGAATTCCAGGGCGCACTTTTCGAGACTGATCTTAAATGTGTCATATGAAGATCCGCTGCGCCTGGCCATGCTTTGAGCCGTCTGGATTTGCAGCCCGGCTTTTTTGAGGTCCTGCCTGGCGATGCTGAGGCGTGCCATCGCCGTTTTGATGTAAAACACCAGGAATTGGTCCTCAATCTGCTGGGCGACTTCGATTGCTTTCTGGTAGGCATCTTCGGCTTCTTCCATCGCTTCCAGATCTTTGTAAAGATCGCCGATGCTGGCCAGCGCGTACCCTTCCATGCGCTGGTTGCCTGTGATCTGGGAATATTTCAGGGATTTTTCAAGACTGTAAAAACTGCTGACAAATTCACCCGAGGAATGCTGGAGCACACCAAGGTTATTTAATATTGTGGGTATCCACATGGAATCGCCAGCCGCCTGCCAATGTTTCAGTGAGGTTTGGTAAGCATCTTCAGCCGCTTTAAAATTCCCCAAACGCTCGTGCGCGGCGCCGATCTCAACCTGGATGCGCGCCTGATCTTCCGCGTTTCCAGTCTTGCGGCAGACATCCAGCGCCTGGTTGAGAAAATCCAATCCTTCTTTTAACATGCCTGTCTGATAGAGCAAAACCCCCTTGGCGCGCAGCGCTTCTGAATAGCTTGATGCCAAGTCGATGCTGGAGTTTGTGATTTGTATGGCTTCGTCCGCGTCCTGGTCGGCCTCGGCATAATTACCCAGCACGCGGTGGGCGGTCGAACGGCGGATCAGATTGGTGGCCAGTTGGGCAGCATTGTTACCGGTGCGCAGCATTTTGACCACCTGATCAAGCGTGTCCTTCCCTTGCTGAATTTGACCTTGATTGACCTTAACGCTGGCCTGGATGGAAAGCAGAGCGGGTTTTTCTGCGATCATCGCTGGTGGCAGTTCATCCAGCCAACTGGACAGCTTCTTGATCTTGCCTTTAGAGATAAATTCAGATCCGATCCGCTCGACGAGTTCCGCGATGGCTTCTTTTCTGCCCAGCTGCCGGTAAATCTCGAAGACCTTTTCCCAATTCTGTTTCCTGGCAGCGTAGTGCGCCAGTTCCAATTTTATCTTTTCGGCATCCTGCGGTCGCTGGTTGACCAGGGTTGACTGCAGAAAATCCCTGAACAAATGATGGTAGCGCAGCCAGCGATACTCCTCATCCACGGGCAGGACGAAGAGGTTGTGATGGTAGATGGTGTCCATCAATCGCGGCCAATCGGCTTTAATGGACAGCGCCTTTTCGATCACCTCGCGGCACATCTCCGCGTTGAATTCTTCCAGGATGGATGTGTTGAGCAAAAAATCGCGGATGTCCTGCGGCTGCTGGTCAAGCACCTGCTGGGCAAGGTATTCGTACAGCCCGATGCCGGAGGCGCGCGCGATCTTGACCGGTTCACCCAATCCCGAACGCAGCATGGGCGAGGTCAGCAGCAACCCGGTGATCCAGCCCTCGGACGCAGCGGCGATTTGCTCGGCTTCACTCGCGTCAATTTCCTTATTAAACACCTGGCTGTAAAGCTTCTGAATCTCCGCGGGCTGGAATACGAGCTCTTCGATGGATAAACCACCCACCTGCGCGCGAGCGACCATCAATGGGAGGTCGGGCAGCGTCAGCAGCTTGCGTGAGGTGATGGCAATGTGGCAGTTGTCATCCGCGCGTTGAATGAAATCGCTCAGAAACTGGTCGATCTCTTCGTTGGCGTTGACCAGGTGATAATCGTCCAACACCACCACAAAATGTTCGGCGATTTGTTCGTAGATGTCATTGGTCAGGGCGGAGATCAGGTAATCCGAATTTAGCTGGTCCGCGGGTGTGGATTTGAGCATATTGATGGCTTCTTCGCCGAATTCCGGAAATTGCTGGCGAATGGACATGACGAAATGCGAAAGAAATCGCACCGGATCGTTATCCAGTGGATCCAGGGAGACCCAGCAGACCGGCCAGTCAAAGTTGGAGGCGAAATCAATGAGCAGCGAGGTTTTGCCGTATCCCGCAGGCGCGGCAATGATGATCAGTCGGAAATCCAGCAGCTCGCTGAGAAGCTCAAGCAGGCGGGGGCGTGAAAGCAGCTCCCGTCTGCGCTGCGGGATGAGTAATTTGGTGCGGGTGATGGGCAGCTGGGCAGCCATTTAAGGTTATTGTATCAGTATGCAATTTTTATACCCATGTGGCTGCTGGATTATTGGCGAAAGCGCTGAAACGGGCTGAAAAATGAATCATGATAGAATTTTTTGATCCATGAAACTCCTACATATTATCGGGGCCAGGCCTCAATTCGTCAAAGCCGCCACGGTCTCCAGGGCTTTCAAAGGCTGCGGGGAAGAACTGATCCTGCACACCGG
>CAYPAG010000010.1:0-6258 GCA_964408645.1 uncultured Pelolinea sp. | reverse complement strand
TTCAACCGCGCGATGCCGGAGGAGATCAACCGAATCCTGAGCGATCGGATCTCAGACCTGCTCTTCTGCCCAACCGAGGCGGCTGTGAATAACCTATATAAGGAAGGAACCACGGAAGGCGTCTATCTGGTGGGAGATGTGATGGCAGACTCCTTGCGATTTTTTATTGAAGCGGCAAATGGGCGCTCAAGCATACTTGATGATCTTGGCTTGAAGGCTGGCCAGTATGGGCTGGTGACCGTGCACCGCAGCGGGAATGTGGACAACAAACAAAATCTGGCTGAGATCCTCTCTGGATTGGCAGAGATCAACTTTCCGCTGATCTTTCCGGTTCATCCGCGCACGGCAAAAATGATCGCGACATTTGGTATTGAGTTACCTTCAAATGTGCGGGTGATCGATCCGGTGGGATATCTGGATATGCTCATGTTGGAAAAGAATGCCGAATGCATATTAACGGATTCTGGTGGGATACAAAAAGAAGCTTATCTACTCGGCGTGCGCTGCATCACCATGCGCGATGAGACCGAGTGGATCGAGACGGTGGATGCGGGTTGGAATTGCCTGACCGGTGCAAATCGCAGTAAAATCATGGGTTGTTTTAATGATTTTCATCCTGCAGGCGCGCGGCCCGATATCTATGGCAACGGGCATGCTGCTGATAAAATCATTGAAGTTCTGAAATCCGTTTGATACAGGAGGTACGGTTTGGCTCCTTTCATTCACGCGACCGCTGATGTCGCAGAAAGCGCAAAAATTGGGGAGGGTACCCGCATCTGGCACCAGGGGCAGATCCGCCCGAATGCTGTGATCGGCGAGAACTGCAATTTTGGCAAGGGCGTCTTTATTGATGAAGGCGTTCAGATCGGCAATAATGTCAAGATCCAGAATTACGTGTCCGTTTATCACGGGGTGACCGTGGAAGACGGCGTTTTTATCGGCCCGCATGCCTGTTTCACGAATGATATGCGCCCGCGCGCGATTAATGTGGATGGGACGCCCAAAGCCGCGGATGACTGGGTGCTGAGCTCCACCCTGGTCAAGAAAGGCGCGGCAATTGGCGCCAACTCGACCATCCGCTGCGGGGTGACCCTGGGCGAATGGAGCATGGTGGGCTCGGGCAGCGTGGTGACCAAGGACGTACCCAACTACGGGCTGGTTTACGGAAATCCAGCCAGACTGCACGGGTTTGTCTGCCCATGCGGAGATCTGCTTGAGAAAGAGCTTGAGCAAGGCAACACTGTGTTAGCCAAGTGCCCGTCTTGCAGCACGAGAATTGAAATTATCAAAGAATCCTGGGATGGTGCAAAATGATCAATATGGCAAAACCCGTGATGGGTGAAGAGGAAAAGAAAGCGGTTATCGAAGTTCTGGAGTCAGGCATTTTGGCGCAAGGTCCACGTGTGGCAGCCTTTGAGGAAGGATTCGCGAAGATGTGCGGCACCAAGCACGCCATCGCGACCTCCAACGGCACCACCGCGCTGCATATCGCCCTGCTGGCGCACGGCATCAGCGCCGGGGATGAAGTCATCACCCCGCCTTTCACATTTATCGCTTCCGCCAATTCGGTGCTGTATGCGGGCGGTACGCCTGTTTTTGTGGACATCGATCCGCGGACTTTCAATATGGATCCTGCCAAGATTGAAGCTGCCATCACCCCTAATACCAAAGCCATCCTGCCCGTGCACCTGTATGGGATGACCTGCGACATGGGCGCGATCATGGAGATCGCGAAGGCACATGGCTTGGCTGTGATCGAAGACGCCTGCCAGGCGCACGGCGCGGAATTTAAAGGAAAGCGCGCAGGTTCCTTCGGCACAGGTACTTTTTCGTTGTATCCGACCAAGAATATCACTTCGGCCGAAGGTGGCATGATCACCACGGATGACGATGTGATCGCCGAGAAGTGCCAGGTGATTCGCAACCACGGCATGCGCCGCCGCTATTATCACGATGAACTGGGATTCAATTTCCGCATGACGGATGTGCACGCCGCCATCGGCAACGCGCAGTTAGCCAAGCTGGATGACCACAACAACAAACGCCGCGCCAACGCAAGGTTCTACGACGCGCATTTGAAGAGCGTCACGACACCCTTTGTACCCGAAGGTTACAAGCACGTGTACCATCAGTACACCCTGCGCGTGCCGGACGGCAAACGCGACGCGCTGCGTGAATTTCTCAAGGAGAAAGGGATTGGCACCGAGGTTTATTACCCTGTCCCGATCCATCAGCAGAGCTTTTACATGGAGCGCTTCGGCAGCAGCCAAACTCTGCCGGTGACCGAAGCCGCGGCTAAAGAAGTGCTCTCGATCCCCGTGCACCCGCAGTTGAGCCAGGAAGACCTGGAAAGCGTGGCGGGCGCCATCAACGAATTCATGGCGGGCAAGTAAACATGCGTGTCGCTGTCATCGGCGTCGGTTCGATGGGGTCCAACCATCTACGCGTCTACACCGAACTGGACGGCGTGGAGGTGGTGGGTGCTTCAGATGTAAGCCCGGAGCGGCTGGATGTGGTCAAGGACCGCTTTGGCGTGCGGACCTACTCGGATTACCGCGAACTTTTCGAAAAGGAAAAACCTGAAGCGGTATCCATCACGGTGCCGACCTCCGACCACGAGGAAGTTGCCGCTTTTGCCCTGGAATCCGGGGCGCATCTTCTGGTGGAAAAACCCATCGCCGCGACGGTGGAAGAAGGCAGGCGCATCATTGACCTGGCAAAAAGCTGCAAACGCCAGTTGATGATCGGCCACATCATCCGCTTCAACCCGGCCATCCAGTCGTTGAAACAGCGGCTGATGAACGGCGACCTGGGGCACATCTTCCAAATCTTCTGCCGGCGCATCGGCCCATTCCCCGCGCGCATCCGCGACGTGGGCGTGGTGGTTGACCTGGCGCCGCACGATGTGGACATCATGCGCTTTCTGACCGGGCTCGACCCGGTGCGGGTGTACGCCGAAACCGAGCAACGCATCCACACCGAGCATGAGGACCTGATGTTTGGCTTGCTGCGCTTTCCAGGCAAACTGACCGGCGCGCTGGAGCTGAACTGGCTGACGCCCAAGAAGATCCGCGAAACGCTGGTGATCGGCGAAAAAGGCCTGTTCCACGTGGATGACCTGACCCAGGACCTGTTCTTCTATGAAAACGCGCAAGCTTCCGGCGATCTGTGGTCGCCGTTGAAAGCCCTGCGCGGGGTGAGCGAAGGCAGCATGACCCGCTTTGAGCTGCAGCGGCAGGAACCGCTGAAAGCCGAACTGCACGCCTTCATCCAGGCAGTAAAAAATGAAACGCCTGTGCCAGTCAGCGGCGAGGACGGGCTGGAAGCGCTGCGGCTTTCATTGGCGCTGGTCGAATCCGGCAAGACTCACCAGGTGATTGAGGTTTGATATGCCGGCTGATCTGAAGGCAAAGATATCCGACCGCAGCGCCAGGATCGGTGTGATCGGGCTGGGCTATGTCGGCCTGCCGGTCGCGGCGCTATTCGCGCAGAAGGGCTACGACGTGATCGGCGTTGATATCAAAGCTGAACGCGTGGACAAGATCAACCAGGGAATTTCGCCCATTGAGGGCAAGGAACCCGGGCTTTCTGAACTACTACGCGAGGTGGCTGATTCCGGTAAGCTGAGAGCGACCACCGATTACCAAGCATTGGCAGACCGGGATGTGGTGTTGATTGACGTGGAAACGCCGGTCAACGATCAGCATGTGCCGGAATACCAGGCGCTCAGATCCGCGCTCTTTTCCCTCGCCAAGGTGATGAAAAGGGGTGTGTTGGTGGTGGTGGAATCGACCATCATGCCTGGCACCATGCAGAATATCGTCTTACCCATTTTGGAAGAAACCAGCGGCATGATATGCGGCAAGGATTTTTATCTGGGCAACTGCCCTGAACGCGTGATGCCGGGCAAGCTGCTGAAGAATCTGCGCAGCATGAACCGCGTGGTGGGCGGCGACTGCAGCGGCACCTCCGAAGTGATGAAGACGCTTTACAAGCAGGTGGTTGAGGCGGACGTGGACGAAGCTGACTGGATCACCGCTGAACTGGTGAAAACGGTGGAGAACGCCTACCGCGATGTGCAGATCGCTTTTGCCAATGAAGTGGCCCTCATCAGCGAAGCGATGGGCGCCAATGCCTGGCGCGTGCGCGAACTGGTGCGCAAGTCGCCGGGCCGCGAACTACTCCTGCCGGGCGCAGGCGTGGGCGGGCACTGCATCCCCAAGGATCCCTGGCTGCTGGCCAGCAGCGTGAACGGCAAGGATGTGGATGTGCGCCTGATCCCCGCGGCGCGGGCGATCAACAATGATATGCCCCGTCACATGCGCGGTTTGATCGCGAGCAAAACGGGTGATCTCAAAGGCAAGCGCATCCTGCTGCTGGGTTACGCTTACCTGGAAAATTCGGACGACACGCGCAATTCCCCTTCCGAAGCGCTGCGTCATCTGCTTAAGGAAGCAGGCGCGCATGTGGTGATTCATGATCCCTTTGTCGAGGAATTCAATGGCGACGTGTATGAAAAAGCCAGGGGCTGCCAGGCAGCAGCGTTGGTGACCGCGCACGCGGATTATGAATTTTTGGACTTCTCGCGCCTGGCGCAAGCCATGGACAAACCTGTGCTGGTGGATGGACGCAACCTGTGGGACAAGCAGACCGTCCGGGCCGCTGGGTTCGACCTGGTGAGGTTGGGAGATTTCAGCCAGTAGGCAGCTATGATTTGGATTCTTTTACCCGCATACAACGAACAGGGCAACCTGCCGCAATTGATGGAGAAAATGCAGGCCGCCCTGGAAGGCAAGGAATACCGCCTGGTGGTGGTTGACGATGGCAGCACCGACCAAACCGCAGAGATTCTGGCTCAATCCAAAGGCATTCTTAACCTGGAAGTGGTTGAACATCCCATCAACCGCGGGCTGGGTGAAACCGAACGCGATGGATTTGAGCATATCGCCTGGCGTGCGCAGCGCGATGACACGATTGTGCGCATCGAAGGTGATGACACCCACGAACCCAAATATCTGTTCGACCTGATCGAGAAACTCAACCAGGGTTACGATGTGGTCAACACGTCGAGATTCCAGCCCGGGGGCGGTCAGCTGGGAGTTAACGCTTACCGCGCGTTCATCAGCCGGGCAGCCAACCTGTTCATGAAAATAGTATTCGGTATCCGCGGCGTGAGCGACTATTCCTGCGGCTATCGCGCCTATCGAGCGGCGGTGATGAAAGACGCGTTGGAAATTTACGGCAACAATCTGATTCAGCTGCGGGGCATGGGCTTCACCTCCACCCTGGAGATCATTGTCAAACTCAATATGTTGGGCTGCCGTTTTGCCGAGGTGCCCTTTGTGCTGCGCTATGACCAGAAAAAGGGCGGCAGCAAGATGGTGGGCAGCTTGACCATGCTTGGGTACCTGATGATGGGCATGCTTTACTGGTGGCCCTTCGGCGGCTGGCGCTCGCAGTACCGCGGGCTGCGAAAAATGTACCGCGAAGATGCGCAAAAAGCGGTGGAGACCTACAACCTCGGCGCGTTGAAAAGGCGCCGGACAGCTTCCAGAATTAATCTATAATTTCCCCTATGTGCGGCATCTGCGGCATTTATCACTTTGATCCCAAGCAGCGCGTGGAAGAACGCGCCGTGCGGAGTATGGCGGAAGCCATCCGACACCGCGGCCCTGATGACCGCGGGTTTTTCTTTGACGAGAACCTGGGATTGGGCCATCTGCGCCTGAGCATCATTGACCTGAGCCCGGCTGCTCACCAGCCCATGACGGACGAATCCGGGCGCTACCAGATTATCTACAATGGCGAGATCTACAACTACGTCGAGCTGCGTCAGCAGCTGGAGAGCCGGGGCGAGACGTTCTTTTCCCAGTCAGATACCGAGGTCATCCTGCGGCTGTTCATGGCCGAAGGTCCGGCGGCGGTGGAAAAGCTCAACGGCATGTTCTCAATCGTTATCTGGGACAGGGCTGACCGAACGCTTTTTGCCGCGCGTGATCGGTTGGGCATTAAACCCTTCTATTATTATCTCGACAAAGAACAGTTCGTTTTCGGATCAGAACCCAAAGCGCTCTTCGCTTCAGGACTTGTGCCCGCCGAGATGAGCCCGGAGGGCATGTCGGATTACCTTACCTTCCAGTTCTGTCTGGAAGACAAGACGCTTTTCAGGGGCGTCCGCAAACTGGAACCCGGCTGCTGGATGCTGGTCACCCCGGATGGGCAGATCAAGATCGAAAAATACTGGGCGCTGGATTTCCA
>CAYPAG010000009.1:9124-28770 GCA_964408645.1 uncultured Pelolinea sp. | reverse complement strand
ATCACTGAAGGCGGGGCTTTTAGTTCAATGGGCGGAAGTTTGGCTGTCCGTGAAACCAGTGCCTCAGCGGCAGTGGCGATTCCCGGCAGGATGGCGCCGCCCAGGTATTCAGCAGCACCAGTGATCGCATTAAAGGTCGTGGCGGTGCCGAAATCAATCGCGCAAGCCGGCCCGCCGTAATTTGCCTGGACGGCCACTGCATCGGCCAGCCGGTCCGCACCGACTGAGGAGGGATTGTCATATAAGACTTTTACATTGAGGTTGAGGTCTGCGCTGACCATCAAGGGATCGATCTTCAAATAATCCTGGCAGGCGCGCTGCACCCATTCAGTTAAAGGAGGAACAACAGAGGAGAGCACGATGCCGTCGATATCGGGTGGCTTTAAGCCGCACGTTTCCAATAATCCCAGCAGCTGCAATCCGTATTCATCCTCGGTCCGGTTGCGGTCTGTGGTCAGGCGCCATTGGTATACAAGCTGGTGCTGGTTAAAAACACCCAACGTGAGGGTGGTGTTGCCAAGGTCAATTACGAGCAGCATTTTGATCCGCTTATCCTTAAGTAATGATTTTACAGTATGAAAACAAAATCATCGCAATTGATTGCCAAGGTCATTTTCTTCTTATCGATTCAACCTGAGCAGTCATAATTTTAGATGATTTTTACCTTTTATTATGAAAAGATCCCGAATGTATAATCTCCAGAGAAGGAGAATCATGACATCTCAGATTATTGACGGCAAAAAATATGCAGACCTGATCCGCGAAGAAGTTAAGGATCAGGTGCAGTTGAGATTGAAATATGGCAAACCAGCGCCAGGCTTGGCAACTGTTTTAGTGGGGGAGGATCCAGCATCGCAGGTTTATGTCCGTTCCAAGCATCACGCTTGCGAACAAGCAGGTATCAGATCTATTGGACGTGTGCTGCCTGCCGATGTGCCGCAGAAAGAACTCGAACAGATCATCCAGACACTGAATGCTGATCATCAAGTCAATGGAATCCTGGTGCAGCTGCCTTTGCCGAAAGGGCTGGATGAGGAGCGGGTATTATCAGCCATATCTCTGGAAAAGGACGTGGATGGATTTCATCCAATGAATATTGGCCGTCTGGCGCAGAAAGGCCGCGAGCCGTTGTTCATCCCTTGCACGCCTGCCGGTGTGATCTACCTGTTAAAACAATCGCTTCCATCCCTTGAGGGAAAAAACGCAGTGGTGCTTGGGCGCTCAAACATTGTCGGCATGCCTGTCGCGCTGCTGCTGGTCAAGGAAAACGCAACGGTCACCATCTGCCATTCGCGCACTATTGGTCTCAAGGATATGGTTCGAAACGCAGATATCCTGGTGGCGGCGATCGGAAAACCTGAATTTGTGCGCGGAGATTGGATCAAACCAGGCGCGATTGTGATCGATGTGGGTGTCAACCGGGTGGATGACCAGACAAAAGAAAAAGGCTACCGGCTGGTTGGTGATGTCGCCTATGAAGAAGCGCTCGGTGTTGCTGAAGCGATCACACCTGTGCCGGGCGGGGTTGGCCCGATGACGATCGCCATGCTGCTGCGAAACACACTGCGTGCGGCTGAGATCCAGGATTAATTGCGTTCCTGACGATAACAAGATTTATATATTTATTTAACACACCTTTTATGTGAATCCCGCGTCTTTCCGCCTATGATTGCAGTCAGAGGTGGAAGATGAAACTTAATCAATTAACTCCGCAGGAATCCTATGTGATTGTGAACAAAGGGACAGAACCTCCGTTCAGCGGCATTTATGAAGATCATTGGATGGAAGGCACTTACATCTGCCGTCGTTGTGACGCGCCGCTTTACCATTCAGAGGACAAATTCGACGCGCGCTGCGGCTGGCCATCCTTTGACGATGAGATTCCCGGTGCAGTTAAACGCAGCCTGGACGCTGATATGCGCCGGACCGAGATCACCTGCGCCAACTGCGGGGCGCACTTGGGTCATGTGTTCGAAGGAGAACAATTCACTCCGAAAAATACCCGTCATTGTGTCAATTCCCTTTCAATGAAATTCGTTCCCAAGGAGAAAGATGGCAACTAAAACAGCGGTGTTCGGCGGCGGTTGCTTTTGGTGCACCGAAGCCATTTACAAAAGAATAAAAGGTGTTAAAAAAGTGGTTCCTGGCTACGCTGGAGGGCATTCCGAAAACCCCACTTATTACCAGGTCTGTTCGGGAACCACCGGGCACGCTGAAGTGATCCGGGTGGAATATGATCCAGAGGTGATCGGTTATAAGGAGTTGGTGGAGATCTTTTGGGAAGCCCACGATCCCACGCAGAAGAACCGGCAGGGGAATGACATCGGTACGCAATACCGCTCGATTATCCTTTACCAGGATGAAGAACAACAAAAAATTGCAGAGGAGTCAATGAAGGCCGCGGAGGATAGCGGAGAATTCCGCCGGCCAATCGCGACCAGCATCGAACCTTTGGAAGAGTTTTTTGAAGCTGAAGATTATCATCATGATTATTTTGCCAACAATCCAAACCAGCCTTATTGCCGGGCGGTGATCTCCCCAAAAGTCAGGCACTTTTTCGAGAAGTATCCTGATGAAAAAGTCATCAACTGATTATCCATAAAAGACCTTCTTGGAGGACTTTTTTTTCTGATAAATAAGACCGAACTTGTACAAATCCTTGATTATTAAGGTTGTATCTATTACAATCAGGACAACGAGGGTAGTTTTCTCGGGCTGATTATTATTTAACCAACCTAGGAGAGAATCATGAACAAACGGTTATTCATCATTATTTTGGCCATTCTTGCTGCCTTCCTGGCCGGGTGGATCTACTATGTATCCAGCCAGGCAAAGGAAGCGGCATCCATCGAGAGGATCAGCGTTGACTGGTGGGGTTCCGGCCACGCGGATAAAACCGCGGAGGCATTCACCCATTGGAATGAAGATGATCCAGCCGAGATCCCAACCAACTGTGCGAAATGCCACAGCGGGCCTTCTTTCATCGATTACATTGGACAAGATGGCAGCGCGGAATTCAGCGTTGACCAACCCGGGCAAATCAACCGGGTGATCACCTGCGAAGTCTGCCATAACGAGAAAGCTCACGCGCTTGAGTTGGTGAAATTCCCCTCTGGTGAAGAACTGAACCTGGGAATGGGTAACGCTACCTGTGGCACCTGCCACTCAGGGTTGACGGCCGGCTCCCGTGTTACAACGGTAGCTGCTGAGATTGGCGATGATGATCTTGTGCCAGAGGCGAGTTTTGTCACTCCTCATTATTATTACGCAGCCACCACGCTGTATGGCTCTGAAGCCAAAGGTGGTTACGAATACGAGGACGCTTCTTACATAGGCAAATTCTTCCATGCTGAACCTGTTCAATCATGCATTCAATGTCATGATCCGCATAGCTTGCGCATCAACCGTGATTTTAAGGGCGAGAATGTCAATCTTTGCGCGACCTGCCATTCCAATGTGACTGAATACGCGGATTACAAAGAAATATTTGTGGACAGCGTCGATTATGACGCGGATGGCATTGTGGAGGGGATGTATCATGAAATTCAGGGTGTTCAGACAGTGCTTTATGAAGCACTGCAGGTTTACGCCGCTGAAGTGATTGGCACCCCGATTTTGTGGGCAGACCAATTTCCCTACCTTTTCATTGACACGAATGGCAATGGAGATGTTGATGAAGGTGAAGCTGCGTTTCCAAACAGGTACACAGAATTTACACCTCGGCTACTGCGGGCAGGATTTAACTATCAATTCAGCGTTGAGGATCCAGGTGCCTACATTCACAACGGCAAGTATGTGCTGCAGTTGATGTATGACTCGATTACGGATTTGGCATCAGTGACTGATTTCTCGTATGATGGACTTGTCAGGCCAGTGGAATAATCTCCGGCGGGGAGACTGGAAAATAAAATGAACAAAAAAAAATTTGGATTGCTGGTATGGGCTGTCTATTTAATCATCATAATATTGCCACTTGTAGTGATGATGATTTTTCCGATGCCCAAAGGTCGCGATTTTTGGCGTGATTTTTCTGTCGGCCTTGGTTTCGTCGGCCTCACCATGGCAGGCATGCAGTTTATCCCGACAGCGCGCCTGCGCTTTCTGTCGAACACCTTCGACATGGACCATATCTACAAGGTGCATCACTATCTATCCGTGGTGTCGGTATTGATGGTTGCCCTACATCCGATCATCCTGTTGGTTAATAACCCTTATGTGATCAACTTCTTCAATCCCTTCACCGCGCCCTGGCGCGCCCAGGCAGGTTGGATCGGGCTTGGTTCACTTTTGTTGATCGCGATCACATCCGTTCTACGCAATGAGATCAAACTGGGCTACAACGCCTGGCACGGCATCCATGACTTGTTGGCAGCGGCGATTGCGGTTTTCGCGCTGATCCACATCTTCAAGGTCAATTACTATTCTTCTGCAGATCCTGTGAAATGGGTGCTGATTTTCGAAGCGGTGATTTGGGGCGGGATGACCGTGTATACGCGACTGATCAAACCTTTGCAGATGCTTAAGAGCCCATTCACCGTGAAGGAGATCATTGAAGAAACCCCGGATACATGGACGATGGTTCTGGAACCCAAAGGACATGAGGGTCTGGATTTCAACGCTTCGCAGGTTGCCTGGATCAATGTTGAACAGTCTCCTTTCACACTACACAGGAATCCGTTTTCTATTTCGGGCAGCGCTCACAAAAAGAACGAATTGCGCTTTTCGATCAAAAACCTTGGTGATTTCACCGCCAAGATCGGAAAATTAAAAGGCGGCGAGACCGTCTATGTCGACGGCCCATATGGAAGTTTCTCTTTAGATCAGCCCAATATGCAGCATGGTTTTGTGTTCCTGGCGGGTGGCATTGGCTCAGCGCCGATCATGAGTATGCTGCACACGATGGCGGATAGTGGTGATCAGAGGCCGGTATTTTTCTTCTACGGTTGTTACGATGAAGAAAACATTATTTTCAAGAAAGACCTTGATCAACTTGAGAAGAAACTCAATCTCAAAATTTTCTACGTGTTGGAAAAGCCCAAATCAACCGGGAAGTATTTGCAGGGTTACATCACCTATGATTTGCTTAACAAGGAACTTCCAGAAAATCGCAAAGAGCTGTTCTACTATATTTGCGGTCCTCTCCCGATGATTGATGCGATGGAATCCCATTTAAGGCGTCTTGAGATCCCGGATTATAAAGTTAACAAAGAAAAATATGAAATGGCTTAGAAGGTGAACGATGGGAAATAAATTGGAACTGAGAATGGCAGCAATCATTACCATCGCGACCTTGGCTGTGGTTTTGCTTTTTGCCTATCTGCAATCAGGTTTTTAATTTTTTTCGAGATTGGTTGAAAATATCTGCCATTAAGACTGGCAGATATTTTTTAAGAAATAGAGGTTATTTAGGCATGAATATCAACGATATTTTTGGAGTTGTGGGTTACTCAGCGTTGTTTCTGGCACTGGTATTGTGCGCTTTTACCATTTTTCTGGGTGCATCTGCCTTGTTGTCAAAGAACGAGAAGCACATGGATGCGTTTTTATTTCCTGCGGCCGTTCAGCCAATGGCGATTGGCGTCGCCGTCCTCTCTCTTGGCTGGCTGCTGATTACCAATGCCTTCGAATATTCTGTGGTATTCAATGCAGCAGAGCTTGGCATGCCCTGGTATTACAAAATGAGTGGTTTGTGGTCCGGCCAGGCTGGGTCGTTGTTATTCTGGAGTCTCGTTCTCTCAATTTTTATCGCGATTTTCACGCACATGGCGTCCAGGCGGCTTTCAGGTGCTTACGCCGCGGTTGTCGCCTTGGTGCTTACCGTTGGGCTGGTTTTCTTCCTGGTCCCGGTGGTTTTCATCACTAATCCTTTTGAACGATTATGGCAGTTAACGGATGGCTCGCTGGTGGAGTCTGTCCTTGCACCAGCCGGGGCGGGCTTGATCGTCCCGGTTGATGGGCAGGGTATGAACCCAAGCCTGCGCCATCCAGCCATGCTAAGCCACCCCCCGTCGCTTTATATCGGTTTGGTGGGATTATTCATTCCTTTCGCTTTTTCGTTTGCCGCCATGGCAGTAAATGACAAAGAACACAAATGGATAAAACATGTTTACCCGGTCGTTGTTTTTGCGTGGCTGTTCCTGACTGCCGGAATGTTTTTAGGATCATGGTGGGCCTATACCATTCTCGGTTGGGGAGGGTATTGGGGATGGGACGCGGTGGAAATAGCCGGCTTACTTCCCTGGCTTTTATCCTTTGGCTTGATCCACTCGATTCAGATGCAGCTTCGCGGTAAGAATTTTGCCCGTTGGATTTACTTTTTCTCCGGTTCGATCGTTTTTTTTATTCTTTCCGGTGTTCTCATCACCCGCTCAGGAATTCTCGAATCAGTGCATGCTTACTCGGTAGGTGTCATGGGGCCGGTGCTCTCGATACTCATTCTCTTAAACATGATCCCCTTTGTTTTCTTGTTCTTCAAAAGAGGAATACACAAAGTGGATGAGAGCGCTCAAGAATCAAGCTCCATTTCCGAAACGTTAGCCAGATTGTTCAATATTTCACTGGTTGTGTTGGTGCTGATTAGTTTTATCGGCCAATCATTCCCTCTAACCTCACAGTTGTTTGGTGGTGAAAAAATTAGCTGGACCCAGGAGATTTACGAACGGCTTACCGCGCCGGTGATGCTGATTATCCTGGTCATCACTGCCTTATTTCCCTTGTCGGATGAAAAGACCGGTAAAGTCATTAGCAATCCAAAATCAGCAATCATCATTGCTGTAATTTCTCTGCTGTTCCCTGTATATCTCATTCTCAACACCCCTATCAGTCTGTATGGGGCGTTCGGCTTTTGGATTGCGGATATTCTGATACTTGCCTGGTTGGTGAAGTTGTTGATTACCTTTATCGATAAAAAACCTATGGGATTCAAGGTTTTCTCGGCTGGTATGGTGCTGCTTCACGTGGGTTTGGGGCTGATGGCCTGGGGCATCCTGGGCAGTGAGAATCTTTCCCGTCAGTATGATACATCTGTTGATATTGGCGAAGAGATCGAGATAGGCGGTTTTAAGATTGAAGGACAACAGCGCAATATGTCCGTCACCGCGTCCCGAACCGAGATTTACCTTTTTGATGTGCTGGTCTCTGAACCGGATGGAAGTTTTGAATTATTGACCCCCGACCTGGAGTTTTTTCCCAAGTTGAACACACTTTATGCCCGCCCGGCGATTGATTCAGACCTATCTGGCGATGTGCAGGTGATCATCAACGAATGGGAAAGCTCATTTGGCCAAGGCGTGGGGATAAGAATAAACGTCCAGCCATATATTGCCTGGCTTTGGATCGGCGGCCTGGTGATGGGTTTTGGGGGCGCAATTCTCCTTTTTACTGGCAGAATCGCATACCCTTCAATTAAAAATTAGTTTTTTGCGTTATTGGTTCAGCCGCAGCGTCTTTTCAGCGAAGGCGGAAAAATCCATACCCGTTGGCTCCTGGAATAGGCGCAGGTCAAAATGCCAGGCAGCTGAAAGCAGGTGGTCGAAAATCTCGGATTGGATCGCTTCGTATTCTTCCCACTTGGTGGTTTTCGTGAACACATAAATCTCCAGCGGCAGGCCTGAAGGGGTCGGCGCCAGGCTGCGGACCAGGAAAGGCAGACCTTCCCGGTGAATATCATCGCAGTTGCGCAGATAAGACTCTATATAGACACGGAAAAGTTCTGTATTAGTCACCTGCGGGCCATCCAGGGGCGAATCATAATGATCCGCATGCTTTTCGCGGTATTCATTGATCTCTTTCTTTTTCCCTTCCAGATAATCATGAATCAGATCAATCTTGGAAAGCTCATCCAGGAGTTTTTCATCGCAAAATTTCATGCTGGTCATATCGATCAAAATGGATCGCTCGATTCTGCGCCCGCCGGCGTCACGCATCCCGCGCCAGTTTTTGTAGGCCACATCCATGATCTTGTGGGTGGGGATGACCGTAGTAGTCATATCGAAATTCTGCACCTTGATGGTATGAAGGCTGATGTTCAACACGTCACCATCAGCGCCGTATGAGGGAACATCGATCCAGTCGCCTTCCTTGATCAGATCCATGGAGTTAATTTGGATGCTGGCGACAAGAGAAAGGATGGTGTTTTGAAAGATCAGCAACAGAACCGCGGTTAACGCGCCAAGTCCTGTCAATAATACAACGGGAGATTCACCTGAAAATAAAGAAATACTAAGAATGATTCCCACTAACAGAAGCAATATCTTGACGATATCCAGGTAGCCTTGAATACTGACACCTTTAAAGTTGGGCTGGCTTTCGTAGATTTCATTGATGGCATTCAGTAAGCCGGTTAGTGAAATTAACGAGATCCAAAGTACAGCAAAAAGAGCTCCAATTTCGATATACGACTGAAAGCCGGGCAGAAGATATGAGAAGAAGTAAAGAATCAGGAATGGTGCAAGAAGCGCGAGCCGCAACGGCTTGATATGCTTGACCAGGATGTCATCCACCTTGGTTCTGGTTCGCGAAGTGAGATAGATCAAACCCCGCGCGATGATGTTGCGCGTGAATAAGTAAACCAACAGGATGGCTGTGATGGAAATGGTGATCGTCAGAAAAGGGTTTTGGTTCAGCCAGAATTGAAATTGTTCAACAGTCACTGGGCCTCCTTGGGAACCCTGTCAATTTTCTGAATTATCCGATTAACCAGGATTTATTCATGTAAGCGATTTATATATTTTTTACAGTTGATACTTGACAATAATTGCGTTAAGCATAAAATAGTTCCCATTGTTAACTAATATCAATATTAACTAAAATGGCTGAAAAAAACCTAAAAAGAAAAGAACTTGACGAACTGCTGGTGGCATTTTGGCAGACATTCCCGCCGATTTGGCATGCCACGCGGTCCCTGACGCACCAGACTGCTAGTGAGGAATTCGGGATCACCGCGGCTCAGTTTCACACGCTGCAAAGGATCCGGGAGGGAAAAACCTCAGTCAGCGCTTTGGCCGACTGCATGCATTTAAGCCGTCCCAATATCAGCCGATCGGTGGATGAATTGGTCAACATGGGTCTGGTGGAACGGCAGCCAGAGGCAGCAGATCGACGAGGGATCAATTTATCCTTGACAGCGAAAGGGCGCGTGCTGGTCGCGAATATGCTGGAAGCCATCGGAGCAAAAATGAAATCCCGTCTTGCGCGGCTGGAGATCAGTGAGACCAGAGCCATTGAATCCGCCTTGGCCGCGCTGCGAAAAGCATTTGTTGAACAGGAGAACACACAATAAATTCTATGAAAAAATTATTCAAGCTCACCAAATATTTGAAACCATATACCCGTGACGCGGTAATTTCGCTGATCCTGCTGGTTTTGGTTGTGTTCCTTGATCTGGCCATCCCGCGCCTGGTTCAGCGCATCATTGATGACGGCATCGCCCAATCAGACATGAGCTCCGTTTTCAGGACAACCCTTTTAATGCTGGTGATCTCCGTTTTGAGCACAGCCGGTTCAATAGGAAATAATTTCTTTTCTGTGCGGGCGGGTGAGGGATTTGCGCGGGATTTACGTGATGCTCTTTTCGGAAGGATCCAAAATCTCTCGTATGGCAATCTTGACCGGCTGCGCACAGGGAACCTGGTCGTGCGCATGACGAGCGACATCCAGGTGCTTCAGCAAACCTTCCGCATGAGCATGCGAATCGGGCTGCGCGCTCCGCTGATGATGATCGGCAGCATCGCCCTGATGATTTCCACCAATGTCAACCTGACAATGAGGCTTGTGCCATTATTCCTTATTATCGGCGCGCTGATAGGCGTGCTGGTGGCGAAACTGGGGCCCATTTTCATGCAGGTGCAAAAGAAACTGGATAACCTGAATTCCGTGATGCAGGAAAATATCGCTGGAGTCCGGGTGGTGAAGGCATTTGCGAGACAGGATTTTGAAGAGCAGCGCTTTGAAAAGGTCAACCAGGATTACACGGCCACACACATTAAGATCTTGAAGATTGTCACAACCATCTTCCCGATCATGACGCTGATGATCAGCAGCGGAGGTTTGATCATCACCTGGTTTGGCGGGAATCAGGCAATTAGAGGTGATCTGACGGTTGGACAGATCGTCGCTTTCACCAACTACCTTTCTACCACACTTGTGCCGTTGATGATCATGGGGATGCTGGCGGGTGTGTTTGCCAGCGGCATGGCCTCGGCGGAGCGGGTGGATGAGGTTTTGAGCGATGAACCGGAAGTTAAGGACAAACCAGACGCCATCGCGTTGCCCGAACAGATCAAAGGACGAATTGAATTTAATAACGTCGGTTTTTTCTATAACGGGAATTGCGAGGAAAAAGTATTGGATGGCATCGACCTTCACATCGAACCTGGCCAGACTGTCGCAATTCTGGGTTCAACCGGTTCCGGTAAATCAACCCTGGTTAATCTCCTGCCGCGTTTTTATGAAATTCTTGAGGGGCAAATACTCATTGACGGGTATGACATCCGCGATTTAACTCAGGATTCCCTCAGATCAAAAATTTCTTTGGTCCCGCAGGAAACTGTGTTATTCAGCGGCACGATAAAAGAGAACATTGCCTATGGCCGACCGGATGCGACCAAGGATGAGATCATTGCTGCCGCAAAAGCAGCCCAGGCGCATGGCTTTATCATGGAGCTTCCTGAGAAGTACGAAACACCGGTTGCCGCGCGCGGCGTTAATCTTTCCGGGGGCCAGAAGCAGCGCATCGCCATCGCGAGGGCAATCGTGATGAAATCACCCATCTTGATACTGGATGACAGCACTTCTTCAGTGGATGTGGAAACGGAGACAGAGATCCAGGATGCATTGGATACCTTGTTGAAGGACACCACGACTGTTGTGGTTGCCCAACGCATCAGCACTGTCCTGCGCGCGGATAAGATCGTGGTGATCGACAAAGGCCGTGTCGCCGCTGAAGGGACGCATCAGGAATTGATGAAATCCAGCACGATTTATCGAGAGATCTATGATTCCCAGCTTGGGGACGGCAAGATTTTCAATGTGAACGGCGCTGCAAAACCCGCCGCTGAAGGAGCTTAAGCCATGGCAGATAATCAAACCCCTCAAACCCGAACGCAAGGCGCGCCCCCGGTGGGTCCACGACGCGGACCTGGCGGCGGGCATGGGATGACTTTCGAAAAACCCAAGGATGTTAAAAAGTCCTTAGGTCGCTTGTTGGGTTTTCTCGCGCCATACAAGCTCACTCTCATTTTGGTTGTCGTCCTGGTCATCCTCTCCACCTTGGCGAACCTTGCGGGTCCATACCTTGGCGGCCGGGCGATCGATGAATACATTATTCCCGGCGATATTCCGGGATTGGCACGCATTTCCCTTATCATGCTGGCTGCGTTTCTAACAGCGAGCCTGACCCAGGCGATTTCCGGCTGGGTGATGGCGAAGATTTCACAAGCGGCTTTAAAGGAGCTCAGGACCGACCTCTTTGGTCATTTGCAGAAACTCTCCCTGGGTTTTTATGACAAGAATCGAGCTGGCGATTTGATGAGCCGTTTGACCAATGACATCAATGCAATCAACATGGCCATCTCCCAAAACGTCACCTCATTGATCGCGAACGTGCTTTCCCTGGTTGGCATCCTGATCGCCATGTTCGCGCTTAATGTGTGGCTGTCGCTGGCGACCATCCTGATCGTTCCGTTGATGGGCTGGTTCACTGCTTTTGTCGCGAAATATACGAAAAAGGGCTACCAACGTTTGCAGCAGGACCTGGGTAAATTAAATGCAACCATCGAGGAAAATATCAGCGGACAAAAAGTGGTCAAGGCCTTCCGTCGCAATGCCAAAGCGATTGACGCTTTTCGCGCTGATAACCAGGCGACTTATGAGTCAGGCATCTACGCCAACACCTACGCTTTTTTGCTAATGCCATTGACCAACCAGTTGGGCAACTTGTTCATTATCGTCCTGGCTGGACTGGGTGGTTACCTGGCGTTGAATGGCTTGGTGACGGTTGGGTTGATCGCTGCTTTCATCGGTTACAGCCGGCAATTTCTCCAACCCGTGCGTCAGATTTCCGAAGTATATAACACGCTTCAGTCTGCGTTAGCCGGCGCTGAGCGCGTATTTGAGATCATTGACACCACGCCTGAATTGGCAGACAAGCCGAACGTGCAATCCCTCGAACAGGTAGAAGGACGGGTGGTTTTTAAGGATGTCCGCTTTAGTTACGAACCAGGCACAGAAGTGATCCGCGGGATGAACTTTGAAGCCTATCCCGACCATACACTGGCTTTAGTAGGCCCGACTGGCGCGGGTAAAACCACCATGATCAATCTGCTGTCTCGGTTTTACGACGTTGACTCCGGCAGCATCCTGGTTGACGGCAAGGATATCCGTGATGTGAAAACCAAAGATTTGCGGCGTTCACTTGGCATTGTTCTGCAGGACACCTTCTTGTTTTCGGATTCGGTGATGGAAAATATCCGCTACGGGCGGTTAGACGCAACTGACGAAGAATGCATTGAAGCCGCCAAGATGGCGGATGCCGACCATTTCATCCGGCAGCTACCGGACGGCTATCAGACTATCCTTTCTGAACGCGGCAGCAATCTGAGCCAGGGGCAGCGCCAGCTGCTGGCGATCAGCCGTGCGATCCTGGCGGACCCGGCCATCCTGATTCTGGATGAAGCCACCAGCAGCGTTGACACGCGCACTGAGGCACGCATTCAAAACGCGCTGCTGCGCTTGATGAAAGGGCGCACCAGCTTTGTAATCGCCCACCGATTAAGCACCATCCGGGGCGCCAACCACGTGCTGGTGATCAATGACGGTCAGATCGTGGAAGAAGGCAACCACCAGCAGCTGATGGATAAACAAGGCGTGTATTACAAGCTCTACCAGGCTCAGTTTAAAGGTCAGGCAATTTAGCTCCTTGAGATAGTACGGGGAATATAATTAGCGGTTTGAGGGATATTCATAATGCGTTGGATTAGAGACTTTGAACCGGATAGCTCCGTCAGCAGGAAATTCCGCCGCGCGCTGGTCATCACGCTGGCAGGCAATGTGCTGCTGGCGGGGATTAAAGGGGCGGCAGCTTACCTGAGCGGTTCCACGGCGGTACTGGCTGATGCCATTAACTCCGCCTCAGATGTGCTTTATTCGATATTGTTGGTGGTTGGCTTATGGTTGTCGCAGCGGCCGCCGGATTTGAGCCACCCGCAGGGTCATTCTCGTTTTGAACCCATGGTCGCGTTGATCGTCACGGGATCCATGACGTTTGCCGGTATCCAGGCGATGCGGGCTGCCATAGAAAGATTCCTGGGTGGGGGCGCTTCCATTGAAATGGGCTGGCCGGCATTAGCGCTCTTGTTCAGTGTCCTGATTAAAACACTGATGTTCTATGCCATCAAGAAAGCAGCCAGCGAGCTTTCCAGCCCGGGACTGGATGCCGCAGCCAAGGATAACCTCTCGGACATGGCGACTTCCATGATGGCGTTTGTCGGCATTCTGGGATCCAACTACCTTTCTCCTTTGCTTGATCCTGCCGCCGGCGCACTGGTGGCTTTGTGGATTTTCCGTGCCGTCTTTTTCACTGCGAGGGAAAATCTTGGCTACCTGACCGGCGCTGGCGCGGATGAGGATCTGCGTGAAAAAATCCTTGACACGGTAAGGTCAATTAAAGGCGTAGAGAATGTTCATCATATCATCACTGAATATGCCGGGCCTAGACTGGTGGTGGAAATGCACATCAATGTGGATGGCGAAACAACACTCAACCGCTCGCATGAGATCTCTGACCAGGCGATAGCCGAATTGGAAAGCCTGCCTGAGGTTGACCGCGCGTATGTGCATGTTGAACCGACCGGATATACATAAATTTTGCTATCCGGAAAAAATCCTGCTTTTTTGATAATTCTTATCCAGCCAATCGATTTTTTTGATTAAATTCTTTTCATAATTGCAGAAAGGTAATAGCTATGGACGATCTACGGAATGATCCGCGTTATAAACATCATGAATCCAGACCTGACCTGGCTGGCGAACATCCCAAAGGGGATTTCTATCAAGCGATTGCTATGCTCGTGTTCCTGGCTGCAATAGCATTTGACTATTTTTATTTCGGATTTGGCCCGCGCCTGAATGATCAAGTTAATTTCTGGATTCGACTGGTGTTGGGTGGCGCCATCGCGATTTTTGGCGGATGGCTGGCGCTTTACGGCATAAAGATCGTTTTCAGCGAATTCACCGAGTTGCCGCGCATGATCACCCAGGATTTATTTTCCTTTGTGCGTCACCCGGTTTATCTTGGCGCGATGATCATCTATGTCGGCGCGTTGGCATTTACCATGTCGCCGTTGGGATTGGCTGTTTTCATTGGGGTATTTTTCCTTTATGACTGGCTGGCACAGGATGAAGAGCAGCGGATGGAAAAAATTTTTGGTGAAGCATACCTTGCTTATAAATCGCAGGTACCCCGTTGGCTGCCAAGATTACGCGGTTGACGCAAATTCTTATGTTTTTATAACACCGTGTATGTTTTACCCTTGTAGAATTAGTGCAGAAGAAAGGAGTCAAGTATGAGTAACCTCTTATATACGCTGTTAGTGGGTCTGGTTGCCGGTTTTTTGGCGGATCTGGTCGTCAAGAATAGTTTTGGCCTGATCGGCGACTTGATCGTAGGTGTTATCGGATCTTTTATCGGCGTTTGGCTGTTTGGCCAACTGGGGATCAGCATCGGGCAGGGGCTGGTGGGCGAGATCATTACCGCTTTCGCCGGCGCAGTGATATTGCTTTTGATTGTTAATCTCTTTCGACGAAGGTAAGGACTGGTTAAACTAATAACCGCCTGTGATAAGGCGGTTTTTTATGCCAGATTGTGAAAACGGTTATGGTTCCCATGTGAGGATTTTAGTATCCAAAAAGAAATGACAGGTTCATAAATGAGCAATGATGAGTTCATGAAGCGACTATACAAACCAAGGGAGTTTAAGCGGTTATTGGCTGATCTTATGTCAAACGCTGGCGACACCCGCCGCCGGCCGAAAGATCAGCGAATCAGCCGCCAGTTTTCAGAACGCATCATGATGGCTGTGACCGAAGTGAACGGCTGCCGCTACTGTTCTTATTTCCATACACAGGTTTCACTAAGAGCAGGATTGAAAAAAGATGAGATTCGCCGCATCCTGGAGGGTGACTTTGAAGGCGCTCCGCAGGAGGAACTGTCTGCTCTTTATTTCGCGCAGCACTACGCGGATTCCGGAGGAAAGCCGAATCCGGAAGCGGTTCAGTGTCTTCAAGATGTCTATGGGGTCGATGGGGCGAAGGAGATCATCGCCTATATTCGCGCGATTATGATCGGCAATGCATGGGGCAATGGATTTGATGCCTTGCGCAGCCACCTGACCGGAAAACCCACACAAGAATTTTCTTTTTTTGATGCGCTGGGTGTGGTTGTTGGTCCAATTGTGATGATCCCAGCGATCCTTGTGGGGCGTCTGATTAAACTGAAAGGCCTTCCAAAATTATTAAAAAATTGATTTCTATCTTTTTTTTATATTGTGATTAAGCTGCTATGTCATAAAAGCTTGACTTCTTCAGGCCTAATGGTATAAACCAATTGTTTTGTCAGACAATTAATGTATAATTAATGGCGTGACAATAAGGAGCAGCTTATGGCGACTCTTTTAGTGAAAAATGCCCGCCTGATGGCGACCATGGACAACACACGGCGGGAGATCGAGAATGGGGGTTTGTATTGTAAAGATGGATTCATCCAGCAGGTTGGATCAACCGAGGAACTACCCCAGGCAGCGGATGAGATTTTGGACCTCAGCGGCCATTTGCTCCTGCCCGGCCTGGTCAACACTCATCACCACTTTTACCAAACCCTGACACGCGCCGTGCCGGCAGCGCAGGATGCCAACCTGTTTAACTGGCTTAAGACGCTCTACCCCATCTGGGCGCGCATGACACCTGATGATATCTACGTGTCCACCAAGACCGCCTTGGCCGAGATGGCGCTGTCCGGCTGTACAACCTCCTCTGATCATCTTTATCTGTTTCCCAATGGCTCGCGTCTGGATGACGAGATCGTCGCCGCGCGCGAGATGGGTATGCGCCTGCACGCGTCACGCGGCTCCATGTCGTTGGGTGAATCAAACGGCGGTTTGCCGCCAGATTCGGTGGTGGACAGCGAAGAAGTTATCCTCAAGGATTCTCAGCGGCTGATCGAGCAGTACCATGATCCCAATATTGGCGCGATGACGCGTGTGGTGTTGGCGCCCTGCTCGCCTTTCTCGGTGACGGGCGAACTGATGAAGCAGTCCGCCCAGATGGCGCGGCAGTATGGCGTGCATTTACACACACACCTGGCTGAAACCCAGGATGAAGAAGTTTTCTGCCAGCAGCAGTTTGGCTACCGTCCGGTGGGATACATGGAATCCCTGGATTGGGTGGGGCAGGATGTGTGGTTTGCCCACTCGGTGTGGGTCAACCAGGAGGAGATCGACTTATACGCCCGTACCGGCTGCGGCGTGGCGCATTGTCCTTCATCCAATATGCGCCTGGCATCCGGCATCGCGCCTGTCTGGGAATTCATGGCGGCTGGCGTCAAACTGGGGTTGGGTGTGGATGGCTCCGCGTCGAATGACTCGTCACATCTTCTAAACGAAGCTCGCCAGGCCATGCTGTTGGCTCGCGTGCGCGCAGGGATTGAAGGCGCGTCGCTATCCGGCTCCACCAAACCTATCCTGACCGCCCGTCAGGCGTTGGAGATTGCCACACTGGGCGGCGCCTCGGTGCTCGGACGCGATGATATCGGCTCGCTCGAAACGGGAAAATGTGCTGACTTCATTGCCATCAATCTCAACCGGCTGGATTACGCCGGCGCGCTGCATGATCCGCTGGCAGCCGCCATGTTTTGCAATCCGGTTGGTGTGGATTTCAACGTAGTGCACGGCAAGTTTGTGGTGAGGGATGGAGAATTGGTGACGCTGGACCTGCCGAAGCAGATAGAAAAACACAATCAGGCAGCGAAGAGATTGGTGGAGGGATAAATTGGCAGAAGAATCAAGAGAAACACACGAAAGCCCGTTCCAACGTTTACAGCGTGAATTGGGCGAAATGATCGCGAATGCTCATCCTGGTGAAAAATTTCCGACTGAACCGGATCTCGCCAGGCAGATGAAGGTTTCACGTTCCACCCTGCGCGAAGCCATGCGCTCCTTTGAAACGCAGGGATTGCTGCTGCGCAAACAAGGCTCGGGCACCTTTAAGGCGGATACCAGTTCGGTATTCGACAGCGGCCTTGAAGTGCTGGAATCGCTAGAAACTCAAGCTGGCCGCCTGGGATTGGGGATTTCCATGGGCAATCTGGAACTCGAACCCCTTCTGGCAGACCAAAAATTGGCGGACATCTTCGGCATTAAAAAGAACGCCAAGTTGTTGTGTGTTTCACGGGTGATTTGTGTTAAAGACCAGCCAGCGGCGTTCCTGCAGGATATATTGCCGGAAGATATCCTTACTGCGCAGGAATTGTCAGATGGTTTCACCGGTTCGGTTCTGGATCTGCTCATCAAACGCGGCGATCCCCCTCTTGACCAATCAAGCGCCGAGATCAAAGTGATCCCCGCGCCCCACGTGGTGGCGCGTGCGTTGGACATCCAGCGCGGAGAGTCGCTGCTGATGTTGGAAGCGGACCTGTTGGCGCAGGGCGGCCGGGTGATCGATCATTCCTATTCCTGGTTCCTGCCCGGTTTTTTTCGTTTTCATGTCAACCGGAAAATCGGGGCGATCGGAAACCAATAAAACCGGCAATACCCTCAGTCGGATGAAGAATTAAATAGGTGAATCAATGGATGAAAAAATAATTGTCCAAAAAATCCGTGAATTGGCTTCCGGGCAATCGGATTCGATCATTGGTTTTCTAAGCGATATCGTAAAGATCCCCAGCGCAGAATCGCAGATCAAAATGGTGGGTGAACGGATCAGCGATGAATTGAACAAACTGGGATTCAGTCAAATCCATTTTGACGTGCAGGGGAACCTTCAGGCGACTATCGGCGAGGGACCTCGGCTGCTGGTTTATGATTCGCACATTGACACCGTCGGCGTGGGCGACCGCGAGAATTGGATTCATGATCCCTACGCAGGCGTGATCGAAAACGGGCGGCTTTACGGGCGGGGTGTTTGCGATGAAAAAAGCAGCACACCGGGCATGGCTTATGGCCTGTCATTCGCGCGGGAACTTGGATTACTGGACGGGGTGCGGGTTACCTATTTTGGAAACATGGAGGAGTGGTGTGATGGCATCGCCCCTAGAGTATTCTGCGAACATGATCCTGCCCTGAAACCCGACGCCGTCCTGATCGGCGAACCGACCAATTTGCGGGTTTATCGCGGCCATAAAGGGCGAATTGAGCTGCGCGTCAAGTCTTTTGGCAAAAGCGCTCACGCGGCTAGCAACTATTTGGGTGTGAACGCCATTTACCAGCTGATACCCGTGATCGAACAAATCCAGCAAATGGAAAAGACGCTGCGCACCGACCCATTCCTGGGGCAGGGGCGCATCACCGTGTCTGACATGAATGTCAGCACACCCAGTATTAACGCGGTGCCGGATTATGCGGAAATCCTGATTGACCGCCGTTTGACCTTTGGCGAGAGCGCGAAGGATGCATTCAACCAGGTGAAGGAAATCGTTGAACGGCAAACGCAATCGCGTCTGGAGGTGGAGGTGCTCAGTTATTCGGATCCCTCATATACTGGTTTTTGCATCGAGGTGCCGAAGGTGTTCCCCGCCTGGGCGTTGGATGAAGATCACGCACTTGTGCAGGCCGGCCATGAAATCCGGCAGATCATGGGGCTGGCGGCGGAACCGGCAGGTAAATGGGATTTCAGCACCAATGGCACCTATTGGGCGGGAATCGCCGGCATCCCAAGCATTGGATTTGCCCCGGGTGATGAGCGGCTTGCCCATGCCCCCAATGAATATATTGAACTCGACGAGGTGATTAAATCGGTTGAATTTTACGCAATGTTTCCTCATATCTACAACCGCTTTTCACCTAAAAAATAATAAAATTTCACGGAGATAAAATGAACACTTTTTTTCGCGGAAGAGACCTGATCGGCGACCTTGACTTCAGCAAAGAGGAAGTTGAGACCGTCATGGATGTCGCTTTCGACCTCAAACGAAAGCGTGCGCTGAATGAAGCTCACCCGTACTTGCGGGACAAGGTGCTGGCCATGCTGTTTTTCTTCAGCTCTACTCGAACGCGCGGGTCATTTGAGGCTGGTATGGCGCAGTTGGGTGGACATGCCGCGTTCATCGAAAGCAGCACCACCCAGATCGCGCATGGTGATACGGCCAAGGAGATCGGCGAGATTTATGGCCGTTATTTTGACGGTATCGCCATTCGCCATTGCGATTGGGGTGTAGGCAATGGTTACCTCAATGAGGTGGCGAAGAATTCCCGGGTTCCGGTGCTAAATATGCAATGCGATGTGTATCATCCTTTTCAATGCCTGGCTGACCTGATGACCATCTGGGAGAAAAAAGGCCGTGATCTGCGCGGCAAGCGCATGGTGGTGTCATGGGCGTACGCGGAATCCTATTCCAAACCCATCTCGGTGCCGCAGTCGCTTATTCTTCAAATGCCGCG
>CAYPAG010000009.1:0-9024 GCA_964408645.1 uncultured Pelolinea sp. | reverse complement strand
CCGCTCCCTGCTGACCGCAATGTGGAAGTCACCGACGCGGTGATCGATGGCGGACAGTCGGTGGTGTACGATGAAGCCGAAAACCGTCTGCACGCGCAAAAAGCCGTCATGGCGCTGACCATGTAGATCAAAGGAAATCAATGACCGAAAAATTAGCTGTTGTCGCCATTGGCGGCAACTCACTCATCAGGGATGCAAAAAAGGTAACCGTCGAAGATCAGTATCTGGCCGCGAAAGAGACCACAAGGCATATCGCTGACATGATTGAAGCCGGATGGAACGTGGCCATTGGCCACGGCAATGGGCCGCAGGTGGGGTTTATCCTGCGCCGGTCGGAGATCGCTCATCGTGTCGAAGGAATGCACGAGGTGCCATTGGAAGTTTGTGGCGCGGACAGCCAAGGCGCTATCGGATACGCGCTGCAGCAGAATCTACAGAATGAATTAAAACGCCGCGGGATTAAAAAACCAGTGGCAACTGTCGTTACCCAAGTGCTGGTGGACAAGGATGACAAGGCCTTTGAGCATCCCACCAAGCCCATCGGCGGTTTTATGGAAGAAGCCGAAGCCAAACAACGGGAATCCGAACTCGGCTGGAGTGTGGTGGAAGACGCGGGCCGCGGCTGGCGCAGGGTGGTGGCTTCGCCCATCCCGCAGGATGTAGTCGAACTGGCTTCTGTTATAGAACTGCTCAAAGCGGGGCATACGGTCATCACGGTTGGGGGTGGCGGCATTCCTGTGATTCAGGAAGGGGACGAGTTAAAAGGCATCGCTGCCGTCATTGACAAGGATTATGCCAGTTCGCTGCTGGCGCGAGAGATCAAAGCCGATCTGTTTCTCATTTCCACCGCCGTGGAAAAAGTGGCAGTAAATTATGGAAAGCCAGACCAGAAGTGGTTGGATAAATTGACTGTCTCAGAAGCCAAGTCTTACCTGGCCGAGGGTGTGCATTTCGCCAAAGGCTCTATGGCGCCCAAGATTCAGGCCATCCTTTGGTATCTCGAAGCGGGGGGCAAACAGGCGCTCATCACCAACCCGGAAAATATCGGACGCGCGCTTAAAGGAGAGACGGGCACCTGGATTGTGCCCGATTAAATTTTTTAAATCTTAAAAATTCCAGAATACGGGTATATTCACTTGAATATGCCCGTATTTGATGTAAAATCCTTTCGTCTGGACAATATTGTATAGACAAAGTCTAATCCAGAAAAACAAACGTCAAGAGGAGAGAAATGAAGAAATCATTAGTTTGGAAATTGGGTGCCGGGCTGCTGGTCATCATGTTCCTGGCTGCTGCCTGCGCACCTGCGGCGGTTGAACCGGTTGCTGAAGAAGCAGCCGAGGGAGCCCCCGCGGAAGAAGCAGTTGAAGCACCTGCGGAAGAAACCGCAGCGGAAGAGTTTGTTTTCGGCATGCTGCTGGTTGGACCCTATAATGACCGTGGCTACAGCCAGGCTCATTATGAAGGCGGGCTGTATGTTGAAGAGAACGTTCCCGGCACAAAAATGGTGTACCTCGACAAGGTCAATGTAGCTGACCGTCCCGGCACCACTCCCGCGCAGCTCGCGGAAGAACTGGTGGATAAGGGCGCCAAAATGGTTGTGTTTAACTCGGATGACATGAAGGACAGCGCGCATGAATTCGCTGCAGCCAATCCCGATATCATCGTCATCCATGCATCCGGTGATGGCAACTGGGCAGATGGCAAGGGTTTCAAGGATCTCCCCAATATGGCCAACATCATGGGCCGCATGGAATACGGTAAGATGATCGCTGGCTGCGCCGCCGCCATGACGTCTGAAACTGGCCAGATTGGCTACCTTGGACCATTGATCAACGAAGAGACCCGCCGCCTGACCGCTTCAGCTTACCTGGGCGCCCGTTATTGCTGGGAAAACTTCGCCGGCAAGGATCCCGCCGATCTGGAATTTGAAGTTAATTGGATCGGTTTCTGGTTCAATATTCCCGGTGTGACCTCCGACCCCACCCAGGTTGCGGATGATTTCTTCAACAATGGATTTGATGTGGTCATTTCCGGTATCGATACCACCGAAGGCCTGGTGGAAGCCGCCAAGATGCGCGCGGATGGCAAGAATGTTTTCGCGATTCCCTATGATTATGAAGATGCCTGCGCGGAAGCTGAAGATGCTTGCCTGGGCGTGCCCTATTTCAACTGGGGCCCAGCTTACGTCGCCGTTGTCGAATCAGTGGTGGATGGATCGTTTGAACCCTTCTGGACATGGAATGGTCCCGATTGGGCGGATATCAACAATCCGGATACTTCAGCGGTTGGCTTTATCAAAGGCGCTGCGTTATCCGCGGATGCCGCTGCTGCGGTGGATAATTTCGTCGCTGAATTGGCCGGCGGCTTGAACCTGTGGGCTGGCCCGCTGAACTTGCAGGATGGTACGGTTTTCCTCAGTGAAGGAGAGACCGCGACTGATTTCCAGGTATGGTACCTGCCTCAGTTACTTGAGGGTATGGTCGGCCTGAGCACCGCGGCTGAATAATCAATCGATTAAAATGGGAGAAAGGTGGAAACGCCTTTCTCCCATTTTTAATTAACCATATGAACATAGAAATCAGAAACATCACAAAGACCTACGGAAACCTGAAGGCGAATGACAGCGTGAGCCTGCAGATACCTTCCGGCATGATCCTGGGAATACTGGGTGAAAATGGCGCCGGTAAAAGCACGCTGATGAAGATCCTATCCGGTTTGATCTCAGCCGATGACGGCGAGATACAGGTTGACGGTCAGCCGGTGAGCATCAATTCACCTGAGGATGCCATCAACCTGGGAATCGGCATGCTTCATCAGGAGCCGCGTGATTTTCCCTCAATGTCGATCATGGATGACCTGAGGATAGGCGCTCTCAACCATCCGGAAAAACGGAAAGATATAGACCTGGATGAACTTCGCGGGCTTGCATCCAGTTTAGGCTTTTCCCTCGATTTCAATGGCCTGGTGCGCAAGTTAACTGTGGGTGAACGTCAGGAGCTTGAACTGGTGCGGCTGCTTTACTTTGGTGTGCAGGTGTTGATCCTGGATGAACCCACCACAGGCATCAGTCTCATCCAGAAGAATCAGCTCTTTGGCGCGTTGCGCAAATTGGCTGAAGCCGGTAAATCGATCTTGTTTGTTTCCCATAAACTCGAGGAAATTCAGTCTTTGTGCGGCCAGGCTGCCATCATGCGCAAGGGTAATCTGGTCAAGGTGCTTGATACGCCTCTCAACCAGAACGAGATGATTTACTGGATGTTCGGTCAGGATGTCTCCAAAACAAAAACCAGCCAATCGGATGCTTTGGAAGTATTCTTTAAAACCAAGGATCTGGAGATTGATGATTTCAGAATAAATATAAAGAATATAAATCTCGATCTCAAACAAGGAGAAATCATCGGGCTGGCCGGCATGGCCGGATCAGGGCAGAAGCAGTTTCTCAAAACCGCGGCAGGTTTGATGACACCGGCTGGCGGCGGCATTTGGCTCGGCGGTGAAAACATCACCGGGAAGAGCTGTTTTTCCTTTCAACAGAAAGGCATTCATTTTGTGCCATCTGACCGCATGGAGGAGGGCTTGCTGCCGGGCATGTCGCTTGAGGAGCACTACCAGTTGGTATTGGATTGCGGGCGGTTTTGGATCAACGATTCCGCAATCGCGGGAATTTCAAAGGAAATGATTGATCTTTACAAGATCAAGGGCGGCCGTGAATCCAATGTCGAGGAATTATCCGGTGGAAACCAGCAGCGCATGCTGCTTTCCATGATCAAGGAACCTTCGGCACTTTTACTGCTTGAAGAGCCCACCAGAGGTTTGGATATTGAATCCGCCAACTGGGTCTGGTCGCTGCTGCGGAAAAGATGCCAATCCGGCACAGGTATAATTTTTTCTTCCGCTGACCTTGAAGAGCTGCTTTTCTACGCTGACCGCATCATGGTCTTTTATTCCGGCAGAGTCTCGGAACCCATCCCAGTCGGCAATTTGGATGAGATCCGTTTAGGCGCGATGATCGGCGGAAAGGAATGGGCATCACTGTGAACAAGGAAAAAATTATTAACTTTGCTTTCCGCTTGATGAGTATTATTTTGGCGTTGGCTTTTACTTCGATCGTTGTGATCGCTGCAAAAGCCAATCCGTTGACTGCCTACGGGCACCTTTTCAATGGTGCCATTTCTTCGGTGAAGAAGGTCTCGGACAGTCTGGTTGCGTGGATCCCGCTGATCATCACCTGCTGCGGATTGGCAGTCACTTTCACGGTTGGGCTGTGGAATATTGGGATTGAAGGGCAAATCACGCTCGGCGCGGTGTTCACCACCGGCGTGATCCGGCTGCTTCTTGATCTGCCAGTCTCACCCGCTTTGGTGCTGACTGCGGCCATCATTGCCGGGTGCCTGGGCGGCATGCTCTGGGCGTTGATCGCAGGGTTTCTCAAGTTCTTCGGCGGGGTCAGCGAGATCTTTGCCGGCCTGGGATTGAACTTCATCGCGACGGGTATCAATCTGTATCTGATCTTCGGCCCCTGGAAGCGCCCCGGCGTTGCCTCGATGAGCGGTACTGAACCCTTTAGCGACACTCTGCGGCTGCCAAATTTTACGGATCTCCGCCTGAGTCCCTGGTCTCTGATCCTCGCGATTATCTCGGTTGTCATTGTTTATCTCTTATTGAAAAAAACCATGATCGGGCTGCGCATGAAAGCTGTGGGTAAAAACGCCGACGCGGCCAAACTGATGGGAATATCTTCTTTTCGGTACATGATGCTGGCATTTATCATCTGCGGGTTTTTTGCCGGCCTGGCCGGCGCGCTTCAGGTGACCGCGGTATATTATCGGCTGATCCCCTCCATTTCTTCGGGTTATGGATTTCTGGGATTGTTGGTGACCATGCTTGTGGATTACCAGGTGCTTTGGGCAGCCCCGGTCGCGTTTTTATTCTCAGCGCTCAATATTGGCGGAATTCAACTGCCGATCGAAATGAAATTGGACTCAACACTGGCCGGAATCGTACAGTCCGCGCTGGTGCTTTTTTACCTGGTGATGGATTCAATTCGTAAAAACATGATCGATCCCAAAGGAGCATCCGCGCATGAATGAACTTTTAATTGGATTGACCAGCGTTCTGGCTGCTGCTGCTCCGGTTGTGGTGGCCGTGGTGGGAGAGACATTCACCGAACGTTCAGGCGTCATTAATTTATCAGCCAACGGCATCATCCTGTTGTCAGCCATGGCGGGATTTGCTGCCGCTCAATCAACCGGCAGTTCGCTGGTTGGTATTATGGCTGGCTTGGCAGTGGGGATGGCTGCGGGCGCTTTTCTGGCATTCAGCAGCATCACATTAAAAGCACCGCAGGTTGCCGTGGGCTTCATCATGACACTATTACTGCGAGATCTTTCTTATTTTCTGGGTACGCCGTTAATGGGGCTGTCCGCTTCCATGGTAGGCGTTAGCCGGCTGCCATTGTTGGCAGATATTCCAGTTGTGGGAGACGTGTTGTTCAATCAAAGCATCCTGACCTATGTCAGTTATTTTGTAGTCATCGTTGCGTATGTGTGGATATTCCACACCCGGCACGGCTTGGTCCTGAGGGCTGTGGGAGAGCAGCCGCATTCTGCTTATGCCCGGGGAATCAAGGTCAACCGTTTGCGTTATCTTTATACAATCCTTGGCTCGGGATTGATCGGCTTGGCTGGACCAATGTATTCCTTAAGTGTCAAGCCGGGGTGGAAGGGAACGCTGACCGGGTTAGACGGGATTGGATGGATCGTGCTTTCGATCACCATCTTCGGTGGCTGGAATCCGCTGCGCGCGGCTTTGGGTGCTTATCTTTTTGTCTTCCTGCAATGGCTGGGCCTTGTACTTCAGACCAGCTTTCCCAACATCCCTTCACAGGTGCTGCAGGTTGCGCCTTTCCCCTTGATGATCTTTACGCTTCTCCTGGTCAACATTGGAGATACAGAGTGGGTCGCGAGGTTCCTCAATTTGATGCCAGAATCCATTCGCGGTTTCTTAGAAATGATCATCAATGCTCTGAGAACGCCGCCACCCGAGTCATTAGGCACGCCTTTTGACAAAGGGTAGAATAAATGCATGGCTCAATGTAAATCATTGCAGTGTTCGATTTGCGGCACAGAATATCCGCTTGGACAGGTCATGTATACATGCCCGAAGGACGGCGGCAACCTGAATGTGCTGTTGGATTATGAAAGGATCCGATCGACGGTTTCTTTGGATAGCGTGCTCAATTCGCCAGATCATTCGATCTGGCGTTATCTTCCCTTGCTGCCTGTGTCCGATCCGGGATATCCGGGTACGTCTCTGCGAACGGTTGGGTGGACTCCTATTTATGATTCAGTGAATCTGATGAAGGAATTGGGACTCAAGCGTCTATGGCTGAAAGATGACGGACGCAATCCGACCGGGTCTTTCAAGGACAGGGCCAGCGCTGTGGTCATCGCGCATGCCAAAGAAATCAAGGCAGACGTGGTCGTGACTGCTTCGACGGGCAATGCTGGCGCGGCTTTAGCTGGCATGGCGGCGGCAACTGACCACAAGGCTGTGATATTTGCTCCGAGAACAGCACCGCCTGCCAAGATCGCCCAACTGTTGGTTTTTGGCGCACGCGTCTTGCTCGTGGATGGTAATTATGACCAAGCCTTTGATCTCTCCGTCGAAGCAACCAGAGAGTTCGATTGGTATTGCCGCAACACGGGTTACAACCCATATACAGCTGAGGGCAAGAAAACAGCTGCATTTGAGATTTGGGAACAGGTGATTTTCAGCAGCGATCTCAAGCGCGCATTAAATGTTTTCGTGCCGGTCGGCGATGGCAATATTATTTCAGGGATTCACAAAGGTTTTAAGGATCTGATCGAGATCGGCTGGCTTGACCGCATGCCGCGCATTTTTGGCGTTCAATCCGAAGGCTCAGCCGCGATCGCCAATGCCTTTTTCTCAGGAAGCGAGACCATCATGCCTGTCAATGCCACCACTCTGGCAGACAGTATTTCGGTTGATCTTCCCCGTGATGGGCTGCGCGCGCTGCGGGCGGTGAGCCAGACGGGGGGCAGATACATCACAGTCAGCGATAAATCCATCATAGAAGGGATCGCCAGATTGGGAAAAGAAGGATTATTCGTTGAACCAGCCGCTTCCACTGCATTTGTTGGCCTTCAGAAGGCAGTAAGTGAGGGCTTTGTTGATGCCGATGATCCCGTGCTGGTGATGCTTACCGGCAGCGGATTAAAAGATATCAAATCGGCGACCATGTCAGTTGGACCTGCACCTATCATCCAACCTTCGCTTGAAGCGGTAAAAAATGCACTAAATTTGTAAGTTTCTTGTAATCATATACAATTAACCTATGCCTTCAAAAATTCAAAATACAAAGCCGGTATATTCGGTGATCGCGCCTGTTTACAATGAAACTGGCAGCATCGGAGAGTTCTACAAAGCTGTAGAAATTGTGATGTCAGATTTGAAAGAGCCCTGGGAGCTGATCCTGGTGGATGACGGCTCGAGCGATGGGTCAACAGACAAGATTCGGGATTTGGCCGCCAAAGATGAACATGTCAAACCTGTGATTTTCGCACGGAATTTCGGACACCAGATCGCGGTCACTGCAGGGCTGGATTATTCGCGAGGTGACGCGGTGATAATCATCGATGCCGACCTTCAGGATCCGCCTGAGGTGATGTTGGATTTGATCGCCAAGTGGAAGGAGGGATATGAGGTGGTTTATGCCGTCCGTAGAAAGCGCGAGGGAGAATCATGGTTCAAACTGGCGACGGCTTCGCTTTTCTATCGCCTCATTTACCGCATCACGGATGTGAAGATCCCTCTGGATACGGGTGACTTCCGTTTGCTGGACCGCAAGATTGTAAATATTATGGGCCAGATGCGCGAACGACACCGGTTCCTGCGCGGAATGGCTGCCTGGGTTGGCTTCAAGCAGGTGGGGGTGGAATATGACCGCAAGGAGCGTTTTGCCGGACAGACCAAGTATCCTTTTAGTAAAATGTTAAAGCTGGCTTTAAACGCCATCACCAGCTTCTCATATTTTCCGCTTCAAGTGGCAACTTACCTTGGGTTTATCTCTGCCGGCATCTCCATCCTGGCAATTCCGATCGTAGCTTATCTGCGCCTTGCGCTTCACGAGGCGCTGCTTGGGCAGGCAACCACGCTGATCGCGGTGCTCTTCCTTGGCGGCGTGCAGTTAATCACGTTGGGAATTTTGGGTGAATACATCGGCCGGATCTATGATGAAGCAAAAGGCCGCCCATTGTACATTGTCAGCGAAGCGCCTGACCAGGAATAAAAGGATTTAAAATGGCAAAAATTGACCTAACTGTTTACTCAGACCGATTAGAAAATACGATCAAGCGGGCGCGGGAGCGCAATATTATTATTCCCACATTCGCGCAGATGAGAAACCCCGAGTTGGTTCCTGAAAAAATCAAGCAGGAACTGTCCACGATCGGATTGTGGGAATTAAATCCACGCAATTTGTTCCGCATCACCTGGAAGAATGAACCGAAGGCATTGGGGGGGCGTTTTGGTTCGGTCAATTATTTGGAACTGCCCAGGAGTTTGACCGGGGTGGAAGCCAGAATCATCGCGTTGGTAGGCAAATGGTTCCCAACCGGCGCTCACAAGGTCGGCGCTTCTTTTGGCTGCCTGGTGCCGCGCCTGGTGACCGGGCAGTTTGATCCTGTGACACAGAAAGCCGTGTGGCCGTCCACCGGCAATTACTGCCGCGGCGGCGCTTATGATTCCAATCTTTTGGCTTGTGAATCCATTGCAATCCTGCCGGAAGGCATGAGTAGAGAACGGTTTGACTGGCTGAAAACCGTTGCCGGCGAGATCATTGCCACACCTGGAAGTGAATCCAATGTCAAGGAAATTTTTGACAAATGCTGGGAATTGCGCGAAAGCGGTGAGGATCTGATGATTTTCAACCAGTTCGAAGAATTTGGCAACTATCTCTGGCATTATGACATCACAGGCCATGCCATGGAGGAAGTTCTG
>CAYPAG010000008.1:14894-28851 GCA_964408645.1 uncultured Pelolinea sp. | reverse complement strand
CAGGTCAAGAAGCGCTTTAACCGCGTCAGGCATGGCCATGAATGGAATGCGGGTATCTTTTCTCACGAAACAATCATAAGTTTCACCTTTTGCTGCTGAATGAATCATCTCGGGGCCATAATCACTGGTTCCACCGGTTGGAAGGGTGTCAGCACTAATCAATCCAGGGAAGCGGATACACCGGAAATCGATGGTATTTCTGGTGAGGTCCTTGGCTAGTTGACGGTAATGCAATGAGTAGTATCTACCCAGATGTTCACAATATATCTTGTTACATCCATACATTGTGATCGGCCGGCACCATTGATTTTCTTTTATCTTGCCAACTTTATTTTTTGTTTCTAAATCGGGCAATCCATAGACAGCAATTGAGCTAGGGTAAATGAACTTAACCGGATAACCCTGCCACTGGGAGATTTCAACGCCTAACCGCAGCAAATTCAGCGTCCCTTCAACGTTTATCTCGTGTGCGGTTTCCGGGTTATATTCAGCTTTGGTGGAGAGAATTGAGGCCAAATGATAGATCGTTGTGATCTCATACTCAGCCATAAGGCGCCCAAGAAGCATCTTATCCAAGATATCTCCTTGAATAAACCTGTCGCAAAAGGCTTCAAGACTAGCGTCTGGCGCTCGTAAATCCAAGGCTAAAATTTTTGCTCTTTTCTCAGCGCCCAGTTTTTTGATCAAACCATGACCAATTTCGCCATTTGCGCCTGTGATTAAAACTACTTCTCTTCTCATATCCGATCCCTTTCTCCCTGTATATGATAATTTTACTGATAAAAAAAGGTTCTGATTAATTTTCTAATCAGAACCTTTTGAAATTCTTTTTCTAGGCGGTTGTGGTTTTCCTAAACCAGGTTCTCCATTCCTGACTTTCCCAAACGACCAAAATGGGTGCTGCAATAAAAATTGAGGAATAGGTACCACTTAGCAAGCCAATCAACAGGATGATTGACATTTCACGAAGGGTGGCTCCACCAAACAAGGCAAGTGAGAGAAGCAAGAATTCAACGGTCATCAATTGGGTATTGATGGACCTTTGCAGCGATTGAACTATTGAATGGTTGACCATTTTCTCAAAGGGCACTTTCCTTAAGATAGGCTCATTTTCTCTAATGCGGTCAAACACAACGATTTTGTCTTGAGTTGAAAATCCAATAACGGTCAAAAGCGCAGTAAGATACAACGAGTCCATCTGCCAGCCAAAAAGACGACTTCCGATTGCTCCAATACTGATTACCACTAAAATATCATGGAGCATCGCGATGATGGCGCAGACACCGTAGCGGAATGCATGGGAAATTCCTCGAAATGCAAACGTGATATAGATTATCACTGCCAAGGCAGCAATGGCAATGGCAAGCAGCGCTCTTTGGGTTACGGATTGGCTGATCGATGGGCCGACTGTCTCAAAGCGTCGTTCGACCAAGTTCGGATCAAAATCCTTTTGGAATTGGTCAACGATGCCTGTGTACTGTTCTTGTGAGAGAGACGTCGATCTGATCAACAGCAGTGTTGATTCTTCCTGATTGCTGATTTGAATTTGAACATCGGCTATATCGTTATTTGTAAAAACATCCAGCGCTTGCTGCGAGGAAGGCGCTTTTTGACCGTCAAAGGCTAACTCAATCATTGAGCCGCCTTTAAAATCGATGGACAAAGGCAATCCATTGATCGCAATCATGATCAATCCAGGAAGGATGATTAACAATGAAAGGGCAAAAAAAAGATATCTTTTTCCAAGAATATTTAACATGATTAATCCTCTTATTTAAATTCCAAACCAGCGTTCTTTATCAGCATCCTCCAACGGAGAAACCAACAGGTTGAGGAATGTGCGGGTGACAAAAATTGCTGTAAATACACTAACTGCAACACCCAACGCCAATGTCAGCGCAAAACCTTTTACAATTGTCGCGCCGAAAGTGGATCCGAACCAAAACAGGATACTGCTTGTAATTATGGTGGCGAGGTTTGAATCTCTAATGGAAGGCCATGCTCGCCTCCATCCCAAATCTACCGCCTGAACAAGGGTTCTTCCGCGCCTCAGTTCTTCTTTGATGCGTTCGAATTGAAGGATATTAGCATCCAAAGCGCTCCCAACACTGAGCAAAAAACCAGCAATGCCAGGGAGCGTGAGTGTGACTGGAATAACCAAGTAAAGCGCAAAAGTAATCAAACCAAAAATAAGGATTGACAGGATGGCAACGAATCCTGGCGCCCGATAGTAAATAAGCATAAAAAGCGTCACGATGGCGAAACCAATTGCACCAGCTATCAAGCTTTTTTGAAGGGATTCTTGCCCCAGGGTGGGACCAACAACTCTGCTTTCAGCAATTTCAAGCGCAACAGGCAATGAACCATAAAAGAGTGTTACACGCAAATTATTGGCTTCTTCAAAAGTGTAGGCGCTCTCACCTTGTCCGCTGATGATACCTTCTCCAGTTTCAATCGCTTGACTGATTACAGGTGTTGAGATGATTTGTTTATCCAAAACGATCGCAAGAAATTTACCGACGTTGCTTTTTGTGTGTTCGCCAAAGACTTTGGCAGCTTCTGAGGAGAGAACAAATTGGACAGCATAGCCATCTCCAGGTGTTTGTGGAGGTAAGACGCTGACAGCAGAAAGATCAGCACCGGTAATTACTGTATGATAGATCTTATCGGTGGTGTCACCTTCCTGAGCGATATCTGGCTGACCTAAATTTAATGATGAAGGTGTGGGAGTCACTTCGGGATTTGTTTTTTCCACTTTTTGACCGTAATCAGTTAAGATAGCTGTTCCCGGGGATAAAAAGTCCGTGCCAACATCAACAAATTCAAGCATGCCTGTTTGCTTGATTACATCGATTACTTCTGAAATATTTTCAAGTCCAGGAAATTCACCCACGATGTAATTATCACCTGCGACTTGGAAGAGGACTTCACTCACTCCAAGAGCATTGCTGCGATTTTCCAGAATGGTTGCTGCGACTTGTAAAGTCTCGGTCGTTATTTCATATCCTTCAGGTGCTTGCATAACCACCTGCATACCTCCACGAAGGTCCAATCCTAAGTTTGGATTAAGAGGTCGATTGAATATAGTTTCTTTTAAATTTGAAAGGATTGGGAAATCGATGATTACCACAACTATCAAGATGACTAATATCAATAACAATCTGAGCGTTCTATTCCGCATAAAGATTCTCTCCTGGGATAATAATGAAAACCGGAGGAGAATTATAATCTCGCAAACTACACTTTTAAGAATTGATATATCAAAAAACCTGCTTGACATATGATTGTTCTGTCTTTATAATTTTGTGTCTTTTATAGACACTATGAATTAGGAATTATTTAAATCAAGGAAAGAAAAAATGACACCTTTACCAAAACGCAAATTATCTAAAGGCCGCCGAGACCGTCGTCGCGCTCATGATGCTTTAACAGAAAAGAACTTATCGACTTGCAGTAATTGTGGTGAATTTAAATTACCGCACACTGTTTGCCCAAAATGTGGGTTTTATAAAGGGCGCGAAGTCGTCAGCGTAGACAAAACCGAAGAATAATTATTAATGCCAGCGCAAAAATCCCCGGCGCATCAACCGGGGATTTTTTCTATTTTTTATTGACGAGAGATTTTTTAGTCTGAAACCTTCCAAAATCCGCCAACAATCTCACGGGAATCCGGCCAGAAATAATCACCTCGCTTATTCCGTGCACAATTCGATCGATTTTTCCGTATTCATGAAATATTGAGATCAGATCTCCATTTTTATATGGAATGGTTACCTGCAATGGCACATAATTCTCAAAAAGCATCTGTTTAACAGAATTTTCAATTTCATCCAAGTTTGTCTTTTCTAAGGCGGAAATCAAAATGCTGTCCGAAAATTCTGGAATAACTCGTTGAATTAAATCTGTATGTAAATCAATTCGGTCAATTTTATTTAATACTGTAATCATCGGGATACGTTCGGCTTTAAGATCCTTTAGTGTATTCATTACTGAACGCCACTGTTGAACGGCATCGGGATGACTGGCATCAACAATATGTAAAAGCAGATCAGCTTCTGCGATCTCTTCTAAAGTCGCCCGAAAGGCAGCCACTAAATGAGTAGGCAGTTTTTGAATAAATCCAACCGTATCGGAAATCAGTACAGCATGACCTCCCGGCAATTCCCAGCGCCGTGTTGTGGGATCAAGCGTGGCAAACAATTGGTCAGCCACATAAACATCTGCCTTTGTTAAACTATTGATTAAAGTTGACTTTCCTGCGTTCGTATACCCGACCAATGCCACAATTGGTATGTTTGAATTCCGGCGTTTCTGACGATATCGATTTCGGTGCTCCCTCACTTTTTCTATTTCATCTTTAAGCCGGCTGATACGATCACGAATCTGCCGGCGATCCACTTCAAGCTGAGTTTCTCCTGGACCACGTAAACCGACACCACCAACAGAGCCACTCCTGCCTGCACCGCCGCCAGCTTGGCGCGCCAAGTGTGACCAGGCGCGGGTCAATCGAGGGAGTAGATATTCGTATTGAGCAAGTTCCACCTGCAGCCTACCTTCATGAGTTTGGGCGTGCTGGGCGAAGATATCGAGAATAAGGGTTGTCCGATCGATGACACGTGTTCTCGTGCCGAATTCTTTTTCCAATTCCCGGAAATTCCTTGGAGATAGTTCTTCGTCGAAGAGCACAACATCTGCATTCAACGTCTCAACCAACACCTTGATCTCTTCGACTTTACCTGATCCAATAAAAGTAGCTGGATTTGGAGCCGATAATTTCTGCTGTTCGCTTCCAACGACAATCAAACCAGCAGTATCCGCTAATAATTCCAACTCTTCAAGAGATTCATTAACACCAAGTAAATGATTTGAATTATGAAATTCCACACCGACAAGAAACGCTTTTTCTTTCTTAGGTTTTGTGTCATAAAGCTGGTTCTTATTCATATAATCCTTTGGTAAATTGGATATTGACAAAAGTTATGAAATGAGTAAAATAATCAATAGAACATTATAAATCGACCACGATAAAGGCAAACTTGGTGAAAACCAGGGACGCAAAGCTATGGGTCTAAAGCTGATAATCAGCAATGACTGCCAAGCCGCCGAAGGTCTGTTTTATTTAAACGGACTCGGCAAGAAGCGGGTCCGTTTTTTTGTTCACGGGAAGAATTAATAAAGTAGTTCGTTCGACAAGAGCAAAACCAACGAAAGTTGGCGACGCAAAGCCATGGGTCTAAAGCCGCAATTGCGGAAATGATTGCCAGGTTGCCGAAAACGTCAAACGGGAAAATTTTTCAGGTTATACCTGATTTTTCCCACTCTGATTTTCTTTGGAGCTCTTGTCACTGAAAGGAAGATGATGAGAGCACCAAAGAAAGTTTTATTCTTATTACTAACAACAACCGTTTTTTTTCTGCAGAGTTTTAATTTCGCAGAAATAAAACTTCCAGATTCCGGCGATAATCCCACCCTTGCTTTAGCCAGCGATGACCTTCCGTTAGTGCGTCCTGTATCTTTTAGCAATTTACAGGATGTAAGTCAAGCCGACCTTAATGCTAACAAAGCAGATGAGCTTAATTCATTTGTTCAATCATTAATTGACGGCAGTTCAGATACGATTCGTGGATTGTATGTAGAGGATAAATTTGCTTATCCTGTAGTCCAACAGCCTTCGGGCAATGCGGGTTTTGTTTCTACGACTGATGACGTTATCACTGACTTCGCAATGCCAAGACAATATGGCGTCACCGGTTTGCTCGCGCATAATTATCTGGCAGGCGCTGATTTCTTTACACTGAATATTGGCGATCAAATTCAGGTCGTTTACGGGGATGGAAGTGTCCAGGTTTATCAAATTGCAGATATCCAAAGCTATCAAGCTTTATCACCTAATTCAGCCAGCAGTAATTTCGTGGACCTGGCAACGTCAGATCGACTGACTGCTACCCAGCTTTTCAAACGTGTTTACATGGGCTCTCATCACCTCACCTTACAAACTTGCATTCAGCAAGGATCAGAGGATTCCTGGGGAAGGTTGTTTATCATCGCTTACCCCGTTTAAAGCAATCCTGCTTCATCATCTTCCCACGCAAGAGCCTCGGAAACGAGGTTCTTGCAATTTAATTACTTGGTTCTAACCATTTAATCAAGACTTCCCCAACTATTTTCAAGCTGTCAGAAGAAACATTTTCTAAAACATCGCTGTTTGTGTGCCAAAACGGATAATCAAAATCAATTAGCAGCGCTGCCGGGATTCCCCGATTTATAAAAGGTAAGTGGTCATCGATTAACGAGTATTTATACTGGTTGATGAAAGAATCCCCATAACCAGCCTGGTTAGCTGCAGACCAAATATCGTCAGATATTTCTTTAGATGAATTTTTCTCCTTAAAAACCTTTAGATCTTTGTCCCCAACCATATCCACTATCAATACTTTTTCAGGATGATTTTCCAAATTTGTTGCGAAATATTCAGCACCTATGCTCCATGGCCAATTATTAATTCTCCCTTGGTCCTCGCCGTCGAAAAATACAAGCCAAATATTTCTTGAATTTGTGACAAGGTGATGAGACAACTCTAGAAGAACGGCAGTACCCGACGCTCCGTCATTAGCGCCAAGCACAGGAATTATTTGATTGGTAACATCTAATTCCTGATCGCTGATTTGTCGTATGTCGTAATGGGTTCCGATAATGATCTCGGGATTTGATTTGTTTTTATAAGCGACTATATTTCGGAGAACCACGCCTTCAAAAACAAATTCTTGGAAGTCCACTGACCATCCATTTTCGTCAAGAATTTTTTGTATGAAAATGGAAGTTTCCCTGGATGCCTGACTACCGGGGATTCGATAACCAAAAGCCACTTGTTGAGACAAGTACCGAAAAGCTCTATCTCCGTCGAAAACTGGGTGGGAACATGATGAGATCATGAAAGCCAATATGATTATCTGAGGAAAGATTTTAATTTTCAATTTTTAAGGAATTATAAAAGCCATTAAATATTCCTGTTTCCTTTCGTATAGTTGCAGGTGACGTTCTCTTCGAATTAATTTATCATAGCCATTGAGGGTAGGATGCCATAGCTTTCTTTGAGCGGTTGAAAATAAGGTTTACTGGAATCAGAAATTGCAGCCCCAAGAACGCCTATCACTGTTTCTGCCGGAAGGGCTAATGGTTTTTTCAAGCATCTGCCTTGAGGCATTTAAACCCACCAGCAAACCGGTAGCTGCGCTGGCGAAATAACCCTAAACACTTCTAAGTTTTTCTATTACTTGTTGATTTTAACATTTGACTTGGCATATTTATTGCTATTACGCCGCTTTCAAGCTATACTATTTTTCGAGGCACCAAATGTATCAGAGGCAATTTCAGAGATTATCACCTCAAACTACGGCTCATCTGGCTCAAACCATGACGCTTTTAAATATGAATTACGGCGAATTGAGCCAAGAGATCAACAAAACCCTTAATGAAAACCCGGCGTTGGTGGTAAGGGAAGAAAGGCGCTGCCCAGGTTGTGGGTATGTTCTTACAGAAGGACAGCTTTGTCCAATCTGTACCAAACCTAAAAGTGGCAGCATGGATGAAACGATCGTATTTATTTCTGCGAGAGGTGAATTTCAACCACAATCCAGCTCAATCAGCCCGGAAGATTTTGCCGACAGCGCGATGGGATCACAAGATTTATCCTTGGAAGAATACGTCCTCAGCCAAATTGCTTCCGACCTCAAACCGGAAGACAGGTTAGTTGCTGCATATATCTTGAACCAGTTGGATGAAGATGGTTTTTTTAGAGAAGAGCTCATCGATGTAGCTGAATATTTTCATGTTTCATTGGTTGATGTAAAAAGAATAAAATCGATCATCCAGAAAGCTGATCCTGTTGGGGTAGGATCAGCATCACCAAAGGAAGCAATTCAAGTACAGTTGGAAGAATTGCGTAACACTACGGAAGTTCCTGAAATTTTTATCAATATTTCAGAAAATTATCTTCAAGAATTGTTGAAAAAACAATTCAAAGAAATCGCTGACAAACTGGGAGTGTCTCAAAAGAAAGTCACTGATGCAGCAGAATTTTTCAGCAAGAACTTAAATCCATTTCCAACAAGAGCGCACTGGGGAGATTTTCGTACACCTGGTGAAGAAAAGAACTTGGTTTATTACAATCCAGATGTTGTAATTTCCCATATTAATAACGATCCCAATCGATCCCTTATGGTTGAAATAGTTATTCCCAGCATCTGTAATCTGGATGTCAATCCGCTTTATCGACAAGCGATCAGTGAATCTGCAGACGAGACTAAAGATGAGTTAAAAACAGATTTTGAAAAAGCCAATTTATTTATTAAATGCATACAGCAGAGAAATAATACATTACAGCGATTGGTTGAAAGAATCACTGATTTACAAAAAGAATTCATTAACAAAGGAGAAAAATTCGTAAAACCAGTAACCCGGGTCACAATCTCTAAAGAACTGGATGTGCATGAATCAACCATCTCTCGTGCGGTATCCAATAAGACTGTCCAAATGCCAGATGGACGAATTATTCCAATGTCCACTTTTTTTGATCGAAGCTTAGGTGTCAGAACTGTTATGAAGGAGATAATTGATCAGGAAAACAAACTTAACCCGCTTAGCGATTCAGAAATAAAAGAAAAGTTAGTGAAACGCGGATATATCGTAGCCAGACGAACAGTTGCAAAGTATCGCCTAATGGAGAGCATTTTACCCGCACATCAACGCAAATTGGCAGTAAAAAGTAATAATTCTTAAGCTTCGGAAAAGGTCGCATGTCCTATCAATTGGAAGAGTTGGATTTTCGCAATATTTTAGATACTCTCCCCAACCCCTGTTTGTTGGTTAATGTTGAAACAAACCGCATCGAACTTGGAAATCACCTGATTTCTGAGAAAACAGGTTATTCGATCAATGAAATCAAAAATGTTGAACTTGACAAAATATTTGAAGGCTTGAATTTTGAGGTTCTTACTGATGGGGGAAAGGAAATTGCTTTTCTTCGTAGAAGTGTTGGGGAACCTATTCCTGTCTATTTAAATTTCAAGTATCTTGGACGATCAGGTAAATATATTCTTATATCAGTTGATGAGCAGGAGAACCAATTATTACCTAATCAAGAATTAATGTCACTCCAACTTTTAAAATTATTGGAAGTCAAAGATTTATTTTCTACCAAAAACCTTATTGAAAAAATTTTAGAAATTTTAAAAAGCGAAAAATTCGCAGATTCTATAGAATTTTATTGCATCAAAGAGGAAACCCTGGATACACTGGAAAGGATAAACAATGCAGAACGATCTGCATTTCCTCCGCAAATCCCAAGAATTGAAATTGAGCGCCTCTCGGATTTGGATGTGTGGCAACCAGGGAGAAGAGTATTATCTGAAATTCATCGCGCCGCTCGAGATAAAAGATACCAATGTGTATATTCTTTGCCTGTAAGTGCAGCTGAAAAACCAATAGGTCTTTTTGTTATTGCATATCTTTATGAATCTCAAAATGAATTAAAAGAACAGTCCATTCATTACTTGAGGGAAATAACTCAAGTAATTATTGAAAACTCCAAGGGGTTTTCAATCCTGACGGACAAAATAAATCAATTGAATATAGAATTGGAAAAATTCAGCAATGGTTTTGAACATACTAACGATGGAATTCTTATCATTGATGAAAAAACAAAAATACTTGACTTTAATTCTTCTTTTCCCGCGCTGCTGAATTACTCTCCAATTGAACTTAAGGGAAAACTGATCTCTCAAATTTTTGGAGAACAAGAGAGCAATGCAATTCTGAGTTTACTGGATCAAGATGATCTAATTAAGAAATCAAGGAGAATTTTATTTTTTGATCGGAACGGAATTCAACGACAGTTTCTTCTAACTGCTCTTCCTATTGAAAACGAAAAAGTAATGCTTTTTCTTCGAGATGAAACAGAAACAAAAATGTTGGCTGATGCTCAAAATAGGCTCGAAAAACAAGCAGCTTTAGGAGAGACGATAGCAGAATTTGCCCATGATGTTCGAAATACTATAAACCGATTGTCCACTGGCATTCAACTTCTCGAAAGAAAAATAAATCCTTCAGAAGAAATTCAGGAGGATTTCAGCAGGCTCCTTGAAGACTGCGATAATATCACCGAAATGATGGAGTCGGTTTTATCCTATTCCCGGCAGGATACTCATTATTTTGAGATCATCGATTTGGCGGGCTTTATTCAAAAAATTCTTTATCGAAACAAGTACAAAGCCGAGAAAGCTGGCATCCAAATACAATTCAACAATCGCTTTCCGACTGCAAAAGTTTTAGGCGAACAGAGATCATTGGAAAGGGTTATCCTAAATTTAATCAATAATGCTCTTGAAGCGGTCAAAGAGGAAGGGGGAACGGTATCAATAACACAAATGATAGAAGACACATCACCCAATCAAGTGGTTATAAAAATCACCGACACCGGGCCAGGAATTCCTGATAAGCTATCAAATGTGCTCTTGGCAAGTCAGTATTCAGATAAGCCTTCAGGAACTGGATTGGGATTATTGATTTCCCGAAAGATTGTCGAAGCACACCAGGGCCAAATAAAATTGGACAGCTTTGCTGGCGGAACAATTTTTTCAGTTTATTTGCCACTGCAATTCCAAGGAGAAGAAAATTGAAGTATTCAGTATTGATTGTTGATGATGATGAAAAAGCAAGAAAAAACATAGCTGAATATCTAAAGCTTTCAGGAATAGAGATTATTGAAGCGGGAACTCTTAAAGACGCTCGAGAATATTTTCTTAAGAATGATCCTGATATAGTTGTACTGGATGTCCAGCTTCCTGATGGATATGGCCTCGATCTTTTGGATGAATTATCCAAACTGCCCAATAAAATTCCTGTGATCATGATGACTGGGTTTGGAAATATCGAGATGGCTGTTGATGCCATGAAAAATGGCGCGCATGATTTCCTAACCAAGCCTATAAAAGACTTAAAGAATCTGGAGAATTCCATCCAACGCGCAGGTGAAATCATCCGGATGCGACAGGAATTAATCCACCTGAGAAAAAACCAACAGCAGACGAATAATTTTGTGATCGGGCAGAGCAAAGAATTCTCTCTGGCAATTGACCAGGCAGTTAAAGCGGCTAAAGCATCTGTATCTGTGCTAATTACTGGTGAAACTGGAACCGGAAAAGAAGTGCTAGCCAAATTCATTCATCTATCCGGCCCACGAGCTGGTAAGCCATTTATTGCAATTAATTGCGCAGCCATACAACCCACCGTACTTGAATCAGAACTGTTTGGCTACGAGGCTGGCGCTTTCACAGGCGCTGAAAAAAGAAAGCATGGCTTAATGGAAGTGGCAGATGGCGGAGTATTATTCCTTGATGAAATTTCTTCCATGCCGACAGATATTCAAGCTAAATTGCTCCGAGCGATTGAAGAAAGGTCGTTCCGAAGAGTGGGTGGAACCGTTTCCATTAATGTAGACGTGCAAATCATTGCCGCGTCAAATCGGGATATTAAAACAATGATTGAAAAAGGTGAATTTCGAGAAGATTTATATTACCGATTAAAAGTAGTTGATCTTCACCTTGTCCCGCTGCGCGATCGCAAACGGGATATCCCTGAGCTGGTAGCTTTTTTTGTTAATAAGTTCAATATGCAAATGGGCAAGAACATCACTGATATATCGCCCGAAGCTTTAAAAATGCTGATCAATTACAAATGGCCAGGCAACATTAGAGAATTGAGCAACGCAATTCAACGAGCGTTGTTATTTTGTGATGGAGAAAAAATAACTCCAGCAGATCTTCCTCTCGATATTTCAAATCCCAAATAGCACGGCACAGTTATTGCAACATACCTGATGAATATTAATTCATTATGGAGGTATGTAATGTTTCCAATAACAGCCAATGATTTTGTTTTGACACTGGCAGGCGCGGTTCTAATTTTAGGTGTGATTTCTTTTGTGATAGGACTATTCACTCTGGCATTTAAAATTTCCAATGGCGAATTCTCGGAAATTTCTGCGCAATCAGCCAAGATCATGTCCAAAGGTCTTACCGATGATGTATCAGACTTGATGGGAAACGCTTCTTCGCTACTCGCATCGATCACACAAATGACAAAGACCAAAGCGGGTGTTGGAATATTTCTTGTTTTGGTTTCATTTGTATTTTTTATTGTTTCCTATTATCTGGTTTCGCAGCTGTTATAGACAATTTATTTCCCAGGACCAATGGCCCAATTTGATTTCGTTGATGGTCTAAAGGATATTTTTGATGACACCTGCACGAAGCAGGTGGTCTCTCGCTTAATCCGACATCCTCTTGTTTGGAAATTTATCTCTGAAGATCAATCGCATTTTGATCATGTTAAATCGACACTTGGAATAAATCCAACGAGATGGTCAATTTCGGGTGTTTTAGAAGCTGCTGCAGATATTAGGGATCATGAAGAAGATCCATTCGAAAAAAATTACACAAATCAAATCAAGATAATTGATTTGATAAACGACAAGACAGAGATTTACTCGCTGTCTGCTGTTGCTTTAAGGATTTCAGATCAATTAAAGCAAGCTCCACTGGACTTTAGAGAATTTGAGAATCGTGATTTGAGTTTTCAAGAAGTCCTTCTATGGTCAGGGGTTTTTTCAATTGTTTTTAATAACTTTTCTGATATCAAAAAGCTCATAAAAACAATCGCGGAAATTAATGTTGAATTTTTTCAACGGATTCTTGCTTATGTAATCTTTTTTGATTTAACTATTAGGGATTTGTTCGAGAAAAATCCAGAAATACTTACCCAATCAGTACAAATAAGTTTCCTTGCCAAGATCATCAACAACCTTGAAGAGCTTAACGATCATAATATGGCAAAAATTCTCTCCCGATATTATCTCGAGAGTAACCAATTAACAAATGTTACCCCTCCTCAAGATGATGAGGAATTTAAGAGTATTCTTGATCGTATCAATGAAAACCAAAATTTGTTATATCTTGCGGAAATTGCTGATGATCCGAAAGCAAAAAAACTTTTAGGTGAAATCAACAAGCAAGATTTATTCAGTCTTTTGTCATTGTATGGAATTTCCACCTTCGATCTTGAATCATTGGATCATTCTAGAATATTTCTAAATTCTCGAAGGATTAACTCCGCAAATCAAGAAATTATTGAGAGAATTAATTCCGCTAATGACCTATTAAACACAGACAAAATTTCTGCTGTTTCAATAGGTAAAGAGATCTATCAAGATTTAATAAACAAATATCAGATTTCTAATGATTTCGGATTTTTTTCACCGGCAACTCAACACGCGATAATTCAATTCTTCAGCAAATTAGACCTAACGAGAGAGTTCGCTAGTTTACTCGATATTTTTCACAAAGAAAATCCATCGGATGTTGAGTTTCTCAGAATTGGGGCAAATATTAACCACCTATATGGTAATCACCAAAATGCCATAAAGTATTTTAATCTGCTCGGCTTGCTAGGTTCACCCAACAGAACTGAAAACACTAGGTATGCAAGCTCACTTGAACACATCGGCGATTGGGAAAAAGCTTATGAAATAAGAACGAAAATAAATTTTCTATCTGCCGATGATGTCAAAATCACCTTAATTGACGCTTATCGATCAAACAAGATTGAAGCGATCAACAAGATAATCCAGGCAAATCCTTTTGAAATAGACCAATGGCCACTCATACACTTAATAAATGACTCATCCTTGACTGAAAAAATTCTCTCGAAAACCGAAATAAATTATTACATTGATGAAATTTCAAATCAAGAAGATTTTCGGTTGTTGATTGAAATTCTTCGGGACAAAGGCCAAAATGCTGCGCTCAGTGAGTTGGTGGACTACCAACTAAACATAAAAAGAAATTTCATCACTCCGTCAAAAACGCTTTTGGATTACCTGCTCGAAATAAATGATAAGTCT
>CAYPAG010000008.1:0-14794 GCA_964408645.1 uncultured Pelolinea sp. | reverse complement strand
TACTGATGATAACCATATTTTGCTTCTTGCATATTCATTACTTGAAAAAGACACGAAGTTTTTTCCCATCAATTTGGAGATCACTGACAAAGAGAAATTTGCCAATCATCGGGAAATTTTCAGACACTATGAACGATTTAAAAATGAGGAACTTCGTATATTTGGCATCTTTCTCAATGAAACTGAAAGAATTGACAAATTATTCTGCGAGCTGGAAAAAATAGAAGATCCTGATTCCAACAAAAAATGGAAATTTGAAGCCGCCTTGGCAAACGAGTACTACGATTCGGGTCGTTATGATTTAGCCATCAATCATTTCACCAATGTTGAACGTGTCAAACCATTAAATCAAGACCTGTTGAAAAAACTTCTTGCTTGCCACCTACATCTCAAATTAATTCCTGAAGCGGAAAAATATCTCCAAAAATTGTTGTCAATAGACGGGCTGGTTCCAAGAGATTTGGTTGAGCTTGATTCATTTATATACCCGATCCGTGAATGGTCAACATTAATAACCTCACAAGAAAATAGATTTCCTGCACGATGGGAAATAAAACTTCTTGAAGCGCTTGACAGCCTAAGAAATGGTCAAATCGAACACGCAATTGAATCCAATAGACAATTTTTTTCAATTGCAGCTGGAGATAGCGAAAAAAGCCTTTTGGCAGCGCAAATTTTTGCCAAAGCTGGAGCATCTATTGAAGCAGAGCGCGCCCTGGATGTAATGTTTTCAAACACAACAAACCTCAAATCGAATCATTATTTGGTTGGATCAGTCATTCATTCACAGCTGGGCAATTTGGAGAGAGCAATTGTCTTGCTCAATCATTTACAGCCGTTAGGGAAAAAATTAACGGCTTATAAACTAAAACTGCTTCTTGCAAACAATCAAAATGATGCTGCCTGGATTATCCTGCAGGAATTTGATCCTACCCGAACTGAACCGACCGAAGAATTTGGTGATCTCGAATTATTAAAAAATATTGAATTGAGTGCAATTTTCACGGATCCAACGAGTTTTGAAAAAATCGCTGCTGATGTATGTTTTTCTAAACAAGATTTAAAAATGGCTGCCTTGTTTTTGAAGAATGGGTTAACAAGCGCCTTTGAAATTGAACAACTAAGTCTCTTGGCAAATGAGATATCCCGGTTAGATGATCAAAGTCAAACCCAAAGGGAATTACTTGATCGATTTAAGACCGAAGAAATCAAATCCGTACACCTTCTTGTATCTCTTGGTGAATCAGCTTTGGAATTCGATGAAGAAATACTTGCTGCCGATTATTTATCTACTTGTATCAAAATTGATCCGGATAATTCGAGAGTGCAAGGCCTTCAGGTGCGATTGCTAAAACGCAACGGTAACATCGAAGACGCAAAATCGCTTTATAAAAATTTGCAGTTGCGTCTAAATTCTGATGCTGAAACCATAAACCAACAGTTTAATACCAAAATCTTGTCAAATCGGTTTTGGATAGCTTTATTGGCATCTGAAATGGATGATTTTCCTCTTGCTATTGAAATCATTGAACAGGAATTTAAGCGTTTTGGATTCCTCCCGGGATTGGTGAACTTATTTGTGTCCACCTCAATCGACTTTTTAAGGCAAAACCTCATCCATGAGAAAGTGGGCTGCAAAGGTAACGATATTCTTCTCATGGATAATATTAGAGAACGCTTATCAGAGGTAGAGGCTTGGGATAATCAAGACAGAAAAAGTCCAGATTTAGAGATGAAACTAGCAATCTGCAAAGCTTATCTGGATGGAAATGTATCCGGATTAGGTCAAGTCTTAAACTCTGACCCAATGATGGTGGATCAAAAAGATCGTTTGTTTAGTTCATACTTATTAAATGGGATTGACAAGACACTAATTGATTTCAATCCAGAAATGCAAACTGACGAAGAATTGTTTTTCCTGGCATCAATACTTGTTGACTCAATACCCGAAAGAAGCCTGGAACTAATCAGATCATTTGCGTCATTGAACTCAGCCAATCCTTATCATCTTGCTTTATTAGCCAAGATCTTTCAGGCAACGGGAAATTATGAGGATGCGTATGCTGCCGTTTCCCTGGCGCTGGAATTACTTCCCGGTGAATCTGGATTAGAAAAAATAGCAGGCGAGATCAGTCAAAAGAGAGGGGATCTCTTTGCGGCGGTTGAGCATTTAAAGCGCGCTGGTAATGGTGGATCCATTATCGATAACAGCATTGAGTACGCGGATTTGACTTTGAGATCTGAACCGGAAAAATCATTGGCTGTGTACAATTCCATTTTGTCAACTGAACCAGATGATTTTGAATTGACTTTAAAGTCTGCTAACTTGGCTTTGCGATTGAAAAGGTATGGGAAGTCTTCATCCTTATTCGAATCAGCGAGAAAACTAGACCCAATTGACCCAAGGCCGCTGATTGGATTAGCCTCCTTGTCAGAGAACCTTGGTGATTTGCATAAAGCGCTTGAATATTTAGATTTAGGATTAGGGATTTGTCCTAGCTGTATTGATTTAATAATAAACAAGTCAAAACTACTCGAGCGCTTGTCTGGTCCGCAAAGTGCCAAGAATTATTTGGAGGACCAGGCACAAAAATTTGAGGAGTTACGGCCTGAGGTTCTATACCAAATGGTCACCATGATTTACAAATTTGATGGCTTAGAAAAAAGCCTTGCTTATCTCGAATCACTTCCTGACAAAGAAGCGGAAACAACACCTCTGTTGTTGATCAAAAGTAAATATTTGTTATTGTCTGGGGATTATAAAAGAGCTAAAGAAATAGCTGAATCTGTGTTTTCAAGCAATCCGAATGAGAGCAAGGTTAATGCACTCTTGGGAGAAATCTGTCGATTTCAAGGAGATCTTGACCAAGCAGTTGGATACTATTTACGCGCAATAACTTTCGAACCATCAGATGACCAACTTTTCTTATCCCTCTTTGACATATATAATGACCGTAGAGATTTTCGATCTGCTAAGGAGACATTGGAAAAAGGAATGTTCGCGAATCCTTTTAGTGTATTGTTGGCTAATCGTCTAGCAAGATTTTTCATTCAACATGGATTACTTCAACAAGCGTCAGAAACGATTAACCAGTCAATTAAACTTAATCCAGGCAATGAAGAATTATCATTACTTCAACATGAGTTTAACTATCTTTCAAGCGGATTCAATACCGATAATCAAATAATCGTCGAATAACCATGAGGATATCCAGATCAGATTACCACCGAATAATCACCGCCGGGATGAACATTGGTGAACTAGAATTTGTGGAACATTTAGCCGATCAGTGGTTATTGGAATTCCCGGGAGATATTCAAGCAAAATCACATTTGGCAAAGATCGCTTTGCTTCGCGATGATCCAACACTTTCAGCCAAGTATCTCACTCAAATCCTTCTCAAAGACCCTGAAGATATTGGTGCTTATGAATTATTACTTCAGAATCGGGATTTAAAGGATCGTAAAGCGGTTACCTCATTTATTCATGTTATTAGCGGAAGAACCGATGATATTTCAACGCTTTTCCCCTGGGCAGTGACACTCCGTGCCGTTCGTAATGGTATCCGCAGAGGTGAGCTGGTCCATTCTGAAACTTTGCTTAAGCAATTGTTAACACAAGAAAACAACAATCCGTTAGTTGCCATAGAACATTGCCGCTTGTCTTCTATCAAGGACACAAATTCAATACTTTCTCATCTTGCTGAGTTGTATCGCGAACGTTGGCCTGAATGTCTACAATTCAGAATTTTCTCCGCTCTGGCTTTTTTTCGAGATAAGGATGAAATAAATTCTGTTAACTTACTTCACCAATGCCTTGTTGATGATCCTGAAGGTATTGTAGTTTCAAGAATGCTTGGGAAATCACATGATTTCCTTTCACTTTGGAATACAGAACACGAGATAGAAGTTGATTTTCAAATTCCTTCGTCCATTGCAGTGTCTCTAAAATGGAACCAATTAGGTTCAGGTAACACTGATGAAAGAGGAGTTGAAGTTGAAAAGCAGACTATTGAAAAAATAATCGCTTCAGATTACCAAGCCAATATTTCGGGGAATCGGCAAAAGACACCTAAAACACCTGTTTATGTGATTCTAACTACATATAATGGTTTATTGCAGAAATTTGGTGAAAAATCGGCGGAGTATTTACTTGAACAGCTTGGACAATTGAGAGAAATTCTTGAAAAAAAACCTGGTTGGGAATGCGCCGTTTTAATGCCAGACCGGTTGGATTCCGCCCAACAGTTTGGATTAATTCCAATCAATAAAATTGATGCTTGGCAAATAAAGTTGACTTTGCATGATTTAGACGAACGGCTGGAAAAACAATCCAAATCCATTGGGGCATTATTAATCGTCGGTGGGAATGAGGTTGTTCCATTTCACAATATTCCTAATCCAACGGATGATTCAGATAAAGCTGTTCCATCCGACAATCCATATGCCACTTCGACCAGCAATTATCTTCTGCAAGAATGGCCAGTAGGCCGGCTTCCAGATGAAATCGGTAACGACCCTGGTTTGCTGCTTGAACAAATTAGACAGATCACTCAATTTCATTTGGCTTGTTTGACAACTGGCAATCACTTCGATCGTGTTTTGTCTGATCTTAAGCGGCGGTTAGATCTTCGCAGGTATTTCACTCAACTAATCTACGCTCCCAAGGATTTCGGCTATTCTGCTGCAGTTTGGCGGAGATCGTCATTAGCTGCGTTTAGACCAATAGGCTCAGGCTCAGATTTAAGAGTATCGCCACAATTTGATTCGGATACTATTGATATTGAGAACCTGATGAGGGCCAAGTGCGCATACTTCAACCTTCATGGGCTCGCAGAAACGCCGGAGTGGTATGGACAAAGAGATTTTAGTGAAGAGCAGGTTGGTCCTGATTTTCCAGTGGCAATCAGCGCTAACCAAATCAATAAGATACGCAACAATGTTGACCTTGTTTTCACCGAAGCTTGTTATGGTGGGTTTGTGATCAATAAATCCATTGAAAACTCGATGGCGCTAAAGTTAATTTCTGTTGGCAGCCAAGGTTTAGTCGCGTCAACTTGCATCGCATACGGTTCGGTATTCACACCTTTGATCGGCGCGGATTTGCTGGGTTTTATTTTCTGGAAATATATCAAAGACGGGTATTCATTCGGTGAATCTCTTCTACAGGCAAAATTAGGATTAATCAAGGTGATGAACCAGCGGCAGGGGTATTTAGACGGCGAGGATCAAAAAACTCTCTTGTCATTTGTGCTTTTTGGAGATCCGCTTGGCTACCTGGAACCGAATATTTATCTGGATAAGAATCTGAACTCATCTGGAGAAGAGCAGTGGCAAATTAATGTAGTTAGCGATTCGGATGGGATTCTGTCCAAAAATCCACGGATTTCTGCTGAAAAATCAATCGAAATTAGCGAGCTTGTCCAAAGCTATATTCCCAGTATTAACAATGCGAATATTAAGATCAGAGAACACCAAGTGAAAATCAAGAAATTCCTGAACCAGAAAAAGGACAGCATGGGTACAGGTGAATTTGTAGAAACAACGAAGACTTATACCCAAGTTCAATACAGCCAGAAAACGCGCGGCATCCGAGAATTACATGAGCAATTTATCAGAATTACTCTCGATGAGAGCGAAAAAGTTGTAAAGTTGGCCGTATCCCGTTAGGCTTTTCCATTCCCAAGCATGTTTAATTTATAATCACTCACGATTGAGGATTATTAATTTTTATTCAGGATAAAACAAACAATGAAATCAGGAAACGACATTCGCCAGGAATTTATAGAATTCTTTAAGCAACGAGGGCACAAATATGTCCCATCTTCATCTCTCGTACCAGGTGGAGACCAAACACTGTTGTTCACCAATGCCGGTATGGTTCAATTTAAAGACGTTTTCCTGGGCACAGACAAACGTGATTACACACGTGCTGTAAACTCACAGAAATGTATGCGTGTAGCAGGGAAACACAATGACCTCGACGATGTCGGCCGTGATGACTTGCACCATACTTTTTTTGAAATGCTGGGGAATTGGTCGTTCGGCGATTATTACAAAAAAGAAGCGATCGAATGGGCATGGCAGCTCCTAACGGAAATTTGGGTATTGGACAAATCAAGATTATGGGTAACCTACTTTAAAGACGAACAAGGGCAAATAGAAACTGATGAAGAAGCGGCTGTCAATTGGCGCAGTCAACCGGGCATAGACCAGGACCATATCCTTCCTTTCGGGCGTAAGGATAATTTTTGGGAGATGGCAGATACAGGGCCTTGCGGTCCATGCAGTGAGATTCACTACGACAAAGGCGCTGAATACTGCGATAAACAAAATGATCCTAACCACGTATGCGGCGTGAACAGCGACTGCCACAGGTATCTTGAGCTTTGGAACCTGGTTTTCATCCAATACAATCGCACCAGCCCCACCAACCTGGATCCGCTGCCTGCCAGACATGTGGATACCGGGATGGGTTTTGAGCGCATCGTATCGGTGATGCAGGGTGTGGATTCGAATTACCGCACAGATCTTTTGATGCCTCTCATAAAAGTGGTTATGGAATTGACTGGTGATGATGCGGAAAGGCGCGATGAAAACTTCACGCCATATCGTGTGATCGCTGATCACGCTCGAGCAGCTTCGTTTCTGATCGCTGATGGGGTGGTCCCTGGCAATATTGGGCGAAATTATATTTGCCGAATGATCATTCGCCGAGCTTCACGGTTTGGCGCAAAACTTGGTTTCAACGAACCATTTCTCGCGAAAGTCGCTGAAAAAGTAATCAATAATTATGGTGATGCCTATCCTGAGTTAACCAAAAACCGAAAAGCGATCCTGGATAACTTAACACTTGAAGAAGAGCGTTTTCAAAGTACCGTGGAAAGAGGACTCGCTTATCTTGAAGATGAAATTAAGGGACTTCAAGTCAAAGGTGTGAAAGAATTGGATGGACGAACAGCCTTTGACCTTTATGCAACTCACGGGCTGCCACTGGAGATCACCAGGGATGTCCTTAGAGAAAAAGGGCTAGATGCGGACCAGGAAGGTTTTTTCGCCGCCATGGAGGAACATCGGATAAATTCTGGCGCCGGAAAGGAATTTGGGCCGTTAGGGGGAGAAGACGCTGAATTTTACTCGAACCTGTTCAAGCAATTAAAGAACCGTGGTCTGATTGATGAACCAGGTATCGAATATAACCCCTATGAATTAGTCTCAGCTGAAACCAAGCTGATCGCTATGGTCAAGGATGGTGCCGCAACTGAGTCTCTAAAAACTGGTGAGCAGGGAGAGCTTATTCTTCAGCGAACTGGTTTTTACGTTGAATCAGGCGGGCAGGTTTCGGATAAAGGCCGGATTTATTCAAAAGATGGAAATACCGAGTTTCTGGTTGAAGATGTACGCAAACCAGCGCCAGGAATAATCTTACACTTGGGAAAAGTGATAAAAGGCGAACTTTCCACTGGAGATGATGTTGTGGCTGAAGTTGATTTAGCGCGCCGCCAGGATATCATGCGCAATCATACAGCCACTCATCTTTTGCATGCGGAACTTCGCAGAGTTCTTGGTGACCATGCCCGGCAGGCAGGTTCATTGGTCGCGCCAGACCGCTTGCGGTTTGATTTCACCCATTCAAAAGCCATGACAAAGGATGAGATCAAAAAAGTGGAAGACGCGGTCAATGCCCGGATTTTAAATAATTACGCTCTGATTATCCACCAGAAGAAGTTAACCCAAGCTTTGGAAGAAGGCGCGACTGCGCTTTTTGGCGAGAAGTATGGCGAAGATGTGAGAACCATAACTATTGGCGGAGAAGCACCATTTTCTTATGAATTATGCGGCGGCACGCATGTGCATGAAACAGCCGAAATCGGTACTTTTATCATCACAAGTGAAGGCAGCGCGGCAGCGGGTATACGCCGCATCGAAGCAATCACAGGCCGGAAAGCGTATGAACAAATCACACGCAGAGAGAAGGTGCTGGATGAGTTGCGGTATGTTTTGGATAGTTCTTTTGAGGATCTACTCCCATCAGTCAAAAAATTGATAACTTCCAAAGAAGAATTAGAAAAAACGCTCAAACAATACTCATCAAAGTCAGCCATTGATCAATATTCAAAAGCAAAAGAAAATGTCAAAAATTTAAAGGGAAAACCAGTCATTTGTTTGAGACTGAATGACTCATCAAGTGAAATCCTGAGAAACCTTGCTGACGAATTTCGAAAAGATTATAAATCTGGTATTGGGATATTCATTAATTCAACTGAGGACAACGTTCAAGTAGTAGCTACGGTAACATCTGATTTAGTACAGCAGAAGTTCTCGGCAGGTGAAATCGTTCGAAAGATCGCCAAGGCGCTTGGAGGTAGTGGGGGAGGTCGCCCTGACCTAGCCCAAGGTGGCGGGAAGGATCTGGAAAAATTGGCAGAGATTGAGGCAAATCTGGCAGACTATATTTAACTTAGCAAAAAAGAAATAAATATTAAAAAAAGTCGCTGATATATTCAGCGACTTTTTTTCATCTAATCTTCAGGACGCCAACAGCAAAGCACCAGATCGCGAGCGGCTTTGACTTCGTCCAATCGCCCGACCGGAGCATTATGTGGCGCATTATGCAGAAGGTCGGGATCAACTTTTGCTTCTTCAGCTATTGAAAGCATAGCCTTTGCGAAATTATCCAATGTCTCTTTATTCTCTGTTTCGGTAGGTTCGATCATCAAAGCTTCTTTGACGATTAGTGGGAAATAATTCGTCGGCGGATGGTATCCATAATCCATCAAACGTTTGGCGATATCCAGAGCGTGAATGCCTGGTTTATCGTCCCAGACACCCTCAAGCACAAATTCGTGCATGCAGGTCCTGTCGTAAGGCAGGGTGTAACTATTCTTCAGCAATGCCATTAGATAGTTCGCGTTCAGCACTGCGTATTCAGACACACTGCGTAAACCCTCAGCTCCGTTCATGAGAATATAGGTCAGAGCTCTCACAAGTACGCCGAAATGACCATGAAACGACTTCACTCGGCCAATCGTATTGGCTGGTCTGATAAATCCATAAAGCGGTGGTGTTTCGCTGTCTCCTTCCTCAACGATCCCGACGACAGGTTCCGGGAGAAAACTGATTAACTTTTCAGATACAGATACCGGGCCGGAACCTGGACCACCTCCTCCATGAGGTGTAGAGAATGTCTTATGCAAATTAAGGTGAAGAATGTCAAAACCCAAATCGCCTGGACGCGCGATTCCAAGCAAAGCGTTTAAGTTTGCTCCATCACCATAAACCAGCCCTCCAGCGTCATGGACAATGCGAATTACTTCGAGCACATTTTCTTCGAATAATCCAAGAGTGTTGGGATTGGTAAGCATTAAACCTGCGGTGGTTTCATCGCAAACGTTTTTGAGAACTTCCAAATCCACATTTCCATTTTTATCCGAGGGGATGTTGATGGGTTCAAACCCTGACATGGTTGAAGTGGCAGGATTGGTTCCATGCGCTGAGTCTGGAACCAGGATTCGGGTTCTTTTTTCATCCTTATTGAACTTATGGTACGCGCGGATGATCAATCCGCCGACAAATTCTCCCTGTGCACCGGCAGCGGGCTGCAAGGTGATGCCCTTCATTCCAGTAATTTCCATGAGCGCTTCTTGCAGATAATACATCAACGCGAGATTGCCCTGGACGGTTTCAATGGGCTGAAGCGGGTGGCTGGAGGTAAATCCCGGCAAGCGGGCTGTGACCTCATTGATGCGCGGGTTGTACTTCATGGTGCAGGAACCCAACGGGTAGAATCCCTGGTCAATCGAATAGTTCAAACGAGCGAGGTGCGTGAAATGCCTGACAACATCAAGTTCAGACAATTCAGGCAGGGGTAAATCGGCACGTTTGAAATCATCGGGGATTGATGACTCTGGCACGTCGCTTGCGGGATACTTCAGTCCCCTGCGACCTGCTGAGGAAAGTTCATAAACAGTTGGTTCAGTCATTGGCGGCCTCCTCAAGCAGTTCTGCCAAAAGTTCAATGCTTTCTTTAGTGTTCTTTTCAGTAACTGCGATCAGTAAATGATCTTTTAGATCCGGATAAAACTCTCCCAGTGGAAGCCCACCGAGAATTCCCTCGTCCAGCATATACTCGTTTATCGCTGCCGGATCTTTAGGGCACTTAACCAAGAACTCATTAAAGAATACAGCTTGAGATTTGACTTCAAAGCCGGGTATCTTGTTGATAATCTGAGCCGCATAATGCGCTTTCTGGAAGCAAAGATTGGCGACCTCTTTCAATCCATGCTTGCCTAAAAGAGACATATAAACTGTCGCAGCCAGTGCCATCAAGCCCTGGTTTGTGCAAATGTTTGACGTAGCTTTCTCTCGGCGAATATGCTGTTCGCGCGCCGTAAGTGTCAGAACATATCCGCGACGTCCAGCTTGGTCAACTGTTTCACCGACCAAACGGCCGGAGATCTTGCGGATCAGTTCATTGCGGGTGGCAAAAAAACCGAGATAAGGACCACCAAAATTCATTGGAATGCCCAATGGCTGGCCTTCGCCGACAACAAAATCCGCGCCAAAATCAGAAGGTGGCTTGAACAAACCCAAAGCGATCGGGTTGGCAGAGACAGCGAGCAATCCGCCTGTTTCATGAATTCGCTTCCCTAAATTGGAAAAGTCATGAACAGTCCCAAGGAAGTCAGGGTACTGGACTAGCACAAGACATGTTTGATCGTCAACCATCCCTGCAAGCTTTGTTGGATAGGAGGGATCATCAGCCAAACCTGCTTCTATGATCTGGATATCATCAAAGCCACACAAATAAGTGTGGATGGTCTCACGGTAATGTGGATGCACAGCGCCGGACAGGATTATTTTCGGTCGTTTTCCACGGAAATGATGGTAGGCGGACAAGCAAGCTTCACCGGATGCGGTCGCACCATCGTAATGAGAGGCATTGCTGACATCCATCCCTGTAAGGTTGGCGATCAGCGATTGATATTCAAAAATTGCTTGGAGAGTGCCCTGGGAAATTTCCGGTTGGTATGGAGTGTAGGCGGTAAAAAAATCGCCGCGGCGGAGGAGCATGTCCACCGCAGCAGGAACGTAATGGTTATACACACCTGCCCCCAGAAACGAGATCATTTGATTGGCGGCATAATTCGCATTCGCTAGATCAGCGAACTGCTCTTCTGCCTCCATCTCAGACACAGGCTCCGGCAGATCGAGTTTAGGGAAGCGAAATCTCTCAGGGATATTTGAGAAAAGTTCTTCTAAAGATTTTTTCCCCACTACCTTGAGCATCTCATCGCGTTCGGCAGGGGTATGCGGGATATACATTAATCCCTTTCCGCGCAAAACTTTTCGTAATCAGCCGCTGACAGTAATTGGTCAATCTCTGTTGTATCGTTAACTTCGATCTTGATCATCCAAGCTTTTTCATATGGATCTTCATTGAGAAATTCAGGATGGTCAACCAGATTTTCGTTAATCTCCAAAACCTTTCCTGAGATAGGTGAGTTGACATCACCTGCCGCCTTTACAGATTCGATCGTCGCCAGAATATCATTTTTCTTTACTGATTCCCCTTTGTCTTTATTGAACTCAATAAAAACAATATCGGAAAGCTGGTCTTGAGCATAATCGGAAATACCAATGGTTGCCATATTTCCTTCAAGTTTAACCCACTCGTCGGTTTTTGCGTACTTGAGGTTTTCAGGTGTTTTCATTTTTCTCTCCTTGGAAATTTGGTTGAGTTAATAAAAAGCAGGCAAATAAAAATATGCCTGCCCTGTCGATAACCTGAGAGATTCACCTAAAAGGTTTGCCCCGTCGGCGCTTACGCTTTTCCAGGGTTTTCCATACTTGGGTCCTTTTTACCTGAGAGTTTCATCCAATTGGATTTGCCCCTTCGGTGCTGGCAAAAACCAGTCTCTTCCCAAGGAATGGTCACTTATTCAATTCTATAAACCAATAGGGCTTGTGTCAAGTGACAATATCTTTATGGATTATAATTTTTAGGCATTAGGCAAGGCAGCGCCTGATTCCACAGTAGTCTGTGGAATGACGAGGAGAGGGTTCTTCATTGCGAAGTGAAGTTAACCGGACCACAACCGGGAAAATCGATTGATCGGCGGATGCCCTCCAGGATTCTCCTGACCTTCCTAAAAAACGTAATTAGGCTATCCATAACGGACAGCAAAATATTACGCGGATTTAATTTCGTTAAAACAGGAGCAAGCAATGTGTGGAATCGTTGGATATATTGGCAAGAAGGACGCAACCCCAATTATTTTGGAAGGGTTGAAAAAGCTGGAATATCGGGGATATGACTCGGCTGGAATCGCTGTTCTTGAAAACGGAAAAATAACAGTGCGCAGAGATTCGGGAAAAATTGCTCATTTAGGCGAGTTAATTGCATCAAGCCCTATCAGCGGCAGCCCGGGCATTGGGCACACACGTTGGGCAACCCATGGAGCACCCAGCGAACGCAATGCGCATCCTCATGTTGGGTTTAACGGTCAGGTTGTGCTGGTTCATAACGGGATCGTTGAGAACTATCTTGAACTAAAAGATGAATTGGTTGACGAAGGTATCCAGTTTAATTCTGAAACTGACACGGAAACCATTGTCCACTTAATTGAAAGTTATCTGGCTGCTGGATTGGATTTAAAAATGGCAGTGCAGAAAACGCTGGAACGCATTCGCGGCGCGCATGGCATTGTCGTATTCTCAACCCGGGAACCCGGAAAGATCATCGCCGCACGCATGGGGAATGCAGGCGGCGTGGTGATCGGGCTGGGTGTTGGAGAGAATTACATCGCGTCTGACATCCCGGCCATCCTTGAACATACCAGCCGAATGATTTTCCTTGATTCGGAGCAGATGGCAGTTATTACTGAGAATGATGTTGAGGTCACGGATATTCAAGGGAATCCAGTAGATTACCAAGTAGAAAAAATTAATTGGGATCCAATTTCGGCAGTCAAAGGCACTTACCGTCATTTTATGCAAAAAGAAATCCATGAGCAAGGCCACGCTTTGGCCGATACTCTGGTTGGGAGAATTGATTTCCGGACCTCCTCAATTCTGCTTCCCGGGTTAAACGCAGAAAAACTGGATTTGAACCAAATTCATGGCATCAAGATCATCGCCTGCGGTACGGCCGCACACGCCGGACAGGTGGGTAAGTATCTAATTGAAAACATCGCCCGCATTCCGGTCGAAGTTGACATAGCTTCGGAATTTCGTTACCGTGATCCGATTATTGACAAACACCAACTGGTCATCGCTATCAGCCAATCGGGGGAGACAGCTGACACTCTGGCGGCCATGGAGGAAGCCAGGCAAAAAGGCGCTGTTCTTTGGTCTATTGTCAATGCCATAGGCTCACAAGCCATGCGGTTGGCGGATGGATATATCTCCATGCAAGTTGGTCCTGAGATAGGTGTAGCATCAACCAAGGCGTTTACCGCGCCTTTGGTGGATCTTTACCTTCTGGCTGTTTTCATGGCTGACATCAAGGGACTGCTTTGTGAAGAAGCCCGTCAAAAACTGGTCGCCGAGATCAGTAGGGTACCTGAACTGGTTGGCAGTCTGCTTGAGCGGGAAGAACAGTTTGAAAAAATTTCTCGAAAGTATAAAGATTTTGATCATATCCTTTACTTGGGCCGCGGCATCAACATGCCGATCGCTTACGAGGGCGCATTAAAACTTAAAGAGATTTCATACATCCATGCGGAAGCCTATCCGGCCGGAGAAATGAAACATGGCCCGATTGCACTCATTGACAAGAATATGCCGGTTTTGGCACTCATGCCCAAAGACCAGTGGTATGAAAAGATGCTCAGTCAGGTGGAACAGGTGAAAGCGCGCGGCGGCCGGGTGATCCTTGTTGCAACCGATGGCGATCAACGCGCCGCAGAGTTGGCGGATGATGTTTTCTGGATCCCGGAGGCTACCTGGATGGTCAACCCGATCCTGGCGGTTGTTCCCCTGCAAATCTTTGCCTACCAGATTGCGGTCATGAAAGGCCTGGATGTTGATCAACCACGTAATTTGGCAAAATCAGTCACTGTCGAATAAGACTTAAGGGTAATAGTAAATAGCGCCAACAGGATCAGAGTTGGCAACTTCTAAACCTTTAGTGATGGTTGTTAAAAGTTGTTCAGCATCCGCGCCATAGGTATTGTAAAAATCCGGGAGATGAATGATCAGCGGGGCATGTCTCTCCCGGAATGTTTTTTCCCCATACCCTTCAGCGCTTCCATATTGGCGGTTGTGGAACTGGCTGATATTGACTGGAAATCTGTTTGTGTGGAACAAAACAAAAGCAGCTGAATTGGAGATCATCGGTTTGTTTAGGTCGATTTTTTTCAATTCCGCCAAAAAGTCGGATTCCTGAACCTCTCTAGAGTTAAAACCAAATCCATATGCGTGATATTCATTTACCTTGCTGGTTGTTATCAGGAAGTAAAACCTGGCTGAAAAAATGAGCAAGAGTAGCAATGGCAGGTAAACTGCAGGCTGAAGTATTTTTTGTTGTCTGAAGGAAAATACAGAACTAATGGCCAAGAGCAACAAAGGAATCGTAGGCGCCAGCATACGATTGATAATATCGATTTGGGGAATTGTGATTGAATGGGTGAATGCGATGAATGCCAGATAAAAAATTAATAATGTGCAGGACAAAACAAATAATCGATGTTGTTTTTGAAGTGAGGTCCTATTTCTTAAAACCAGGATCACACCAAAAATCAGAGTAAGAGCCATCAAGACAGAGAAAAACACCTCAATAAAGAGATTGATG